>CAYVQK010000034.1:13929-25236 GCA_964454145.1 uncultured Oceanicola sp. | reverse complement strand
TCGGCCGGGATCAACGCCTGGATCGCCACGGTGAACGAGGGTGCTCTGGGGCGCGGGGCGCCGGAGTTCTTCCTGTTCTCCCGCGAGATCGCCCCCTGGCGGCCGGCCGACACGGTGGCGATGGGCAAGATGATGGCGCTGCAGCTCTCGGGGCATCTCTCGCAGGAGGTGCTGCGGGCGCGGGTGTCGCTCCAGCTCTCCGAGGAGCGGCTGGCCGACATCCTGCCCGACGACCCTTCCAGCGGCACCGCCGCCCTGCCCGATTACGCCAGCCTCGTGCCCATCGACGGGCCGCAGGACGGCTGGACGCAGTTTGCGCTCGATCCGCTCTCGCCGGTGAAACCCCCGGCCTTCGCCGGAGCCTCGAACGCCTGGGCCGCGGCGCCCAAGCGCTCGGCGGCGGGCAAGGCGCTGCTGGCGAACGACCCGCACCTGGGGCTGACCGCGCCGACGATCTGGTATCTCGCGCGCGTCGAGCTTTCGACCGGCGGCGTCATCGGCGCGACGATCCCGGGCATTCCCTTCGTGCTCTCGGGCCGGTCGGACGCGCTGGCCTGGGGCATCACCTCCTCCTACCTCGACGACCAGGACGTCTTCATGGAGGAGCTGAACCCGGCCAACCCGCAGGAATATCGCACGCCGACCGGGTGGAAGGCCTTCTCGACCAAGAGCTCGATCATCCAGATCAAGGATGCCGAGCCCATCACCATCACGCTCCGGCGCAGCGAGAACGGGCCTGTGCTGCCCGGCTCGCATTACAACCTCTCCAGCGTCACCCCGCCCGGCCATGTCGCGGCCGTCGGCTGGACGGCGCTCTCGCCGCGCGACACCACGATGCAGGCGGCGCTGGGGCTGCAACAGGCGCAGACCATCGAGGAGGCCATCGCCGCGATGGAGCTCTACATCGCGCCCTCGCAGAACCTGACGATCGCCGAGCCGGGACGGGTGGCGATGAAGATGATAGGCGCGATGCCGCGCCGGAACCCGGCGCATTCGAGCCAGGGGCGGATGCCGGCGCTGGGTTGGCGGGCCGAGAACCGCTGGGCGGGGCGCATGCCCTACGCGAAGAACCCGGAGTTCATCGACCCGGAGGGCGGCATCCTCGGGAACACCAACAACAAGACGGTCGATCGGCCCTTTCCGGACCACGTGAGCTTCAGCTGGGGCGACACCCAGCGGATCCAGCGCTGGACGCGGCTGATGCAGACCCGCGAGGTGCATACCCGCGAGAGCTTCATCGACGCGCAGCTCGACACCGTGAGCTTCACCGCGCGCACCCTGCTGCCGCTCATCGCCAAGGATCTGTGGTTCACCGGAGAGGCGGCGCCCGAGGGCACACCGGAGCGGCAGCGGCAGCGGGCGCTGGAGCTGCTGGCCAATTGGAACGGCGAGATGAGCGAGCATCTGCCGGAGCCGCTGATCTTCGCGGCCTGGCTGAAGCACCTGCAGAACCGGCTGATCCGCGACGAGCTGGGCCCGCTGGCGGTGGAGTTCAACCACCCCGATCCGCTCTTCCTCGAGCGGGTCTACCGCGACGTGGACGGCGCGGCGGTGTGGTGCGACGTGGTGCAATCGACCGCGCAGGAAAGCTGCACCGACCTGGCCCGCATCGCGCTCGACGAGGCGCTGCTGTGGATCGCCGAGCACTACGGCACGGCGCTGGAGAGCCTGCGCTGGGGCGATGCCCACGTGGCTCTGCACGACCATGCGGTGCTGGGCGAATTGCCAGTGCTCAAGTGGATCGTCAACATCCACCAGAGCACCTCGGGTGGCGATTTCACCCTGCTGCGGGGCCGGACGAAGGGCACCGATCCCGACCCCTATTCCAACGTCCACGGCGCGGGGTATCGCGGGGTCTACGACTTCTCAGATCCCGACAGTTCTGTCTTCGTCACGGCCACGGGCCAGTCGGGGCATCCGCTGTCGCGGCACTATGACGACCTGGGCGCGCTCTGGCGGCGGGGGGAGTACATTCCGATGTCGCTCGACCCTGCGCTGGCACGGGCGGCCAACGTGGGCGTCACGGTGCTCACGCCGGCGGAGTGAGCGTGGCGGGTGGCCGGGCTGGAGCCCGGCCTGCGGGGGATGGTGCCCCTGCTGTGGCGGGACACCTCCCGCCCTACTTCTCTTCGAGGGCCTTGCGGGTGGCGAAGTAGCCGAAGTCCTTCACCAGCATGACGAGGCTGCCCTCGGCATCGTAGCCGGCGTAGATGTCGGCGGAGAAGGTCTCGAAACTGGGATCGAAGAGCAGGATGTCACGGCCCTCCGCGGTCAGCGTGGCGGTGGGGACAGGCTCGGCGGAGGCGGCGAGCGCTGCCTTCACGGCCTCCGGGTCCAGCGCGGCGACGGCCTCCACGTCACCGAGGGCGACCACGTCATCGGTGGAGAAATCGAGGTCGATCGGGCGGTCCTTGCGGCCGACCGTCTCCCAGGTTGCGATCTCGCTGCCGGTGAGGCGCAGGGCGACCATGCCGATGACGCGGGGCTCGTCGGCGGGGCGATAGATCAGCGCGGAATAGCGGCCTTCGGGCACCTCGAGGTCGAAGGCGGTGCGGCCGGGAGAGGCGATGGGATCGGTGAGGGTGAGGCCCGAAGGCCCCACGTCGACCTCGCCGGCCTCGGTGATCTCGACGCCCTGTGCCGCCGGATCGCCGGTGACCACCTCGGCGGAGGGAAAGGTCTCGCTCTCCAGCGCCTCGCCCAGGCCGAAGCCCTCTCCGCGCAGGCCCGCAACCACCACGAACGCGCCGCCGAGCAGCATCAGCGCCAGCCAGATGCCGCCGCCGATCCAGTAGTAGTGCTTCTGGCTCTTCAGCATGGTGCCTCCGGGTGTGTCGCCTGACAGATCTGGCGCAGGCTTCAGGTAATGCCGATGTGCCTGCCCGTCTAGAGTTTCGAGAATTCCGCCTTCTGGCGCGGGGTCCAGCGCAGGCGCAGCGACCAGCCCTCCTCGGTCTCGGTCTCTTCCTCGACCACGCCGCGCTCGAAGAGCCAGGCGCGGGCGCGGCCTTGGCTGAAGGGCAGCGTCAGGGTCTCTTCCAGCCGAACGCCCTCGAGGTGTCCGGTGATGGTCTCCTGCAGCGCCTCGAGCCCCTCGCCTGAGACGGCGGAGATCACCAGCACGTCGTCGCGGCGGGAGGCCTGGTTGCGCAGGGGCTCGGCGGCCTCGGGCGGGAGGAGGTCGATCTTGTTCCAGAGTTCCAGCCTCGGCACGCTCGTGCTGACCCCCAGGCTCTCGAGGATGGTGTCGACGTCGCGGGCCTGGTTGTCGGACTCTGCGGAGGCGATGTCGCGGACATGGAGAATGAGATCGGCCTCAAGCACTTCTTCCAGCGTGGCGCGGAAGGCGGCGACCAGTTCGGTGGGCAGGTTGGAGATGAAGCCCACGGTATCGGAGAGGATCACCCTGTCGCCGCTGTCGAGTTCGACGGCGCGCATCGTCGGGTCGAGCGTGGCGAAGAGCATGTCCTTGGCCATCACCTCGGCGCCGGTCAACCGGTTGAAGAGCGTGGATTTTCCGGCGTTGGTGTAGCCGACGAGGGCCACCACCGGAAAGGGCACCTTGGCGCGGGCCGCGCGGTGCAGCGCGCGGGTCTTGGTGACCTTGGAGAGCTGGCGGCGGATCTTCACCACCGCCTCGTCGATGGCGCGGCGGTCGGCCTCGATCTGGGTTTCGCCGGGGCCGCCGACGAAGCCGAGGCCGCCGCGCTGGCGCTCGAGGTGGGTCCAGGCCCGCACCAGGCGGGTGCGCTGGTAGGAGAGCGCGGCAAGCTCGACCTGCAGCACGCCCTCGCGAGTGGCGGCGCGGTCGGCAAAGATCTCGAGGATAAGGCCGGTGCGGTCGAGCAGCTTGACCTTCCAGGCCTCCTCCAGGTTGCGCTGCTGCACCGGGGTCACCGGGCCGTCGACCAGCACGAGGCCGATCTCGCGGGCGTCGATCAGCGCCTTGATCTCGTCCATCTTGCCGGTGCCGAAGAGCGTGCCGGGCTGCGGCTGGCGCACGTTCACGACCTCTCCTGCGACAACCTCCAGCCCCGGCAGGGCAAGCGCGAGAGCCGTCGCCTCTTCGAGGGCGGGCCCGGCGGCGCGGCGCTCGGGGTCTGTCTGGATGTCGGGGTGGAGCACCAACGCCCGGGTCGGACGCTCCGCGGTATCGTGAAATTCCGCTATTCTTCACCCTCGTAGAGGCTGATCGGCTGGGCCGGCATGACGGTTGAGATCGCATGCTTGTAGACAAGCTGCGACTGGCCGTCGCGGCGCAGCAGGACGCAGAAGTTGTCGAACCAGGTGATGACCCCCTGGAGCTTCACCCCGTTGATCAGGAAGATGGTCACGGGAACCTTGGTCTTCCGCACGTGGTTGAGAAATGCATCCTGCAAATTCTGTTTGTCACTGGCCATTTGAATGCCTTGTTCTTGTCGTTGCTTCCGTCGCGCACGCATTCGGGTGCCCTGCCTCGGACCGCGAGCTCCCGTCCACGTGGCCACTATGGAGGCTGAGTCTGCAAGATTCCACCCCCAAATTCAGAGCGCTAGAGGGGGTGCGACCCAGGCGCCTCAGGCGCGCCAGAATTCGGGGTTGAGAAGGGCGATGATGGCGAGCGCCTCGACCCGGCCCAGAACCATGGCGCCTGCCAGCACCACCTTGGCCACATCCGTCACCTGCACGTAGCTGATCGCCCCGTCGCCGCCCACCTCGGCCAGTTGCCCGGCGGTGGAGAGCGCCGAGAGCGACAGGATGATCGCCTGTTCGAAGCTGAGGCCGGTGGCGGCCAGCATGGCCGAGACCCCGGCCAGAGACATGGCGTAGAGCATGAAGAACAGCCAGGCGATATAGGCGCCCTGCCGGCGCATGTGCCGCCCGAAGGCCCCGCCCGAGCCGCTGACCGAATGGGGGTGGACGAGGCGCTCCATCTCGCGGTGACCGTGCTTGTAGAGCGCGTAGACGCGGAGCAGCTTCACCCCGCCTGCGGTGGTGGCCACCCCGCCGCCCACCAGCGCAAGACCCATCAGCACCATCCCCGGCGTCTGCAGCCCCGACCAGGTTTCGGTGCCGCCCCATTCGGAGCTGGTGAAGCCGGTGGTCGTCAGGAAGCTCGCGACCGAGAAGATCGCCCCCCAGAGAGCGCGGACCGCGGCTTCGATGTCGGCGATGTCGTCAACCTCGAAGGCCCCGATCCAGTGGCGCAGGAAGAGCGCGGAGGGGATCAGAACGATGCAGTAGAATGCCATCCGTGCCTCGACGTCCCGGTAGACGGCGCTGACCCGGTCGAAGCCCATGCCGTAGCCCGGCGAGAAGGTTTTGCGGCTGAAGGCGAAGACGAAGAAGACGAAGATCAGCACTTCGCCCGCGAGCCCGCTCTGCGCCTCGGAGAGGCCGGCCACCGGCGAGATGCCGGAGGTGGAGAGCACGCTCATGGCGTGGCAGATGGCGATCAGCGGATCCTCGCCGGCTCCCACGAGCGACACCCAGAGCAGGCCGGTGAGGGCGACGTAGACAGGGCCCATCTGGAGCGTCAGCCGCAGCAGCCGCTCGCGCGGGTCGGTCTGGGCGTCGGCGTCGAGCACGCGGTCCCGCTTTGCGCCGGCGCCGGGGCGCGCCATGGAGGTCACCTCGAAGCCGCCGAGGTTGAGCGGGGCCATGATCGCCGCCGCCGTGACCCAGATGAAGAGCCCGCCCATCCAACCGACCGTGGCGCGCCAGAGGTGCAGGGTTTCGCGCAGCCGGTCGGGCTCGAAGAGCGTGGCGCCCGTGGTGGTGAGCGAGGAGACCATCTCGAACCAGGCGTTGAAGAAAGAGGTGTTCTGCACCGCCTCGTAGAACGGCCACGCCAGCATGACCGGCAGCAGCAGGTAGGCGCCCACCAGCGCGGTGAGGTGACTGCGGGCGAGGCTGCGCGGGCGGGTGTGGAAGGTGGCGACGCCCAGGAATATGACCAGGGTCAGAAACAGCGTGCCGGCGTAGAAGAAACTGCGCGCCGAGAGCCAGTCTCGGACCGTGACGGCGTGAAACACCGGCAGGTACATCATCAGGGCGCAAATCCCCATGAGGATGATGATCAGCGGCAGTTCGAGGAGGCGGCGCATCCGGCGGCGGGCTCAGAAGAAGTCGATGGAGACCTGCAACAGCCGCTCCACCTCGGGCACGTCGTCGGCCATGGCGAAGAGCACGATCACGTCGCCCTCTTCGATCCGGGTCTCGGCCACCGGCTTGATGTACTTGTCGCTGCGCATCAGCGCCCCAACCGTCACGCCCTCGGGGAAGTCGATGTCGCGGATGCGCTGGCCGGAGAGCGGCGAGGTGGAGAGCACCTGCGCCTCGATCACCTCGGCCTCGGCATCGCCGATGGAGTAGACGCCGCGCACCCGGCCGTGGCGGATGTGGCGCAGGATCGAGCTGACGGTGGTGGCGCGCGGGTTGATGTAGGCATCCACGTGCAGCGGGTTCATCAGCGGCACCAGCGTGGGGTCGTTGACCAGGCAGATCGCCATCGGGCAGCCGTTGGCCTTGGCCCTCACGGCGGCCAGCAGGTTCACCTTGTCGTCGTCGGTGACGCAGAGCACCGCGTCCGCCTTGTCGATGTTGGCTTCGAGCAGCAGCTCGCGCGAGAGGCCGTCGCCGTGGAGCACGATGGTGCGCTCGAGCGAGTCGGCGGCGCGCTCGGCGATGGGGCGGGAGCGCTCGATCACCTTGGCGCGGATCCGGTCGGTGCGCTTTTCCAGCGCCAAGGCCACCGCGAGACCCACGTTGCCGCCGCCGATGATCACCACCCGCTCCTGCTTGCGCAGCACCTTGCCGAAGATCTCCATCGTCCGGGTGGTGTCCTCGGTGTTGGCGCAGACATAGACCTGGTCGCCGGCGAAGAGCTGGTCGCCCGGGTCGGGCGCGAAGAGGCGGTTCTTGCGGCGCACGCCCACCACGATGGCGCGGAGGGTGGAGAAGAGGTCGGTGAGCTGGCGCAGCGGCGTGTTCAGAACCGGGCAGTCCTCGTCGAGCTGGATGCCGAGGAGCTGGGCCTTGCCGCCGAGAAAGCGCTCGGTGTCGAAGGCGGCGGGCGCGGCCAGGCGTTGCAGCGCGGCCTCTGCCACCTCGCGCTCGGGCGAGATCACCACGTCGATCGGCATGTGGTCGCGGCGGTAGAGGTCGGAGTAGATCGCGGTGAGGTAGCTCTGCGAGCGCAGGCGCGCGACCTTGCGGGGGATCGAGAAGACCGAGTGGGCCACCTGGCAGGTGACCATGTTCACCTCGTCGGAATGGGTGGCGGCGATGATCATGTCGGCGTCGCGGGCCCCGGCCCGATCGAGGATGTCGGGGTAGCTGGCGTGACCGGCGATGCCCTGCACATCCAGCGAATCCGTGGCCCGGCGCACCAGTTCGGCGTTGTTGTCCACCACCGTCACGTCGTTGCGCTCGCCCGAGAGGTGACGCGCGATCTGCCAGCCGACCTGGCCCGCGCCACAGATGATGACCTTCATGGCCTGCAAGCCCTCCCGGGGCCCTTCTGTTTCGTTCTTGCACCTTGCTTGGCATGGGGCCGGGGTGGGGTCAACGGGTGGGGCGCTGACGGCGCTTGTCACTTGACCTCCGGGGAGCGGCACGGATCAATCGGCGCCATGCTGCGTGCCCTCCTGTTGCTCCTCTGTCTCGCCCCCCTGCCCGCGCATGCGCAGGCGGACGACCCGCGCCACCTGGCGCCGCTGGCGCAGGCGGATGCGATGTTCCGGCTGGCGCAGCGGGTGCAGGGCACCGGTGCGGCGCGGGCGATGCAGCAGATCGCGCTCCGGATGGCCGCACGGCAGGCAGGCGCGGAGGATCTGGCGCTGGAGCGGCGTGACCTGGAGGAGCGGCGGGACGCTTTGCGGCGGGACGGGGGGCTGGACGAAGCGACCCGGCGGCAGCGGATCGACGAGGTCGAGACCGCGCTGACGGTGAACGGCGAGCGGCTGGCGAGGGGCTTTCCGGGCTGGCGCGAGATCACCGCCCCGGCGCCGGTCGGGCTCGAGGAGGCCCGGGCCCTGCTGGCCGAGGACGAGGCGCTGATCGCCTTCCACCAGGGGGACGAATACCTGTTTCTCTGGCTGGTGGCGCGCGACCGGGTGATCTGGCACCGGCTGGCGCTCACCCGGGCCGATGCCACCGGGCTGGTGGCGCTCTTCCGCGAGGGCATGGGGCTGACCGGCACGCTGCGCGGGGCCACGGCGCTGAAGCCCAAGAGCGCAGCGGCGGGCCTGCCCGATTTCAACCGCCCGCTGGCGGCCAATCTCTACGTGCTGCTCTTCGGGGCCTTCGAACAGGAGATGGCGGCCTATCCGCACCTGCGCATCGTTCCTGACGGCGCCTGGCTCGGACTGCCCTTCGCCGCCCTGCTCACCGGCTACGACGATGCCACGGCCGAGATCACGCCCAGGCTTCTGCGCGAGGCCTCCTGGCTGGTGCGGCGCCATGCGATCACGGTAATGCCCTCGGTGGTGAGCCTGCGCGCCCTGCCCCGCGCGCCCGCCCGCACGGGCGGGGCCGGCACCCTCCTGGCGGTGGGCGACCCGGTGTTTCGCGGCACCGCGAGCGCGATGGAGGTGGCGCGGTCTGGCGAGGGGGCGGTGGATGTTTCGGCGCTGGCGCCCCTGCCCGGCACGCGGCGCGAGGTGGAGGCGATCGCCCGCGCCTTTCCCGACAGCGCGCAGGTGCTGCTGGGGGCAGAGGCCACCGAGGCGGCCATTCGCGAGGCGGACCTGAGCGACCGCGACGTGATCGTCTTCGCCACCCACGGGCTGATCGCGGGCGAGTTGCAGGGGCTCGAGGAACCGGCGCTGGCGCTGACACCGCCGCCCGAGCCCTCGGCACTGGACGACGGGCTGCTGACCGCCGGAGAGGTGGCCGGGCTGCGGCTGTCGGCGGAGTGGGTGGTGCTCTCGGCCTGCAATACGGCGGCGGGCGATGGCGAGGGCGCGGAGGGGCTTTCCGGGCTGGCGCGGGCCTTCTTCGCGGCGGGAGCCGAGAGCCTTCTGGTGAGCCATTGGCCGGTGCGCGACGATGCCGCTGCCCGGCTCACGGCGGTGGCCTTTGCCGAGCTGGAGGCCGCACCGGACATGCGAAAGGCCGAGGCGATGCGGCGTGCGATGCTGGCGCTGATGGCGGACGAAAGCGATACGACGCTGGCCCATCCGCTCGCCTGGGCGCCCTTCTTCGTGGTGGGAGGCGGCTCATGATCCGCATCGCTTTGCTCTGCCTCTGCCTTTGCCTCGCCGCCCCGGCGCAGGCGCAGGCACCCGACCCGATCGAGCTCCTGAACCGCTTCGACGCGATCGTGGAGGAGAGCGGCGGCATGGGGCTCGAGTTCGAGCTGACCCGCGCGCTGGAGGCGGCGAGGGCCGCGGGGCCGCTGGATCCGGACTGGGCGCGGGTGATGACGGTGGCGGCGGTGCAGCTGATGGCCGGCCTCGCCCGCTACGAGCGCGGCTTTGACCTGCTGGACGAGGCCGAGACGCTGGCGGAGCCGGGGAGCGAGTTGCACGACTTCATCCTCGCCTGGCGCGCCTATTTCGAGTTCTGGTGGGGACAGGCCGACCGGGGCCGTGCCACCCTGGCGCGGATGACCCGTCCGATCGACGGGATGCTGGAGGCCGAGCAGCTGGCCTTCGTCGAGGTGCATCGGGAGGATGCCGCCAGCCTCGCCACATCGGCGGGGTTCGAATACGCCTCCGGCCTCGCCGTGGAGGGCGGGCAGATGATGGTCGAGGGCGATATCGACCAGGGAGAGCAGATGCTGCGCGGGCTGCGCCTGCCGCCCGAAGTGGCCGAGGCCGAACCGCTCATCGCCGTGTTCAACGCGGTGGTGGCGGTGAACCTCTTCACCGGGGCGAAGCTGCGCGGCACGGAAGAGCTGGCGCGGGCGCAGCTCATGCTGGCGGTCGACGACCTCACCGAGGGGCCCGCCGAGGCGCGCCGGATCCGCAAGGATATCCGGGCCGACCCCGTGGCCTGGCCCGCCGCGCAGGACATGCTCTTCGCCATCACCGGCCATCTGGATCGCCCCGAGGACGCCGCCCTGCGCGAACTCTTCGCAGCCGCGCTGCGCCCGGCCGAGGGTGCGGCCCCGGCGGAGCGGGTCTCCTGGGAGCTGCAACAGGCCTCCATCGCCGTGGACGAGGGGGACTGGACGCGGGCGGCTGGCCACGCCGAGGCGGCGCTCGCCACAGGCGCGCTCGATGCCGACGACACGCTCTCCTGGCGCGCCTTCGCCACCGTGCTCCGGGCCCGCGCCGCGCGGGCGGCGGGGGAGCCTGTCGATGCCCATGCGCTTCTTGCCCGCTACAACGAGATCGTGGAGGCGACCGATGCCCTGCCCCTGCTGAAGATCTCCCGCACCGCGCAGATCGTCACCGAGCTCTACCTCGCCGGCGAGAACCAGGTGGCCAACGTGATCGGGCGGGATCTCTTCGACTACATGGCGATCCTGCAGGCCGAGACGCTGCAATCGGGCGAGACGGTGGCGGCGATGTCGGCCTATTGGCGCGAGGCGGCCGACCACACGATTGCGGCGGGCTTCGTCATGGCCCACTACCCCGAAAAAGGCGAAACCGCCCCGGAGGGCGGCTGCCAGACGTTCCTGGAGATCGAGATGTGCACCGCCAGCTTTCGCTGACGGGGCGCCTCAGATCGCGCTGGTGGCGGCGACCGGGTAGATGAACCCGTCGACCGGATAGGGCCGGCCATAGGCGCTGGGCTGGCTCAGAACCTTGACCACCGACCAGTCGTTCCTGTCGGAGACGTCGATGACCGACATGCCGAGGCTGATCTGGTTGCGGTGCCAGTTGGCGTGGTCGATCTCGATCTCGCGGGGCGAGACGACCTTGGAGACGACAGCGACATGGCCCATCGGCAGGCTGGAGGTGCCGGAGAAGGCCATCACCGCGCCGACCTGCGGGGTCTTGCCACGGGCGTAGGTGCCATGGGCGCCGTTCCACCAGGTGTTGGCATTGCCGCGGATCTGCACGCCGCTGGCGTTGCGCGCGAAGGGCACGCACCAGACCCGGGCGCCCCGGGACCGCAGGCTGCGGGCCTCGGAGATCGCGTAGTCGAGCAGCTCGGGCTTGAGCTGCGGCGCGGTCATGGTGGAGAAGGTTTCATTGTTTCTTTTTGCGCCACAGGCCGCCGTGAGGAGCAGCGCCGCGCAGAGCAATGGAAGTCGCAGGGCTTTTGCCCGTTTCGATGTCCCCAGCCTCATTCGTCCCTCGAGTATTGTTTCTCTTTTGCGAAAGAGTTCACCGAATTGAAGGAACATTTCAAGTTCGTGTGTTACCGAACGTG
>CAYVQK010000034.1:2922-13829 GCA_964454145.1 uncultured Oceanicola sp. | reverse complement strand
CGAAAGAGTTCACCGAATTGAAGGAACATTTCAAGTTCGTGTGTTACCGAACGTGAGCGGCGCGGGGAAATTGGCAACATTCCGCCGGTCGGGAAGAGGCAGGGGAACCGTTTGGCCGGGAGTGCTCGGAAAACATGCAAGACGGCAGAGGGCGCAGGCCCAACTGCCGCGCAGTCAGGCCGCGCAGGTAAGCGCGCTTTCCCGGCGGGAGAAGCGGCAGGCGCCGCGCCCCCCTGCCCTATTCGGCGGCCTGACTCTCGATATGCGCGATCCGCGCGCCGGCCTTGGTGGAGGTCACCACGCCGAGCGACTTCAGCTTGCGGTGCAGCGCCGAGCGCTCCATGCCCACGAAGGTCGCCGTGCGGGAGATGTTGCCCCCGAAGCGATTGATCTGGGTCAGCAGGTATTCGCGCTCGAAGAGCTCGCGCGCCTCGCGCAACGGCAGCGTCGCCAGCCCGCCCGAGAGCACCACGCGGCCCTCGTCGTCATCCGGCGCCTCGCCGCCCTGCAGCTCGCGGGCGTCGATCGGCTCGTTGGTCTCGCCCAGGATCAGCGCGCGCTCGATGATGTTCTTCAGCTGGCGCACGTTGCCGGGCAGGTGCATCGTCTGCAGCAGCGCGTCGGCCTCCTCCGATAGCTCCCGCGCAGCGAGGCCCTGGCTCGCCTTGAACTCGGCGATGAAGTGCCGCGCCAGCTCGGGAATGTCCTCGCGCCGCTCCTCCAGCCCCGGCACCCGGATCGGCACCACGTTGAGCCGGTGATAGAGCTCTTCGCGGAAGGTGCCGCGGGCGATCTCGGCCTCGAGGTCGCGGTTGGTGGAGGAGATGACCCGCAGGTCCACCCGCACCTTGTCGTTGCCGCCGACGCGCTGGAACTGCTGTTCCACCAGCACCCGCAGGATCTTCGACTGGGTGCCGAGCGGCATGTCGGCCACCTCGTCGAAGTAGAGCACACCGCCGTGCGCCTCCTCCAGCATCCCGGGCTCCACCCCGCGCGCATCGCTCTCGCGGCCGAAGAGCACCTCTTCCATCCGGTCGGGCTCGATCGAGGCGGAGTTGACCGAGACGAAGGGCCCGGAGGCGCGGGAGGAATTGGCGTGGATGTAGCGCGCCGCCACCTCCTTGCCCGCCCCCGCGGGTCCGGTCAGCATCACCCGGCCGTTGGACTTGGTGACCTTGTCGAGCTGGCTCTTCAGCGCCTTGAAGGCGGTGGAGGTGCCGACCATGTCGGTGACGCTCACCTCCTTGCGGCGGAGTTGGCTGTTCTCGCGGCGCAGGCGCGAGGTTTCCATCGCGCGGCGGATCACCACCATGAGCTGGTCGATGTTGAAGGGCTTCTCGATGAAGTCGTAGGCCCCCTGCTTGATCGCCGCCACCGCGATCTCGATGTTGCCATGGCCCGAGATGATGACGATCGGGATGTCGGGGTTGTCGCGCTTCACCGTCTTCAGGATGTCGATCCCGTCCATCCGGCTGTCCTTGAGCCAGATGTCGAGGATCATCAGCGCGGGCGGCGCCTCGTTGATCGCCGCCATGCAGTCGTCGGAATTGCCCGCCAGGCGGGTCTGGAAGCCTTCGTCGCGAAGGATGTCACCCACCAGTTCGCGGATGTCGCGCTCGTCGTCCACAATCAGAATATCGGTCATCTCTGCTCTTCCTTCCTTTCCTGTCATTCGGCGGCCGCGCTGATCTCGACGCTGCGCGGAAGCCTGACGACGGCGAGCGCGCCGGCATGCGCGCCCTCCGCGAAAGGCTCGGCATCGGTGAGATCGAGGCTGCCGCCATGTTCTTCGATGATCTTCTTCACGATGGGCAGGCCGAGGCCGGTGCCCTTTTCCCTTGTCGTCACGTAGGGCTCGAAGAGCCGTCCGCGGTCTTCCGGCAGGCCGATGCCGTTGTCGGCCACTTCCACCACGGCCTCGCTGCCCTCGGTGTAGAGCCGCACCCGGACCTCGGGCACATGGCCCTCGGGCGCGCCCTTTTCCTGCAGGCTCTCGATGGCCTCGCCCGCGTTCTTGATCAGGTTGATCAGGGCCTGGCTGATCATGGTCTCGTCGAGTTCGGCAATCACGCCGCCCGTTGCCTCCTCGAACTTAAGCGCCTCGCCCTGGTTCTCGCGCTGGAGCAGCACGGCGTCGCGGAGCACGGCCGACAGATCGACGGGTTTGCGGTCGGGTTCGGGCATGCGGGCGAACTTGGAGAATTCGTCGACGATGCGGCGCAGGTCGCCGGTCTGGCGCACGATGACGCCGGTGAGCTGCTCGAGGCTTTCGACCTCCTCGCCCACCATCGGCGTGAACTTGCGGCGGATGCGTTCGGCCGAGAGCTGGATCGGGGTGAGCGGGTTCTTGATCTCGTGGGCGATGCGGCGGGCGACGTCGCCCCAGGCGGCCATGCGCTGGGCCGTCACCAGCTCGGACACGTCGTCGAAGGCCACCACGTAGCCCTCGATCTCGCCCTCCTCGCCGCGGCGGCGGGCCATGCGCACCAGCAGGGTCTCGAGCTTGCCCTTGCGGCTGATCCGGATCTCCTCGCGGGCCACCTCCTTCTCGCCCATGCGCAGCCGCTCCAAGAGGCCGGCGAACTCGGGAACGGCCTGGCCCACGGCCACATGCGGATCGCTCTCCTGATCGAGGTCCAGCAGCGCCACGGCCGAGCGGTTCATGAACTCCACCCGGCCCTCCGGGTCGAGCCCGATCACCCCTGCGGTCACCGAGGACAGCACCTGTTCGAAGAGGCGGCGGCGCTCTTCCACCCGGGCCGTTGTGTCGAGCAGGCGGTCGCGCTGGCCCTTCAGCTGGCGGGTCATCTGGTTGAAGATCCGGCCGAGCATGGCGATCTCGTCGTCGCCTGCCTCCTCGATCACCCGCACGTCGAGATCGCCCTCACCGACCCGCTGGGCGGCGCCGGTGAGCCGGCCCACGGGGCGGCTGAGTCGCTCGGCGAACCACAGGCCGAGCCAGACCGAGGCGAGGATGAGGATGAGGGCGAAACCGAGGTAGATCACGCCGAACTCGAAGAGCCGCCTGCCGCGTTCGCGCTCGAGCTGGTTGTAGACATCCACCGTTTCCTCGGTGTCGTCGAGCAGGCCCAGGAGCTGGCCGTCGACCTCGCGGGACACGTAGAGGTAGCGGTCGGGGAAGGCGTTGAGCCGCAGGAGCGCACGGAACTCTCCGTTCTCCCAGTCTTCGATGATGACGGTCTCGCCCTGCCGGGCGGCCTCCATCTGCTCGGCCGTGGGCTTCTCGAAATCGAAGAGGTAGGAGCGCTCGCCGCGCGCGCGCAGATCGCCCGCGCCGTCGATCACGAAGGCCTCGCGCAGCCCGCGCTGGACCTGCACCTGCCCCTGCCCAAGCACCTGGCGGATCTGCCCGTCCGTCACCGCGCCGCGTGCCGCGCGGGCGACGTTGAGGTATCCCGCCAGCACGGCGGCGTCCTGTTCGAGGTCGTGCCGGTGTTCGGCCTTGTAGGCCTGGGCCGCCTCGAGCGAGGCGCCCACCACCTCGCGCACCCGGTCGGAGAACCAGCTTTCGAGACCCAGATTGATGGTCAGGCCGGCGAAGACGGCGACGAGGATGGTGGGGACCGCGGCGATCAGGGCGAAGATGCTGGTGAGCCGCAGGTGCAGCCGCGAGCCCGCGGACTTGCGCCGCCGCGCGGCCACCAGCTTGGCCACCTGCCAGAGCACCAGGGCCGCGACGATGAGCACGTAGACGATGTCGGCGAGAAGAATCGCGCGGAGTGCGGGCGAGTTGGCGCCCTGCCCGAACGGACCGAGCGTGAGGTATGTTCCGATTGCCAGCGCGGGGCCGAGAACGACGAGGGCAAGCGTCGCTGCATTGCGCAAACGGCGCAATCTACGCAACTTTACAAGGCGTTCCCACCCAAACGCTCGTGCGGAGGAGCCCACCGCCAGCCTCACATATCTTGTGCCCCCGAAGGGACATACCGCCATATCCCGTGATCGTTACGGGGGCCTGAGACCCCTCTGCCACGGCTATGTTGCCCTTTTACATCAATTTGCGGCGGCGTGTCACCTGAATATCGAGGTCATTTATCTTCTTGCGGAGGGTATTTCGGTTGATGCCCAGCAGATCGGCGCATTTGGCCTGGTTGCCGCCTGTGGCATCGAGCGCGATCTCGATGAGCGGCAGTTCGACCTCCTTCAGGATGCGGGTGTAGAGGCCCGGCGGCGGGAGGGCGCCACCGTGGAGGTCGAAGTAGCGGCGCAGGTGCTTGGCGACAGAGGCGGAGAGCTTCTCGCCATCGCCGCCGCCCACCAGCGGCTCGATCTCGGGTTGCGACGACAGCACCGCCTCGACGTCGGCCAGGCCGATCTGCTCTTCGGTGGCCGTCACCACGAGGCGGCGGATGGTATTTTCCAACTGGCGCACGTTGCCGGGCCAGCTGTAGGCGCGGATGAGCTCCATGGCAGGCGGGGCGATGCGGCGCGGGCTGGAGCCCTCGCGGTCGGCCCGGGCGAGGAAGTGCTCGGCCAGGAGCGGAATGTCATCGACCCGCTCGCGCAGGGAGGGCACGTTGATGGTCACGCCGCCGAGCCGGTAGAACAGATCCTGCCGGAACCCGCCGTTCTCCATCCGCTCCATCAGGTTGCCCTGGCTCGTGCTCATCACCCGCGGCGCGGTATCGCCGAAGGCATCGAGCATCCGCACGATCCGGCCCTGGGCCTCGTCGTCGAGGTCGGCGATCTCGTCGAACAGCAGCGAGCCGCCGCGGGCGCGGGCCACCACCTGCGCCGGGCCGTCGGCGCCCTGCAGGTCGCCCGGCGACACCACCACGAAGGGCAGCGTGCGGCGATCGGAAAAGTCGTGAATTGCGCGCGCGATCAAGGACTTGCCGGTGCCGCTTTCGCCGGTGATGAGCACCGGAAGGTCAGTGTTCATGACCTTTGCGACAAGGCGGTAGAGCCCCTGCATCTGCGGCGTGCGGCCCACCAGCGGCAGGTCGCTGTCTGTCTGGGGGGCATTCCCCGGGGCCTCTGCGCGCTGCGAGGCCAGCCGGCGCTTGCTCTCCAGCGCGCGCGCGGCGCGTTTCATCAGGTCGGGCAGGTCGAAGGGCTTGGGCAGGTAGTCGTAGGCCTCGGCCTCGGCGGCCTGGATCGCCGTCATGATGGTGTTCTGCGCCGAGATCACGATGACCGGCAGGCCGGGCCGTTCGGCGGAGATCTTCGGCAGCGTCTCGAGCCCGTTGCCGTCGGGCATGACCACGTCGGAGATCACCAGGTCGCCCTTGCCCTCCTCGACCCAGCGCATCAGCGTGACCAGCGAGGAGGTGGCATGAACCCGGCAGCCGGCGCGGGTCAGCGCCTGGGTGAGCACCGTGCGTATCGTGCGGTCATCGTCCGCGACCAGTACCGTTCCGTCCATGGCTCGAAGCTCCTAGTAATATTCACTGTTGCTCAAATCGGGCGCCACCTGCAGCGACACCCGGAAAACCGTCTTGCCCGGCACGGAGTCCACCTGGATCCAGCCGTTGTGCTCGCCCACGATCTTGCTCACCAGCGCCAGCCCGAGGCCGGTGCCGTTCTCGCGACCCGAGACGAAGGGCTCGAAGATCTCGTCGGCGATCTCCTCGGGAAGCCCGGGCCCGTTGTCGGTGATCTCCACCTGCAGCGGCACCGGCGCGCCCTTGCCGTCCTTCCCGCGCAGGCGCAGGGAGAGGTCGTAGAAGGTGCGGACCTTGATCGTGCCCTGGTGTTTCGGCCCCATCTTCTCGGCCGCCTCGGCGGCGTTCTTGAAGAGGTTCAGGAAGACCTGCAGCAGCTGGTCGGCATCGCCAAGCGTGGGCGGCAGCGAGGGGTCGTAATCGTCCGAGAAGGTCATCCCCGCGGCATAGCCGACCTCGGCGGACTTGCGGGCGCGGTCGAGGATGTCGTGGATGTTCACCGCGCGCATCAGCGGCGGGCGGACGTTGCCGAACTGCTCGACCTGCTCCAGCAGCTTCACGATCCGGCGGCTCTCGGCCACGATCAGGTCGGTCAGCTCGAGATCGGCCTTGGGCACGCTCATCGAGATGAGCTGGGCCGCCCCGGTGATGCCGGCGAGCGGGTTCTTGATTTCATGGGCCAGCATCTCGGCCATGCCGATGGCGCTCTTGGCCGTGGCCTGCACCGAATGCGCCCGCCCCAGGCGGCCCGCGATCTCGCGAGGGGAGATGAGCATGAGCAGGCGTCCGCTGTCGTCGTTGACCGGGGCGATCTGGAGGTTGCAGTGCACCGGAGGGCGGTCGCCCGTGCCGAGGTCGACATCGTTCACGAAGAGCGGCGCCTGGTTCTTGCGGACCCGCTCGAAACCGCCCTCGAGCGGCGCGGCGACCATGATCTTGTCCCAGACATGGGCGCCCTCGAGCGACCGGAGCGAGGTGTTGAGGAAGGTCTCGGCCGCCGGGTTGATGTCGACGATCTGGTCCTTGTCGTCGAGCAGGAGCGCGGGCACCGGCAGGGAGACCCAGATGATATCTTCGCCCACCATCACGCCGCCTCGCTCTGGCGCGCCGGGATTTCGACGATGAGCGCGCGGACCTTTTCGGGGTCGGTCTCGGTGAGAAGCTCGCGGCGCGGGCCGGGGGGCGTGCCGGCGGCGTCCATGTACCAGCCCAGGTGCTTGCGGGCGACGCGGGTGCCGAGGGCCTCGCCGTAGAAGTCGATCATCGCGTCGTAGTGCCCGAGGATCATGGCGGCGAGGTCGGTGCCCTGCGGGATCCGGGGAGCGGGCCCCTGCCCCAGCGCGTGGGCGATCTCGGCGAGCTTCCAGGGCGCGCCCTGGGCGCCGCGTCCGACCATGACGCCATCGGCACCCGAGGCCGCCAGCGCGGCCCTGGCGGTTTTCGCGTCCACGATGTCTCCATTGGCGATCACGGGGATCGAGACCGCCTGCTTCACCGCGCGGATCGCCGCCCAGTCGGCGCGGCCCTTGTAGAACTGGCAGCGGGTGCGGCCGTGGACGGTGATCATCCTCACCCCGGCCTGCTCGGCGCGGGCGGCAAGCTCTGGCGCGTTGATCTGGCCATCGTCCCAGCCGAGGCGGCACTTGAGGGTGACGGGCACCGAAACGGCGCCGACCACGGCCTCGATCAGCGTGAGCGCATGGTCGAGATCCTTCATCAGCGCCGAGCCCGAGAGGCCGCCGGTGACCTTCTTGGCCGGACAGCCCATGTTGATGTCGATGATCTGCGCGCCGTTCTCCTCCACCATCGCAGCAGCGCGGGCCATCCAGGTGGCGTCGCGCCCGGCGAGCTGGATCGAGGTCGCCTGCTCGCCATAGCCCAGCTCGGCCCGCTCGCGCACGCCGGGCTTCGCCTGGACCATCTCCTGGCTCGCCACCATCTCCGACACCACGAGCCCCGCACCGAAGCGCGCCACCAGCTGGCGGAACGGCAGGTCGGTGATGCCCGCGAGCGGGGCGAGGAGGACCGGCGGGTCGAGGGTCAATTCTGCCACGGAAACGGACAAATGCTTAATCCTTGAGCAACTCATGCTACATATCGGACGGTTCGCGCCGGAATGCAAAGGGTCGGGCCGGGTTTTCACGGCCGAGACACGAAGCGATGCATTTTTGTGCAAACCTTCGGGGAGCGGCGTCTTCTGTTGCCCCCGGTATCGGCAGGGCGTAGAGGAAGCGGGTGCCTCAGGACAGCCCACATATCGCCGCGCTGATCGTGGCCGCCGGGCGCGGAACCCGCGCAGGAGGGGCGATTCCGAAACAATACCAGAGCCTTGGCGGAATGCCGTTACTGACCCGCACGGTCGGCGTTTTCGCCGCGCACGAAAAAGTGGCAAGCGTAACCGTGGTGATCGGAGCGGAGGATGAGGCCCTGGCGGCGGAGGTGCTGCCGGAGGGCGTGGCGCGAGTGCCCGGGGCAGAGAGCCGGGCCGGATCGGTGGCCGCGGGGCTCGCCGCGCTGCCCGAGGGCGCGACCCATGTGCTGATCCACGACGGGGCCCGGCCGCTTGTGTCCAACGCGCTGATTTCGCGGGTGATATCGGCGCTGGAAGCGGCGCCGGGCGCGGCCCCTGCCGTTGCGGTGACCGATGCGCTCTGGCGGGCCGAAGGCGAGCTTGTGACAGCGGTGCAGCCGCGCGCCGGGCTCTGGCGGGCGCAGACGCCGCAGGGGTTCGAGCTGGCGGCGATCCGGGCGGCGCATGAGGCCTTTGCGGGCGCGGCGGCGGATGATGTGGAAGTGGCGCTGGCGGCCGGCGTGCCGGTGGCGCTGGTGCCCGGCGAGGAGCGGAACCTGAAGGTGACGCACCCCGGGGACTTCGCCCGCGCCGAGAAGATTTTGAAGGAAGTTCAGATGGATATTCGCCTCGGCAACGGGTTTGACGTGCACCGCTTCGGGCCCGGAGACCACGTGGTGCTCTGTGGCGTGAAGGTGCCGCACGGGCGCGGTCTCCAGGGGCATTCGGACGCCGATGTGGGCATGCACGCGGTGACCGATGCGATCTACGGCGCGCTGGCGGAGGGGGACATCGGGCAGCATTTTCCGCCGAGCGATCCGCAGTGGAAGGGCGCGGCGAGCGAGATCTTCCTGAAGCATGCGGTAGAGCTGGCGGGTGCGCGGGGGTTCGGGCTGGGCAATGTGGACCTGACGCTGATCTGCGAGCGGCCCAAGATCGGGCCCCATGCGGAGGCGATGCGGGCGGAGATGGCGCGGATCATGGGCTGTGATTTGGGCCGGGTCTCGGTGAAGGCCACCACCTCTGAGCGGCTTGGCTTCACCGGGCGGGAAGAGGGAATCGCGGCGATGGCGACGGTTGTGCTGGTGGCGAAATGAAAGTGCTAACCCACGGCATCGCCACGTTTTTCTGGGTCGGCCACCTGCGGCCCGCGCCGGGCACCTGGGGCTCGCTGGCGGCGCTTCCGGCGGCCTACGTGCTGGCGCTCTACACCGGGTTCTGGGGGCTTGTTCTGGCCACCGTGGCCCTCTTCGCGGTCGGCCTCTGGGCCACGCGAGAGGAGACCCGGGGCAGCACGGATCACGACCCCTCGGAGATCGTGGTCGACGAGGTCGTGGGCCAATGGATTGCCCTGTTTCCGGTGGTTTACGGGGCGATCGCCGCCGGGCAGGAGTTGCACAGGCTCTGGCCGGGCTGGGTGGCGGCCTTCGTGTTCTTTCGGCTCTTCGACATCACCAAGCCCTGGCTCGTCGGCTGGGCCGACCGGCGCGGGGATGCGATGGGGGTGATGCTGGATGACGTGATCGCGGGCGTCTTCGCGGCGATCGTGGTGATGATCTCGGCGGGCATCGCCCATGGGTTCCTGATGTGAGCCTCGCAGCGGAGCTCCTTGATATCGCGCGGAAAACCGGCGCGACGCTGGCCACGGCAGAAAGCTGCACGGGCGGGCTGATCGCCGGTGCCATCACCGATGTGGCGGGCTCGTCGGACGTGTTCGACCGGGGCTTCGTGACCTACTCCAACGCCGCCAAGCGCGAGATGCTGGGGGTCCGGCGGGCCACGCTCGACGCCCATGGCGCGGTATCGGAAGAGGTCGCGGCGGAGATGGCCCAGGGGGCGCTGGGGCATTCGGAGGCGACGATGGCCGTCTCGGTCACGGGGATCGCGGGGCCCGGCGGATCGGAGCACAAGCCGGAGGGGCGGGTGTGCTTTGGCCTCGCCTCGGAGCGGGGTGTGATCACGGAGACGGTGGACTTTGGCGCGCTCGGGCGGAGCGCGGTGCGGCAAGCGACGGTTAACCACGCCCTGGAGATGATGATCTCGGCACTCTCCCAGCGATAACAGCCCGTTACGGCGCTTTCTTCACCCCATAGAGCTCCTCGGCGCGCTTCTCGAAGGCCCGCACGATGCGCTGCATCGCCTCGTTGAAGAACATCCCCGCCGCGCCCTGCAGGATCCGGTTCTTGAATTCGAAGTCGACGTTGAACTGAACCTCGCAGCCACCGCGCGGCAGCGGCTTGAACTGCCAGACCGAGATGAGGTGCTTGAACGGCCCGTCGATGTAGCGCGTCTCGATCCGCCTTGCCTCCTCGAAGAGCCAGACGCGCGAGAGAAAGGTCTCACGGAAAACCTTGAAAGAGATGACCAGGTCGGCCTCCATCACCTCGCAGCGGCCGAAGCGCTGCTGGCCGTGCTCCAGCTCCTCCTTCCCAACCTCCTTTCGCGAGCGCACGCGGGCCGCTGCCGTCCAGGGCAGGAACTTCGGGTAAGAGGCCACGTCGGCGACCAGATCATACATTTCCTGAGCGGAATAAGGGAGTTGGCGGGTCTCGGCGTGGCGGGTCATGGGGCCTGTAACATGGCGGAAGATTGGGCCATGATGAGCCCGAACGCGCCGGAGAATGCAAGGGGGAGCCATGCCGCAGCGACCGTATGTCATCGACCAGATGATCTCGGCCAAGGCCATCGCCGCGAGGATCGAGGAGCTGGCGCGGGATATCGAGCGGGAGTTCCGGGGCACCGACAAGCTGGTGGTGATCGGCCTGCTGCGCGGCTCCTTCGTGTTCATCGCCGACCTGGTGCGTGAGATGGACCTGCCGCTTGAGGTGGATTTCATCGAGGCGTCGAGCTATGGCGACACCATGGAGAGCAGCCGGGAAGTGCGCATTCTCAAGGACTTGCGCGGCGAAATTCATGGGCGCGACGTGCTGGTGGTGGAGGATATTGTCGACACCGGCTTCACCCTGCATCACGTCATCCACATGCTGAAGGCGCGCGAACCGGCCAGGCTGCGGACCATCGCGCTGCTCGACAAGCCCTCCCGCCGGGAGGTGGATTTTGCCGCCGATTTCATAGGCTTCGAGATCCCAGACGAGTTCGTCGTGGGCTATGGCATCGACTTCGCCCAGCGGAACCGCGACCTGCCCTATATCGGCAAGGTGCGCTTTACCGACGAAGGTTGATTTCGGGCCGTTAACCTCGAAAAACGACGA
>CAYVQK010000034.1:0-2822 GCA_964454145.1 uncultured Oceanicola sp. | reverse complement strand
TCGAAAAACGACGAGCAACACCTGATGCACAACCCATGCACAGGTGATGCACAGCTGATGCACATGTCCGATGACATAGGCGCCATTATCTAACGCCCCGTGCGCTGCCCGTGATCACATCACTCGGCGCCGATCGTCTCGGCAAACCGCTTGGCGGCGTCCTCCTCCTCGACGGTGAGATACTCGACCAGCGGCTCGCAGGTCTGGGTGAAGTTCTCGCGGTCGGCCTCGGCGGCAGCGTTGATGCCCCAGAGGCAGTAGCCGTAGCCCTCCACCGGATCCTGCCACCAGCCCTCGGTGGCGGTGACGAACTCGCCGAGGTTGATGCCCGCCAGTGCCAGCCCGCCGGCGACGGCCTCGCGGAAGGCGAGATAGGCGGCCTCCGGGTTGGGCTCGGTGGCCATGCCGTAGCGATACATCAGGCCGAGCGCATTCCAGGCCGGCGGGTGCCCGGCCAGCGCCGACCGGGTGTAGAGTTCGAGCGCGCGGCCCATGTCCTCTTCCACGCCCTGCCCGGTCCGGTAGAAGTTGGCGAGGTTGTAGGCGGCGTTGCGCTCGCCGGCCTCGGCACCGATGGCGTAGTATTCGGCCGCCTTGGCGAGATCCTTCTCCACCCCCTGCCCGTTCTCGTAGATCAGCCCCATCCCGTTGCCCGCCGGGCCATAGCCCGCGTCGAGCGCCTGCTGGTAGAGCGCGCGGGCCTTCTCGTGATCGGGCGCCACGGGGCCGGCGCCCCACTGGTAGAGGTGGGCGAGGTTGTTCATCGCCTTGAGGTGCCCCTGCGCCACGGCCTTCTCGTACCAGTCCACTGCGGCCTCGGGATCCGCCTCCACCCCCTCGCCGTCCTTCAGGGCGATGGCATAGACATTCTGCGCATCGGGATGGCCGGACTCGGCAGCGGGGATCAGCACGGTGAGCGCCAGAGTCCAGTGGCCATCGTTGTAGGCCTGGCGGGCGGCCTCGACCTCTTCATCCGTCTGGGCGGCGAGCGGTGTGGCGACAGAAAGGGCGAGCGCGAGGGCAATGGGACGGAGCAAGGCGTTTCCTTCATAACAGCAAACAAGAAATCGCTCCGAGTTTAACAGCCCGCCTTTCCGAGGGAAGTGAAAGAAACTGTCATATCCGCGAGATAACATCTGAGCGAGGTCACGCCTGACCCCGCGGAAACAGCTTGCAGTGGTGCGCGGACGGAGGCCAACCTGTGCAGAACCGCACCCTTCGGCTGCGGAAATGACAGACAGAGCGGGTGCCGGTGCTGGTGTAGCCTCGGACCAGTGAAGCCAACAGTTTGGAGGATTACATGAAGACCACAGCCAAGCGGATCAGCCTTGTCCTCGTCGCCAGCCTGGCGGCGGGAACGGCCTTTGCCGCCAGCCATGCCATGGAGGCGCAGAAGGCGCGGGAAGACCTGATGAAGGTGATGGGCCAGAACCTCGGGGTGCTGGGCAAGATGGCCAAGGGCGAGATGGATTTCGACGCCAGCGCCGCAGGTACCGCCGCCGATGCCCTGAACGAGGCCGCCGTGAAGGTGACCGCCCTGGAGATGTGGGAAGAGGGCACCGACAACACGGTCGTGGCCGAGGGCCGCGCGCTGCCCGCGATCTGGGAGAACCTGGAAGACTTCGAGACCAAGGCCGCCGCGCTGGTGACGGCGACCGAGGGCGCGCAGGCGGCCGCGGGCGAGGGCCTGCAGGCGCTGCAGGCGTCGATGGGTGCGCTGGGAGAAGCCTGTGGCGCCTGCCACAAGGCCTATCGCGCGCCGGAATAAGAGATGCATCCGATCTTTCGCTGGATCATCGCGGCGGCGCTGGTGGGCGCCGCCGTTTTCTGGGTTGTCACCATGCCGGGTGACGTGGAGGCCGAAGAGCTGGCCGGGCTCGAGGGCGACCCGGGGCGCGGCGAGGGCCTGTTCTGGGCCGCGGGCTGTGCCAATTGCCACGCTGCGCCGGGGGCCGAGGATGAGGCCAAGCTGGTGCTGGCGGGCGGGCAGAGGTTTGCCTCGCCCTTCGGCACCTTCCTGGCGCCAAACATCTCGCCCAGCGAGCAGGGCATCGGCGGCTGGAGCCTGCACGACCTTGCCCGCGCGATGGTGAAGGGCGTGGGCCGCGAGGGCGAGCACCTGTTTCCGGCTTTTCCGTACAATTCCTACGACGGAATCGCGCTGCAGGACGTGGCCGATATCCATGCCTACGTGATGACGCTGCCGCCCGATGCGACGCCGAGCCAGCCGCATGAGGTGGGCTTTCCCTTCAACATCCGCCGCAGCCTCGGGGGCTGGAAGATGCTCTTCATGCGCGACGGCTGGCAGGTGGAAGGCGAGTTGACCGAAGTGCAGCAGCGCGGCCGTTACCTCGTGGAGGTGCTGGGCCATTGCGGCGAGTGCCACACGCCCCGCAATGCGCTGGGCGGCTGGACGAGCGAGTGGCTCGCGGGCGCGCCTTCGCCCGACGGCAAGGGGCGGATCCCCAACATCACGCCGGGCGGGCTCGACTGGTCGGAGGGCGATATCGCCGAGTACCTGAAAAGCGGCTTCACGCCGGAGTTCGACACCGCCGGCGGCGAGATGGCCGTTGTGGTGGAGAGCACATCGAAGCTGACCGACGAGGACCGGGCGGCGATCGCGGCCTATCTGAAGGTGGTGCCGTCGGTGGCAAACTGACCACGGTCAGGTTGTGCCCTGCCTCGGCCGGCTTCATTCTCGACATATCCTGTGGGTGTGGGGGCTGGCCCCCCACTCCTGCGGGCCGCACCGGCACCGCGATGGGGCCTCAGAGCCCGTCCAGCGCCTCCTCCAGCGCCGCCCAGAGCGGCTCCAGGGGCTC
>CAYVQK010000033.1:0-25646 GCA_964454145.1 uncultured Oceanicola sp. | reverse complement strand
CTCACCACTGAACCTCCCGAACAGGCAAGATTTCCGCCCGCCCAGACTTTGGCGCGCGGAAAGCCTTTGGGTCCGGGGGCTTATGCCTTCAGGCCACGCCAAGTCCCGCTCAGATACCAACAGGCTGAAACTTTCGGGCGCTTCCGATCGTGTCCCTGACTGACAGTCAGGGAGGGGATCCAGATGTACTTGCCGAACCTTCGGCCTTGCCAGCACGAGGACGAGGCTGACATCGGGCATCGCAGAAGGTGGCGGTGGGGGTGGTGGATCGCGCCGGGCGTGGCCTTGGGCCTTGCCGCATGGGTGGGGATCGGGTGGCTGATCTGGTCGGTCCTCTGAACCCCCGCAAGGCGGATGCTGCGCGCCTGCCCAAGAGGCTCGACCGCCGCTGCCTCTGATTGGCCTCCTCGACAGTGCGGAATGGCCCCGTGACGGCAGACCGTTCCACCTCTAGTCTGGGGTGCTGCAACGGCTGGGAGCGGGGCGTGGAGACGATCGAATGCGACGTGGTGGTGGTCGGCGCGGGCTCATCGGGCTGCGTGGTGGCCACGAGGCTGGCCGAGCGGCCCGGGCTGCGGGTGTGCCTGCTCGAGGCGGGCGGGAGTGACCTCAGCCCCTGGGTGCGGATGCCCATAGGCTACGGCGGCGCCTTCTATCACCCCCGGCTGAACTGGCGCTATTACACCGAGCCCGAGGAGGGCCTCGGCGGGCGTGCCGCCTACTGGCCGCGCGGCAAGGTGGTGGGCGGGTCGAGCTCGATCAACGCGATGGTCTTCATCCGCGGGCAGGCCGAGGACTATGACCGCTGGGCCGCAGCGGGCTGCACCGGCTGGGGCCAGGCCGACGTGCTGCCCTACTTCAAGCGGCTGGAAGACAACGTGGCAGGGGCCGACGACTGGCGCGCGCAGGGCGGGCCGATCGGCGTGAAGGACGTGTCGCGCGAGGTGCACCCTTTGAGCCATGCGTTCATCGCCGCCAGCGCCGCGGCGGGCCATGCGGTGAACCCCGATTTCAACGGCGCGACCCAGGAGGGCGTGGGCTTCTACCAGATCACCACGCGCGGCGGTTTTCGTTCGTCGGCGGCCGCGGGATACCTGCGGCCCGCGTTGCGGAGGCGGGCGCTGAGGCTGGAAACCGGAGCGCATGTCACGCGGCTGCTGTTCGAGGGGCGGCGCTGCCGGGGCGTGGAGTTCAGGCGCGGTGACTCGATCGTGCGGGTGAAGGCCGGACAGGTCGTGCTCTCCGCCGGGGCGATCGGCTCGCCGCAGATCCTCCAGCTTTCGGGCATAGGCGACCCGGAGCGGCTCGGTTCGCTTGGAATAGAGACTGTTCACGCTGCCCCGATGGTGGGCCGCAACCTGCAGGATCACATCGGTTTCGACCTCGTCTACGAGGCCACCGTGCCCACGCTCAACGCCACCTTGGGCGGATGGATCGGCCGTGCCGGCGCGGGGATGCGCTATGTGATCACACGTAGCGGCCCGCTGTCGCTCAGCGTGAACCAGGCCGGCGGATTCATCCGCAGCGATGCCGGGCGCGACAGGCCGAACCTCCAGCTCTACTTCTCGCCGCTCTCCTACACCCGCGCGGTGCCGGGCAAGCGGCGGCTGATGAAGCCCGATGCCTTCGCCGGCTTCATGATCGGCATCTCCAACTGTCACCCGAAGAGCCGGGGCGAGCTGCACATCCGCTCTGCCAACCCGGAGGAGGCGCCGGCGATCCGGCCCAACTACCTCAGCGCCCCGGAAGACATGGAAGAACTGCTGGCCTCGATCCCGATCATGCGGGCCATCGCGGCGCAGGCGCCGCTGGCGAGCGTGACGAGGGCCGAGCTGAAGCCGGGCCCGGCGGCCACCGAGCGGGAGGCGCTGGTAGACTACATCCGGGCCGTGACAGGCTCTGTCTTTCACCCCTGCGGCACCTGCGCGATGGGCCCCGACGAGGCCGCGGTGGTGACGCCGGATCTCAGGGTGCGTGGCATCGAGGGGCTGACCGTAGCCGATGCCTCGGTGATCCCCACGATCACCTCGGGCAACCTGAACGCGCCTGCGCTGATGATCGGCGAGAAGGCCTCGGAGCTTATCGCGGCGCGGCTCTGAGCGCGCGGGCAAGCCGTTCGACCCCGCGCTGAAGTTCGAGCCGGGGCACGGCCGAAAACCCCAGCGTCAGCCCCTGCTGCGCGATGGGCGCAAGGGCGAAGCGGGCGAGCGGCGTGACCGCCAGCCCCTCGGCGCGGGCCGCCTCGGCTGCGGCCTGCTCGCAGCGGGGCTCGGGAAAGAGGCCGACGGTATGAAAGCCGGTGTCCGTGGGCCGAAGCGTGAGCAGGCCCGCCAGATGCGCCTCGGCGGCCTCCATCAGGGCATCGCGCCTGTCGCGATACAAGTCTCTCATCCGGCGGATATGGGCCGAAAACCGCCCCTCCTCGATGAAGGCCGTCACCACTGCCTGTACCGAATGCGACACCCCGTGTGCAGCGGCCTCCAGCGTGCGGGTGAAGATTTCGGTCAGCCCCGGTGGCACCACGGCGTAGCCCAGCCGGATCGCCGGGAAGAGCGCCTTGGAGAAAGTGCCGACGTAGATCACCCGTCCGCCCGAATCGAGCGCCTTCAGCGGCGGCAGCGGTGCGCGGCCGTAGTGGAACTCGCCCACGTAATCATCCTCGATCACCCAGGCCCCGGCGCGCTCGGCCTCGGCCAGCAGTTCGAAGCGCCGATCTCGCGACATGGGCATGCCCAGCGGGTGCTGATGCGCCGGGGTGACAAAGGCGGCGCGAAAGGCGGGCGCGGCGGCGCGACCGGCCGCCACGTCGAGGCCCTGCGCATCCACCGGCACCGGCACCAGCCGCACCCCGCGCGACAGGAAGGCATTGCGCGCGCCGATAGCGCCGGGGTTCTCGATCCAGACAGGGTCTCCCGGCTCCAGCAGGATCTGGGCGATCTGCAGGAAAGCATCCTGCGCGCCGGCGAAGACGAAGACCTCGCTGGGGGCGCAGGTGAGGCCGCGGTTTGCCCGCAGGTGGCGGCAGATCGCCTCGCGCAGCGCGGGCAGCCCGGCCGCATCGGGGTAGCTCATGATCTCGGCGCGGGGGCTGCGCCAGTAGCGGGCCTGCATCCGCGCCCATTGCGCCATCGGGAAGGCATCGAAGGCGGGCATCCCGGTAACGAAGGGGCGAGGCGCGCGCGGGTGCTCGAGCCGTGGAAAGAACTGCCCTGGCACATTGCCCGCAACCCGCGGCAGGCTCTGCGGTTGCGGCGCGGCGGAGGCGTGCGGGCGCACCTCCTCCGACACGTAGGTGCCCGCGCCGACATGGCTCGTCACCATCCCCTCCGAGGCAAGCTGCTCGTAGACGGTCACGGCAGTGGTGCGGCTGACCCCATGGTCGCGGGCCAGCACGCGCGTGGCGGGCAGACGGGTGCCGGGCGGCAGCTCGCCCGACAGGATCATGTCACGCAGGCGGGTGGCGAGCTGCATCGAAAGCGTGGCGGCATCGGTGCGGTCCACCGAGAGGCCCGGAATCAGCGCGCCGCCTGCGTATTTCGTCATTGTCCCCCTCGATTGGTCTGCCAGGTTGTGAAGAGTGGACCTTATCGGCAGACCGTTTGGCAAGTTCTATCGGGGCGCAATCCGGGAGCCCGCACCATGCGTCTGACCAAGATCGAAACCTTCGCCACCCCCGATATCGGCTTCGTCCGCGTCACCGACGAGGCCGGGCAGGAGGGCTGGGGGCAGGTCTCGACCTACCAGAGCGACATCACCTGCACCGTGCTTCACCGGCAGGTCGCGCCCCATGTACTGGGCGTCGAATTCGACCCTGACGCAGGCCAGGACGACCTTTTCGACCGCGCCTGGGAGAAGGAGCACAAGTTTCCGGGCTCCTACATGTGCCGCGCCATCGGCGGGGTGGAGACGGCGCTCTGGGATCTGCGTGGCAAGGTCGCCGGTGCGCCGGTGGCGACTCTGCTGGGAGGCTCTCCCGGCAGGCTCCGCGCCTATGCCTCCTCGATGAAGCGCGACATCACGCCGGAGGCCGAGGCGGAGCGCTTCCGGCGGTTGCGGGGCGAGCACGGCTTCGATGCCTTCAAGTTCCGCATCGGGGCCGAATGCGGCCGGAACAGTGACGAATGGGAGGGCCGCACCGAGGCGATCATCCCCGAGATCGCCGGCACGTTTCGCGGCGAGGCGGTGACGCTACTGGCCGATGCCAACTCGTGTTACAGCCCTGACAAGGCAATCCATTACGGGAAGATGCTCCAGGATCACGGCATCACCCATTACGAGGAGCCCTGCCCCTACTGGGAGCTCGAGCAGACCGCCGAGGTGACGGCAGCACTCGAGATCGACGTGACCGGCGGCGAGCAGGACTGCTGGCTGCCCACCTGGCGCCGGATGTTCGAGCTGAACGCGGTCAACGTGGCGCAGCCCGACGTGCTCTATGCTGGCGGCATTGGCCGCACGCTTCGCATCGCCCGCATGGCCGAGGCGGCGGGCCTGCCCGTCACCCCCCACGCCGCCAACCTCGGGCTGGTGACGCTTTTCACGATGCACCTGCTGCGAGCCATCCCAAACGCGGGCCCCTACCTCGAGTTCTCCATCGAGGAGGCTGACTACTACCCCTGGCAATACGGGCTCTACCGGAACGACCCCTACCAGGTGGAGGACGGCAAGGTGGAAGTCACCGACGCGCCGGGCTGGGGCGTGGAGATTGCGCCCGAGTGGCTCGACAGGGCCACTTACGCCGCGAGCGAAGCCGATTGAAACGGGCAGGGGGCAAAGGCAGGATCGCCGGATGGAGCTGAAGACCACGCCCTACTGGTGGGACACCACGCCGCTCGCGCGGATCGAGCGCGGCGCCTTGCCGGCCCGCGCCGATGCGGTGGTGATCGGCTCCGGCTACACCGGCCTGCACGCGGCGCTGCAGATCGCCCGGGGCGGGCGCAGCGTGGTGGTGCTGGAGAAGGGCCGCGTTGGCGAGGGCTGCTCCACGCGGAACGGCGGGCAGTTGAGCTATTCGATCAAGCCGTCGCTGCGCGAACTGACCGCGAAGCACGGGGCGCAAACCGCCGCCGCCATCCGCGCCGAGGGCCCTGCCTCTCTGGCCTTCCTTGGCGATTTCATCCGCACCGAGGGAATCGCCTGCGACTATCGCCTCAGCGGACGCTTCGACGGGGCGGCAACGGCGCGGGCTTATGTGGAGATGAGCCACCAGGCGGACGGCGAGAACATCATCGCCGTGCCGAAAGACCGGCAGCGCGAAGAGATCGGCACCGACTGGTATCACGGCGGGATCGTCCACGCCAACTACGGCGCGCTCGACCCGGGCCGGTATCACGCCGGGCTGCTGGCGAAGGCGCTGGAGGCTGGCGTAGTGGTGCTGCCGGATTGCGCCGTCGAGGCGATGGACGAGGGCCGCGACGAGGTTACTCTCCGCACCGAACACGGCTCTATCACGGCCAGGGACGTGGTGATCGGCACCAACGGCTACACCCCCAAGGCCACCCCTTGGCACCGGGAGCGGGTGATTCCCATCGGCAGCTACATCATCGCCACCGAGGAGCTACCTGACGAAGTGATGAGCCGGCTCTTCCCCCTGAACCGGATGCACTGCGACAGCCGCCGGGTGATCTACTACTACCGCGCCTCGCCCGACCGGAAGCGGGTGCTCTTCGGCGGCCGCGCCGCGGCGGGAGAGGCCGGGGCGGGCGCGGCGGCGGCGCGGCTGAGGGCCGAGATGGTGCGGCTCTTTCCAGAGCTCGAAAGCGTGAAGGTCACCCACAGCTGGATGGGCTTCGTCGCCTTCACCTTCGACAAGCTGGCCCATGCGGGCTCTCGCGGACGGATCCGTCATGCCATGGGCTATTGCGGATCGGGCATCGGTATGGCCTCCTACCTCGGCATGAAGGCGGGGCTTGCCGTGCTGGGTGACAAGGGGGCCGAGACGGCGATGATGACGCCCGGTTTCCCGACGCGCCCGCTCTACAAGGGCGACCCGTGGTTTCTGCCCGCTGCGGTTGCGAGCTATCGCCTGCTCGACCGCCTCGGTTTGTAACGGCAATGTATCGGTTTGCCAGGATGCGCGAAATGGACCTTTCGGACCAAACCATTCTGGGCTTCACTCACCATCAGGCCCGCGTGAGACGGGCACAAGAACCCATAAACGACCCCAACCGGAGGATCTGACATGAAACCCACTTTCCGCGCCCTGCTCGCAGGCACCGCGATGGTTCTGGCCGGCGGCACCGCCAGCGCCGAAACCCTGCGCCTGCTCACCTGGGGTGGCTATGCCCCCGAAGACGTGATCGCGGCCTTCGAGGCCGAATATCCCGACATCGACGTCGAGGTGACGCTCTCGAACAACGAAGAGATGATCGCCAAGCTGCGCGCCACCGGCGGCACCGGCTTCGACCTGGCCCAGCCCAGCCATGACCGCGTCTATGCCGCGCAGGTCGAGTACAACATCTACAAGCCGCTCGACCTGTCGCAGATCAATACCGATGCGATGACGCCGAATCTGCTGGAGGGCGTGAAGGCCAACACCACGATCGACGGCGAGGTCTACTCGGTGCCGCACCAGTGGGGCACCTCCGGCATCATGACCAACATGAAGGAGGCCCCCGAGGTCACCGGCTGGAACGACCTCTGCGACGAGCAGTATGCCGGCCGCACCTCGATGCGTCTGCGCCGCACCATCCTGCTCGGCACCGCCTTCGGCATGGGCAAGAACCCGTTCGAGCTTTATGCCGACCCGGCTGCCTACCAGCAGATGCTGGACGAGGTGACCGAGAAGCTCATCGCCTGCAAGTCGGTCATCAAGACCTACTGGTCGGGCGGCGACGATCTCTCCGCGCTGATGCTCTCCGGCGAGGTGGTGGTATCGGAAACCTGGGATTCGACCGCCTTCAAGCTCTACGGCGAGAACCCCGACATCGTCTTCGTGCCGCCTGAGACCGGCGCGCTGGCCTGGATCGACACCTTCACCATCCCGCGTGGCGGCGAGGCTGACGATGCCGCCTACAAGTGGATCAACTTCGTGCTGCGGCCCGAGATCACCAAGATGATGTCGGCCTCCACCGGCGCCATCGCCGCCGTGCCGAACGGCATCGAGCTGATGCCCGACGACAAGAAAGCGGCGATCTCCGCGGCCTTCGACCAGGAAGACCTGGATAACCTCAAGTTCTTCGCCAACATCCCGCCGGGGATCGAGGACATGGAAGGCCTGGCGCTGGAGCGCATCAAGGCCGCCAACTGAGGATGAACGGGCCGGGGCGCTTGCGCTCCGGCCCTTTTCATTGCGGGATGGCCGTAATGTGGCTGGGCAGGCCGTGCCCACAGAGTCCCGGAAGACAGAAAGACCGCCCCCATGCATGACCTGAGCTGCCAGAACGTCACCAAGCGGTTCGGCACCTTCACCGCCGTCTCCGACGTGTCGCTCGACATTCCCTCGGGCTCGTTCTTCTCGATCCTCGGGCCATCGGGCTGCGGCAAGACCACCCTCATGCGCATGATCGCCGGCTTCGAGAACCCGACCTCGGGCGACATCCGGATCAAGGGCGAAAGCGTGGTCAAGCTGCCGCCCAACAAGCGCAACGTGAAGATGGTGTTTCAGCACCTCGCGCTCTTCCCGATGATGACGGTGGGCGAGAACATTGCCTACGGGCTGCGCTGCCGGAAGGAGCCCAAGCACGAGATCGGCCCCAAGGTGGCCCGCGTGCTCGAGCGGGTCGGCCTGCCGGGCAACGAGGACAAGAAGATCGACCAGCTCTCGGGCGGCCAGAAGCAGCGGATCGCCATCGCCCGCTGCATGGTGCTCGAGCCCGACGTGCTGCTGCTCGACGAGCCGCTCGGCGCACTCGACCTCAAGCTGCGCGAGCACATGAAGATCGAGCTGAAGCAGCTTCAGCACCAGTTCGAGACGACCTTCCTCTACATCACCCATGACCAGTCGGAGGCCCTGGTGATGTCCGACAACGTGGCTGTGATGAACGCCGGGCGCTTCGAGCAGATCGGCGCGCCCAAGGCGCTCTACGATGCGCCGGCCTCGGGCTTCGTGGCGGGCTTCGTCGGCGATGCCACCGTGCTTGAGGGCAAGCTGGGCGAGGTGCGCGGCAGCCAGGGCAGGGTGGTGCTGGAGGGCGGCAAGGAGGTGGTCGGCACCGTCTCGGACGGCAGCAGATCGGGCGACGCGGTGGAGGTGTTCCTGCGGCCCGAGGCGCTGAAGCTGGGCGAAGGCGAGCCGGGCTGCCACCTCGCCGGCAAGGTGGAGAGCCTTCTGTTCAACGGCGCGTCGAGCCGCATCCTGGTGCAGACCGGTCGCAACCTCATCGAGGTGGCAGACCCCGAGCAGCGCAGCGACGTGAGCCAGGGCGCCACCGTCACGGTCAGCTGGACACCCGACCGCGCCCGCATCTTCGCCCGGCGCCCCGGAGCGGGGGCCGTGGCATGAGCCGCGACGCGGGCAAGCTCTCGCTGATCCTGCTGTTCACGCCCTTCGCGCTGTGGATCGCGCTGCTCATCATCCTGCCCCAGCTCGGCATCGGCTACGTCTCGATCCGCGAGAAGGTCGGGATCAACCAGTATGAATACGGCTTCAAGAACTACGTCGACTTCATCACCGAGCCCGTCTACCGCAACACGCTCCTGCGCACCGCCTGGATGAGCATCCTCGTCACCGCCCTGGCGCTCGTCATCGGCTTTCCGATCGCCTGGTACATCGCCAAGATCGCGCGTGAACGCTCCCGCGCCGCGCTGTTCCTGATGTGCCTGATCCCGCTCTGGGTGTCGGACCTGGTGCGGGCCTACGGCTGGATCGTGCTGCTGCGCGAAACCGGGGTCATCTCGATGACGCTGGTGAAATGGGGGATCATCTCGCAGCCGATCGAGATGCTCTACAACGACATGACGGTCATCATCGGCCTCGTCTACACCGTGATCCTCTTCATGATCGTGCCACTCGTCTCGACCCTCCAGGGCATGGACGACGCGCTGCTCGAAGCCGGCTACAACCTCGGCGGCTCGCGGCTCACCGTCTTCCGCCGGATCATCGTGCCCTACGCGATGCCCGGCATCGTGGCGGGCTGCATCATCACCTTCATGCTCACCGCGGGCAGCTACCTCACGCCGATCCTTCTGGGCGGCAAGAACTCGAGCTGGTTCACCGAGCAGATCTACAACCAGTTCATCACCCGATATAACTGGGAGAGCGGCTCGGCCTTCGGCGTTTCGCTGCTGATCTTCACCTCCTTCGTGGTCTGGGCCGGGCTCCGGCTGACCGGGCAAAGCCTGGCGACCACCGTGGCGAAGGATTAGGCCGATGCAGGGTTCCGCCGGGCTGATGTGGATCTACCGGGGCTACGTCGTGGCCTTCTTCCTCTACCTCGTCGCGCCGCTCATCGCCGCCGGCGTCTTCGCCTTCAACGACAGCATGTTCCCCTCGCTCCCATGGAACGGCTTCACGCTTGACTGGTTCTTCTCGCCCAACGAGCCGAAGCTCGGCCTTTTCCACGACGACCGCCTGCTGCAGGGCATGGGCAACTCGCTCTACATCGGCGTCATCGTGGCCGCCCTCTCGGTGGCGGTGGGCACCTGCAACGCCTTCCTCTTCGTCCGCAAGGACTTCCCGATGAAAGGCGCGCTCTACGTGCTCATGGTGGTGCCGCTGGTGATCCCCGGCGTGATCCTCGGCATCTCGATCCTGGTTCTGGCCTCGACCATCGCGGGTCTCGCCGACCAATGGTTCGGCATCTTCCTCACCTCGCTCCGCCCCGGCATCCCGCTCGTGGTGATGGGCCAGTTCTCCTTCCTCGTCACGATCACCTCGCTGGTCATCATCGCGCGTCTGGAAAAGTTCGACATCTCGCTGGAGGAAGCGGCGCTGAACCTCGGCGCCTCGCGCGCCCGGACCCTGCTGACCGTGACCCTGCCCTTCCTCTTCCCGGCGATGTTCTCGGCCTTCGTCGTGGCCTTCCTGGTCTCCTTCGAGAACTTCAACACCACGCTGTTCCTCGTCGGCTCCGACTCGCCGCTGACCATCACCATGTACGACCGGATGGTGAAAGCGGGCAGCACGCCGGTGCTCAACGCCACCTCGGTGGTGCTGATGCTGGGCTCCGGCCTGCTGGCGCTGCTCTCCATATTCGTGCAGCGCCCGAAGAAGGCCTGAGCTACTCGAAGTAGGTGTAGCCGTTCATCGAGTTCCGGAAGGCGTCGATGAGCTCGCGCCCCTCCTTGGCGTCGATCCCGCCTTCCGAGATGGCGGCATCCACCCGCTTGCGGAAGCCATCGGTGATGTCGCGCGGGGTGTATTCGACGTAGCTCAGCACCTCGCTGATGGTATCGCCCTCCAGCTCTTCCACCAGGTCGAAGCCGCCGTCGGCGCGCAGGCTGATGGTGGCCACGTTGGTGTCGCCGAAGAGGTTGTGCAGGTCGCCCAGCGTCTCCTGGTAGGCGCCGACGAAGAAGGTGCCGAAGTGGTAGCGCTCGCCCTCCTCCACCGAATGCACCGGCAGGGTCGAGGCGGTGCCGCCCTCGAGGATGAACCGGTCGATCTTGCCGTCGCTGTCGCAGGTGATGTCGGCCAGGATCGCGCGCCGGTCGGGCGCCTCGTTCAACCGTTGCAGCGGCACCAGCGGGTGCAGCTGGTCGATCGCCCAGACATCGGGAAGCGACTGGAACAGCGAGAAGTTGCAGTGGAGGATATCGGCGGTGGTATCGAGCTGGTCGAGCACCTCGGTCGGGCCGCCGGGCGCCTCGGCGATGTCATGGATGCGCGACATGAGCCAGAGGTAGATCCGCTCGCCCCGCGCCACCTCGCGCAGCCCGATCACGCCGCGCCGGAACATCGCGCGCAGTTCGTTTCGGTAGAAGCTGGCGTCGTTGATGCACTCCTGCAGCCGCTTCGGCTCCAGGTAGCTGGCAACGCCGGCTATGTCCGACACGAGGTGATGATCGCCGGGCTCCGGCTCCGGCGCGCTCTCCACGTCATAGCGGGTGGTTTCCAGCACGTCGAAGATGAGCGCGGCCGAGAGCGCCACAACCGCCCGGCCGCTTTCGGTGACCAGCGTGGGGTGCGCGGCGCCCGCCTCGTCCATCGCGTATTTCACCGTCTCGACGATGTTCGAGCAGTATTCGGCGACCGAGTAGTTCACCGAGCTTTCCGTCGCACGCGCCTCGCCGGTGTAGTCGATGCCGAGCCCGCCGCCGAGGTCGAGGTGGGTGAGCGGCACGCCTTCCTTCAGAAGCTCGGTGAAATAGCGGCAGGCCTCGGTCGCGGCGCGGCGCACGTCGTTCACATCGGGGATCTGCGAGCCGAGGTGCGAATGCTGCAGGCTGAGACAGTGCAGCAGGCCCGCCGCCTTGAGCTTTTCCACGGCCGTAACCAACTGCTCGGAATTGAGCCCGAAGGCGGAGCGGTCGCCCGAGCTGGCCGCCCAGGCCCCGCCGATCTGGTTGGTGAGCTTGATCCGCACGCCGAGCAGCGGGTCGACGCCCAGCTCCTTGGCCACGCGGATCGCGATATCCACTTCGTTCAGCGATTCCAGCACGATGTAGGTGTTGAAGCCCGCCTTGCGCGAGAGCGTGGCGAGGCGCACGAACTCCTCGTCCTTGGTGCCGTTGCAGACGATGAGCGCGTTCTTCGCCAAGGGCTGGCCCAGCGCGATCACCAGCTCGGGCTTGGAGCCTGCCTCCAGCCCGTAGCCCATCGGTGCACCATACTCCACCAGCCGGCGCACCACCTGCTCCTGCTGGTTCACCTTGATCGGAAAGACGCCGCGATAGGCGCCCTTGTAGCCCGCTCTGGCGATGGCATCCGCGAAGCTGCCGGTCACGCGCGTCAGGCCGTATTCGAGAAACTGGGTGACACGCAGCAGCACCGGCGTCTGGATGCCGCGCTCCGACAGGGCGCTCATGATGCCGGGCAGGCTGACGGGTTTCGCGCCGGGGGTGAGCGGATCGACCAGTCCGATTTCGCCGCTCTCCATCACCTCGACGAGGCCGCGGCCCCAACGGTCGACACCATAGATGGCGTGGGGGGCGGGCGGGGTTTCGGTTGTCGTCACCTGGGGCTCCTGCTGCTCTTTCGATTGCAGGCAGGATGGTAGAGCATCAGGGCGGCGCTGCAACGGGGGTCAGCCGGTGCGGGCGAGGCTTTGCGACTTGTGCGGCAGCGTGAGGTGGATACGCGTGCCTTCCTGAGTGTCGGGATCGCACCAGATGCGGCCGCCGTGGCGATCGACGATCTTGCGGCAAGTGGCAAGGCCCAAGCCGGTGCCCGGGATCGAGGCGGCGACAGGCAGGCGCTTGAACGGCTGGAAGATGGTTTCACGGTACTCGGGCGGCACGCCGATGCCCCTGTCTTCGACCTCGAGGTGCACACCCTCGGGCGTGTCCCGGCAACGGATGGTGATGCGTGGCGGTACCTGGCCGGCATATTTGATCGCGTTGCCGATGAGGTTCTGCAAGAGCTGCACGATCTGCGGCACGTGGCAGGTGAGCGTGGCCTCGCCTTCGCTGGCGATCTGCGCGCCGCTGCGCTCGATCTCCGCCAGCAGCATCTGGCTGGCCTCCTCGACCAGCGCGGATGCGGCCACCTCCTCCTCGCTGGTCTCGCTGTCATAGTGGATATGCCCGGCCAGGCTGGTGACGAGGTCGTGCAGCCGGTCGGCGGACTTGCCGATGAGCTGCACGTCGCGGCCGATGTCGGTGGCGGTGCCCTCGGCGAGATCCTCCTGCAGCTTCCGGACCAGAAAGCGCATCGACCGGATCGGCGCCTTCAGGTCGTGCACGAGCACCTCGGAGAACATCGACAGGTCCTCCCGCTTCTCCTCGAGCTGCCAGCGCATCTGCGCCATCTTGCAGCCGGTCTCCACCACGCGCGCGAGCGCGGGCAGGGTGAGGTTGCGCTTGGGCAGGTAGTCGACCGCGCCGCGCTGGATCGACTGCTTGGCGATCTCCTCGTCGCCCTGGCCGGTCATCAGGCAGATCGCGGCGCGGGGCCAGCGCCGGGCAAGCGGAGCGATCAGGTCGATGCCCTTGGTGTCGGGCAGCAGGTAGTCGAGAAAGATCATGTCGATCTCGGCGGCCCCATGCGCAAGGGCGGCGCTGCCGTCGCTGACCTCGGCCACCTCGGTGGCGGGGTCGATCTGGTGCATCAGGCGGCGCAGCAGCTTTCGGTCCGCAAGGTCGTCGTCGACGATAAGAACTCGGACGCTCATCGGCGCGGGCCGCCCGGCGCATTGGCGGGGGTCATGTCGGGCAGCTGGACGATCCGCCAGAAGGCTTCGAAGGCCTCGATCAGATGGGCGAAGTTCGCGCCGGTGTCTTCCTTCAGGAAGTAGCCGGCCACGTTCTGCCGGTATGCGGCGTCTATGTCGGTGGGGTCGCACGAGGTGGAGAGCATGAAGACCACGGCGCGGCTCAGCTGCGGATCGGCCCGCAACTCGCGCAGAAACTCGTGGCCGTTCATCCGCGGCATGTTCACGTCGAGCAGGATCACGTAGTTCCGCGGCGGTGGCGTATCGGCCTGGCCGCGCAGGAAGGCGAGCGCCTCGACCCCGTCGCGCAGGCGGTGCGCGGGGCGGGCGGGGTGCGATCGGGCAAGCGCCCGGCGCACCGCCTTGGCGTCGCCGTCGTCGTCCTCCACGAGGACAACGTCGATCTCCTGGTCGAGAGGTTCGGTGGCGAAGGCATAGGCGTGGTGGGTCATGCTGCGATGTCCTCTTTGCCCCGGTCGTGCGGGGCCTTCTGTTGCTGGCGTGGCCAGGACAGCGTGAATGTGGTGCCGCGGGTGCCGTCGGAGATCAGCCGGATGCTGCCTCCGGCCACCTCCACATGCTTGCGCACCATCGCCAGCCCCAGGCCCGAACCTTCGACCTCGTCGCGGGGCCGCAGCGTCTGGAAGATCAGGAAGACCCTCTCGTGGTACTGCGGCGCGATGCCGGGGCCGTCATCGGTGACAGTGAACTCCCAGGCCGCCGGCGTCGGGCGAAATGACAGCTGCACGGTGCCGTCTTCCCTGTCGTGATGCTTGATCGCGTTGCTCAACAGATTGAGCAGGACGAGCTTGAGCGGCATCAGCGGCAGCGCCTCGCTGGCGAAGGGGCCGGAGACCTCAAGCGTCATCCCGACCGGAAGGTTCAGCAGCGCCTGCAGCTCCTCCACCAATCGCGTGCCCGGCACCACTTCGGACGACACCGGGCAATGGCCGATGCGGGAATGCTCGAGCAGGTCGTTCAGCAGGTTTTCCATCCGGGCGGCGCGGTTCTTCAGCAGGTCGAGGGTTTCACGGGTGTCCTCGTCGAGATGCGCGTCGAGATCTTCCTCCAGCCATTGCGAGGCATTCTGGATCACCCGCAGGGGCGCCTTGAGATCGTGCGAGGCGACATAGGCGAACTGGTCGAGCTCGGCGTTGGAGCGCTGCAACTCTTCAACCAGCCGCTCCATCTGCCGCTCGGTCTCGCGGCGTTGGGTAATGTCGCGCACCTGCCCGATGAACTTGACCTCGCCGTTCTGCCGCGCACGGGCGACCGAGATCCCGAGCTCCACCAGGCTGCCATCGCGTCGTCGGCCGTAGATCTCGCGGCTGCCCGCCATGCGCTTGCCGCTCTCGTCGACGGTGGAGGTCTGCACGTAATGGTCATGGGTTGCGGCGGAGTCGGCGGGCATCAGCATGGTGAGTGGCTGACCCACCATCTCGTCGGCCGGATAGCCGAACATCTGCTCGGCGGCGGGGTTCACGTGCTCGATGATACCATCGGCGCGAATGGTGATGAGCCCGTCGGCGGCATTGCCGAGAATCCAGCTGAGCCGGGCCGACTTGGTGCGGAGCCGCTCGGTGATGTCGCGCAGCTTGGCCACCAGCTCGGCGGCGAGCAGGTGGGTGATGGCCCCGGCGAAGAGACCGAGCAGCAGCGCCAGCCCGATCTGGCGAAACAGCAGGCCCATGGTGGCGCTGCGCAGCGCGGCGGCATCTTCCAGCGTGATGACGGAGAGATCCAGCGAAGGGTGCAGCAGCCCGTCCGGGAGATGCAGCGCATAGGAGAGTTCGTCGCCAAGGGTGACCGTGCGGTTGCGCGTTCCGGAGCCGGCCAGCAGCGCGCTCTGAGGCAGCGGCTCGAAGCCAGGCGCGTCATGGAAGCGCAGCGGAGAGATACGGCCATCGCCGTAGAAGGTCACATGGTCGCCGTGCCCGTTCACCGCGATCACGGTGCTCCCGTCGGCCACGCGAGGACGGGCTTCGTGCAGCAGTTTCTCGTAGTCCGCATTGATGACGATCACCCCGAAGAGCCTGCCCTCTCCGGTGCGGATCGGATGAATGTAACGGATGGTGACCGGGCCACTGGTCTGGCCGTGTTCCCGGTTCACGGTGACGTCCGAGAAATAGCCTGGGGTCTCCGGGTCGGCCTGCACCCGGGCCAGGTAGGGCTCCTCGCCTTTCCATTGCAGCTCCGACTCCGGGGTGCGCTGCGTGCCCTCCCCCACGCGGTTGACCCGCACCCGCTCGCGCCATCCGTCCTCGGCCAGGATCAGGCGCACCTGGGTGTAGTGCCGGTTCACGAGAAACTTGTGGCGGAACAGGATCGCGAGCCGCCTCTGCCAGTCGTCCGCGGTCGAGCCATCCAGAGGGTCCGCCCCGGTGCCGGCGGCGTCGATCCGGATGAGCCCCGAGACCGGTGGGTAGTTGGCGAGCGCGCTGGCGTCCTCCTGCATGTTCTGGAACACCGAGGCGATGCGCTCGGTATAGAGCATGGCGCGCAGCTCCAGCCTGTCCTGCGCCGCGCTGAGGGTGACGTCACGAAGCCGCCACACGTGGTAGGCGCCGTAGAACAGGCCCATTGCCAGCACCACCAGCACGGCGTTGAGGACCAGCCGGGCGCTGAGGCGGGTGTTTCGCTTCAGGGCCTCGTCGCTGAGAATCTCCGCTTCGTCGGCGCCTCGAAGGGGCATGGCTCACCGCACGCTGTTGACGAGCTTGATGTTGCGGGCGGTCTCCAGCTTGCTCTGTTCGACGATGCTCATCAGGTCGTCGAGAAACACCACCAGATCCTTGCAGCCGCGCTCCAGCATGGTGACGTGCTCATCCACGGTCATGGTGCTGTCATCCACCCGCATCTGGCGGATGTGCTGCAGGGTATTCGAGAGGATCTCGCGCATCTCGGGTCCGCAGGAGGTGAGGAAGTGCGAGATGGTGCGCTTCATCTTCTCCTGGAAGGAGCGGGCGTCGGAGATCGAGGCGTAGAACATGCGCCGCTCGAAGGCCGAGACCATCGACTTGCGCAGGCTGTCGACCGAAAGCTCCTCCTTCACCAGGTAGTCGGCACAGCCGCGGCGCATCGCCTCGACAGCGATGGCCCGCCGGGTGACCGAGGTGAGCATGATCGGGATCACCTGGCTCTGTTCCTCGTGGCCGAGCAGCACCTTCAGCGCGTCGAGCCCGGTTTCCATGCCGAGGTTGTAGTCGATGAAGGCGACGTCGAAGGGCGTGTCGAGCTTCTCGCGCATCTCGGCGATGGTGTAGGCCTCGGTCACGTCCAGATCGAGCCCGGCCCGCTCGCAGATGCGTTGCAGGCGCAGATGGTCGATGTCGTCGTCATCGAGCACGAGCGCGCGCAGGCGCGTGGGCATCGCCGGCATGGCGGTGGGGGCGGGAAAGGGGATGGGCTGCGGCGACATGGGCGCACTCCTGCGTCGGGGGGCAAGCGATTGGCCCGGAGTGTAGGGAGCGGTGCGTTAATATTCGGTTGCCATCTTGGGCAGCCCGGCCTCGACTTTCTCTAAATCTCGCCACAGTTTGCGCGCCGATGTCATGGCGCCGTCATCGCGCGCGCAGAGGATCGGACCGATGAGCACCTACCGTCGATATGCCGTCTACTACGCCCCGCCCGAAGGTCCGCTGGCCCGTTTCGGGGCGGAGTGGCTCGGTTGGGATGCGGCCGCCGGTCACCCCGCGGCGCAGCCCGAGATCCCCGGGCTCGACATGGCCTCCCTCACCGAGGCGCCACGGAAATACGGCTTCCACGGCACCCTCAAGCCGCCGTTCCGGCTTGCGGAGGGATGCGATGCAGCCGGCCTCGCGCAGGCGCTGGGCGATCTCTGCGCGCGCCTTGCGCCGGTGGCCCTCGACGGCCTGCACCTGGCCCGGATCGGGCGCTTCCTCGCGCTGGTGCCCGAGGGCGAAACGCAGCCGCTCGCCGCGCTTGCGGCCCGGGTGGTGGAAGAGCTCGACAGCTTCCGCGCCCTGCCCGGCACCAATGAGCTCGCCCGCCGCCGCGGCGCCGGGCTCACCCCCCGGCAGGACGCGCTTCTGCTGCGCTGGGGCTATCCCTACGTGATGGAGGAGTTCCGTTTTCACCTCACCCTCACCGGCCCGCTCGACGAGGCCACGGCAGCCCGGGCCGAGGCGGTGCTGGCCGAGCGGCTGGCGGGGCTTGTCCCCCGCCCCTTCCGCATCGACGCGCTCTGCCTCTTTGGCGAGGCAGAGGACGGGCGCTTTCACCTCATCCGGCGGGTGCCGCTGGGGGTGTGAGCCGCCTCAGTCCAGCGTCCGGCGGAAGCGGGCGAGGGTCACCAGCGTCAGCAGCCCGGCGAAGAGCGCCAGCGCCGTCAGCGGTGCCGCCACATCGGCCAGTTCAGCGCCCTTCAGCATCACGCCGCGCACCAGCCGCAGGAAGTGGGTGAGCGGAAATATCTCGCCCAGATACTGCGCCCAGAGCGGCATCCCCCGGAACGGAAACATGAAGCCCGAAAGCAGCAGCGACGGCAGGAAGAAGAAGAAGGTGAGCTGCATCGCCTGCATCTGCGTCCGCGAGACGGTGGAGATCAGGTAGCCCAGGATCACCAGCGCCAGCACGAAGACGAAGACGCCGAAGAGCAGCAGCCCGAGGTCGCCGACGAAGGGGATGTGGAACATCGCCCGCGCCGCCACCAGCACCACCCCCACCTGCACCGCGCCGACGACGAGGTAGGGGATGATCTTGCCCAGCATGATCTCCACCGGTGTCGCAGGCATCGACAGGAGGTTCTCCATCGTCCCGCGCTCGGTCTCGCGGGTAAGCGCCATCGAGGTCATCATGACCATGGTGAGCTGAAGGATCACGCCCAGCAGGCCGGGCACGATGTTGTATTGCGTGATGCCTTCGGGGTTGTAACGGCGATGCACGGTGACCTGAAGCTGGCTCGCCGCGCGCTCCGCCGCCTCGGCTTCCTGCCCTGTCTCGCGCAGCAACGCATCTGCGGCGACCTGGCTGAGGGTGGAGATGGCGCCGGAGGCCACCGAGGGGTCCGAGGCGTCGGCCTCGATCAGGATCGTCGGGGAATCGCCCCGCACGACGCGGCGGCCGAAGTCCGAGGGCACGGTGACGACGAAGGCCACCTCGCCGCGCGAGATCATCCGCTCGGCCTCGGCGGCCGAGGCGTTGGGCGCGATGAAGCGGTAGTAATCCGTCAGCTCCAGCGCCGTCACCATGGCCCGCGTGTAGCGGTCCTGCGTGGGGGCGACGAGCGCGGCGGGCAGCTCCTTCGGATCGGAGTTGATGGCAAAGCCGAAGAGCACGAGCTGCATCAGCGGCACGCCCAGCATCATCCCGAAGGTCAGCTTGTCGCGCCGCATCTGGATGCTTTCCTTGGCGATCAGCGTGCGCAGTCGCGCGACGGAGAGGATGCGCCCGATCATGCCATGTTGTCCGCGCTCTCGGACATCAGCCGGATGAACACGTCTTCCAGCGATGTCTCGGATGCAGAAAGCGTACACCCGGTTTCGCCTGCGACCTTCTCGGCGGTCGCCCTCAGCGCCGCCGCATCGCGCCCCACAACATGCAGATCGGCCCCGAAATGCGCCACCTGCTCCACTCCTTTCGCACCTTTCAGCTTGGCCCCCGCCTCGGCCGTCTGCCCAGCGGTGCCGGTGAGCAGCAGCGTCGTCAGACCGGCCTCCGCCACCACCTCCTCCACCGTGCCACGCGCCACCAGCGTGCCATAGGCGATGTAGTTGATCCGGTGGCAGCGCTCGGCCTCGTCCATGTAATGCGTACTCACGAGTACGGTTAGCCCCTTGGCCGCGAGTGCATGGATCTCGTCCCAGAACTCGCGCCGCGCCTTCGGGTCCACGCCCGCGGTCGGTTCGTCGAGCAGCAGCAGGTCGGGCTCGTGCATGATGCAGGCGGCCAGCGCGAGCCGCTGCTTCCAGCCGCCGGAGAGGGAACCCGCAAGCTGGTTGCGGCGGGAGTGCAGGCCCAGCTCCTTCAGCGTGTCGTCCACCACCTTCCGCGGGCGCTTCAGCCGGTAGAGCCCGGCGACGAAGCGCAGGTTCTCCTCGATCGTCAGATCCTCGTAGAAGCTGAAGCGCTGGGTCATGTAGCCCACTTTCAGCTTGATCTTGCGCCCTTCCGTCAGAATGTCGTGGCCCAGCACACGACCCTCGCCTGCGTCGGGGGTCAGCAGCCCGCACATCAGCCGGATCGTCGTCGTCTTGCCCGAACCGTTGGGGCCGAGGAAGCCCGCGATCTCTCCGCGCTCGACCGTGAGCGATACGTCGTTCACCACGGTCTTCTCGCCGAAGCGCTTGGTGAGGCCTCTCACCGAGATTGCGGGCTCGGCACTCACTCTGCGTCCCCACCCGGCAAATCGACATCCACGATCTGCCCCGGCTTCAGCGCCGCGCCCGCATCGGGCCGCGCCTCGACGAGGTAGACGAGCTTCTGCCGGTTCTCGAGCGAGTAGATGACAGGCGGGGTGAACTCGGGGCCGTCGGCCACATACATGACCGTGGCGGTCAGCCCGCTGTCGCAACCATCGCAGTTGACGGTGAGCACGGAGCCGGGGGCGATCTCGGCCACCGAGGTTTCGGGCACGTAGAGCCGCAGCTTCACCGCACCGTCTCCCAGCAACGAGAGCACCGGCGCCGAGGGGCCGGCATTTTCCCCCGCGGTGCGGATGATGTCGGTGATCTGGCCCGCCACAGGCGCGGTGAGCCGGCGCTGTTGCAGCGCCCACTCCGCCTGGTCGCGCGCTGCCTTTGCGCCCTCCACCTGTGCCTCCGCCGCGGCGATCTCCTGCGCCCGGGCCGGGAGCCGCGCCACGGCAAGCTGGGCCTCGGCCTCGGCCACGGCGGCACGGGCGACCTCGGCGGCCGTCGCCGCATCGTCGCGCTGTGCCGAGGTCGCAGCACCACGCTCGGCCAGCGCCGCCATCCGCGCCGCCTCGCGCTCGGCCTCCGTCTCGCGGGCCCGGGCCGAAGCCAGCGCGGCCTCGAGCACGGCCATCTCCTCGGGGCGCTTGCCCTGGGTGAGGTTCGCCAGCTGGTTCTGCGCCTGGGCCAGCGCCGCCTCCGCCTGGGCGAGGGCAATCTCGGCGTCTCGGCTTTCCATCTCCACCAGCAACGCGCCCGCCTCCACCCGGTCGCCGCGCGCCACGTCGACGCTGCGCACCTGCGCCGAGGCGATGGGGGCCACGAGCGTGTACTCGCCCTCCACATAGCCGGTGGCGAAAGGCAGCGGCGGGGCGCAGGCGGTGAAGAGGGCGGAAACGACCGGGATGGCGCAAACGAAGCTCATGAACTGCTCCTTTCGAGCGCGGCATGGAGATGCTCGGCGAGCGTATCGGCAATCGCCTCCGCCTCGGCGGGGCCTGCCACGTTCCACCCCATGCGGCGCAGCACGAAGACCCGGTTGATCCGGAAATAGACAAGCTCACCGATGAAGGCGAAGACGGCGAGACGCGTGCGCTCGCTTTCGGCGGGTTGCCCGGTGGCGACGCTCCAGAGATGGCACAGCATCCGGTGGCGCGGCTCGAACAGGCGGGCATAGAGCGCCTCGGAGGCCGCGCCGCCTTCCGTCAGCACCCGCAGCACGAAGGGCACGATCTCGCCCGCCTCGTCGGCGGTGAAGAGATAGGTCACCGCCCGCCGCATCAGCGCCTCGAGCGCATCCCGGGCCGTCTGCTGCGACGCCGCGGCGGCAATCGGCAGTTCCGAGACCTTGCCCATCCGCCGCGCGACCTCATCGACGCAAGCCTCGTGCAGCCCGGCCTTGCCGCCGAAGTGATAGGCGATAGAGGCCACGTTGGTGCCCGCCGCCGCCGCGATGGCGCGGGTGGAGGCGGCGGCATATCCTGCCTCGCCGAAGAGCCGGAGCCCGGCGGAAACGAGGGCCTGGTGAGTCGGGTGCGTGTCCATGACCCATCTATTAATCAAACGATTGATTGAAATCAAGTGCGCCTTGTGGCGGACCGCGCCTCGGCATAGAGCGGAACCGAGCAATGGAGGCGCATATGCTGGGCAAGACACCGGAATTGATCGAAGAGGTACGGGCAAGGTTCGCCCATGTGGAGAGCGACCCTTTCACTGGCGAGCGGATCTTCTTCGAGAACGCCGGCGGCGCGCTGACGCTGAAGTCGGTGGTGGAAACCTCGGCCAGATATGCCGCGATCCCCGACAACCAGGGCCGCGACAACCCCATGTCGGCACACCTCATGGAGGTCATCGCCAAGGCCCGCGCCGATGCTGCGACCTTCTTCAACGCCAGGGGCGGCCAGGTGATTGTCGGCGAAAGCGGCACCGAGCTTCTGTTCCGCCTTGCCCGCGCGGCCTGCAACGCCTGGAAGGGCAAGGGCGGCAAGGTCATCAGCTCCACGCTGGAGCACCCCGCCAGCCGCTCGGCGGCGGCGCTGGGCGCCGAGGCCGCGGGCCTCGAACATGTCGTCGTCGCCCATGACGACGCCACCGGCACCATCGGTCCCGATCCCTACACCGCCGCGATGACGCCCGACGTGCGGGTTGCCACCATTGTCCACGCCTCGCCGGTGAGTGGGATGGGCATGGACGTGGCCGCCATCGCCGCGGCGATCCGCGCCGTCTCGCCCGACTGTCTCATCATCGTCGACGGCATCCAGCATGCCGCCCATGGCCATGTCGACGTGGCTGCGGCGGGCGTCGACGGCTACGTCGTCTCGCCCTACAAGATGTTCTCCCGCCACGGCTTCGGCCTCGCCTGGATGTCCGATCGGCTCGCCGTCGCGCCGCATGACACGCTTCAGGGTGGCGGCTCCTGGGAGATGGGCACGCGCGACACCGGGGCCTACGCCGCCTTCTCCGATGTGATCGACTACTTCACCTGGCTCGGCGAGGCGCTGGGCGAGACCGGCGAAAAGCGCGCCAAGATCGAGGCCGCCGCCGCCGCGATCCACGCCCACGAATGGGATCTGACAGAGGCCATGCTGCACGGCACCGGCAATCAGAAGGGCCTCGCCGAGCTGCCCGGCGTCACCGTGCTCGGCGGCACCGACAACCCGGCGCGGGAGGGTCTCGTCTCTCTCGTGGTCGAGGGGATGACGGCGGAAGACCTCGTCTCCGCCCTGCGCGACCGGGGCATCCGCACCCACGCCCGCAAGGCCGACCACTATTCGGGCAACGTGCTCACCCCGCTGGGCCTCGCCGGCTGCCTGCGCGTCTCGATGTGCCACTACAACACCGAAGGCGAGGTTGCCGCCTTCCTCGCCGCCATGGCCGAGATCGCGGACTCCGCCGCCAGCCGCTAGGCGGGCGCTCCGGCGCGTGCTAGCATCGAAGAGCCCGAGAGCGCGATTCCGCTCCGTATGGGCTGCATTTCGATAGCACTCGCATTCATGGAGACCCCAATGGCGAAATATACGATCGAAGTCGTGCGCGGCGATGGCTCGGGTACGCTCAACTTCTCATCCGATGGCGTGAACGTCTCGACCACCTGCTGGTGGGATTCGAAGATGGTGATCGTGGAGGGCAGCTACATGGCCGCCGCCACCTTCATGAGCAACAAGACCAACTCCAAGGGCACCAAGCGCGAGGGCATCTGGCTCGGCAAGGGCGTCAAGTACAACGGCGGGGCAAACACCGGCAACGGCGCCTTCATCCACATGGGCACCTCGCCGAGCTGGTCGGAAGGCTGCATCGTCTGCAAGGAGGCCGACCTGCTGCTGATCTGGAACGTCATCACGCCCAAGGAGCAGATGAACATCGAGGTCATCGTGAAGGACGCCAAGAAAACGGCCTCGCCGCGCCGCGCGGCAGATGACGACTGCACCTCGCACCGTTACACCGCCGGGCTCTACACCTCGTGGCTGTGAGGGCGCTTGGCCTCGCGGCGGGCCTCGCGCTCGCCGCCCTGCCGGCCCGTGCCGAGGTGGTCGAGGCAGATGCGCTGGAGCTCGTGCAGATTCTCACCAACCAGACCGTAACCCGCCACGATGGCCCCCTGGCCGAGATGCAGGGCAGGGCCGATCTCTACGCCCGGCTCCATGAGGCCGCGGCTGGCGGCGATGATGAGGCCCTTGCCGCCTGGCTGCTGCTCGGTTTCGCGGCCCAGGTCACGGTGGACGGGGCGACATCGGAGGCCTTCATCGGCGACGCCAAGCCGATGCTCGATGCCCGCGGTGAGGCAATGGTGGGCCAGCTTGCGCTCTCCCCCTGGCTGGTGCCCAGCACCTGCTACTACCTCGGCCGCTACTTCGGCTGGGAAGACAGGCACGCCGACGAGCGCGAGCCCTTCCTCGCCGCATCAGCCGAAACCTTCGCGGCACTCCCCGAAGCGCCGCGCGTCACCTGCCTCGCTCAGATCGAGGCGCCCGAACGGGTGGAGTGACCGGCCAGCATAAGCGCCGCCCCCGCAAGGGCGAGCGCGATCCCGGTAAAGGCCGTGCGCGCCTGGTTCCACGCCTGCCACGGGGCAGAATACTCGGCCCAGATCCGCGCGGCATCGGTGCCGATCTCCGCTTCGGTCACGCGGGCCAGCGCCTCGTTCATCGGCACGTTCACCGCCATGGTCAGGACCGATCCGCCGAGCAGCGCGGTCAGGCCTGCCGCCACGAGCAGGCCTGTCACCGCCATGCGCTGTCCGCTCTTCCACGCCAACAGCGCGGCGAGGAGCAGCGCAGGGCCGGTACCGAAGAAAGCCGGGGCGAAGACCGCGTTGCGAACCGAGGCATTCATCGCCTGCATCGCGCGGATCGCGACCTCCGGCGCGGCGGCATCCAGACCCCACATGGTGGAGCAGACCCAGGCGTAGAAGAACCCGAAGAGCGCACCGCAGAGCAGAAGGGAAACGAGGGCGGTTGAACGAAACAGGGCCTGCATGGCAATATCCGTAAACTAAATTACGCTTGTGTTGCATCCGTAATCTTATATACGGATACTGTCAACAGGGGGGCTGGCATGCGCGACGAGAAGCGGGCGATCCGGGAAGGGCAGATCATCGACGCGGCCTATGACCTGCTCGAAAGCAACGGGGCTGCGGGCATGTCGATGCTGGCGGTGGCGAAGGCCGCGAAGGCCTCCAACGAGACGCTCTACAACTGGTACGGCGACAAGCTCGGGCTGTTCCGGGCCATGGCCGAGCGGAATGGCGCCGACCTCGTCGCCCGGCTCGAGGCCGCGCTCGCGGAAGACGCCTCGCCGCTGGAAGCCCTCGACGGCATCGGGCCGGTGCTGCTCGAGTTGCTCACCGCCCCCCGCGCCGTGGCGCTCGCCCGGGCCGCCGCCGCAGACCCCACCGGCGCGCTCGGCGCGGCGCTTTCCGCCGCGGGCCGCGAGCGGGTGAAACCGATGATCGAGGCCCTGTGCCAGAAGGCGCTGGACGACCGTGCGCTGAAGGGCGGCGACGCCGCGACCATCGCCGACACCTACCTCTCCCTGCTCCTGGGCGACCTCCAGATCCGCCGCGCGATCCACGCCGCGCCGCCCCTCTCCAAGACCCAGGTGCGCGCCCGCGCAGACCGCGCGCTGATGCTCACCTGGCGCCTCTACAGCCGCGACCAGGGGTAGAAAATGCTGCGCTTGCAAAGGCTTGCAACGGCATAAACTTCACAAAATGCTTGCCCGAAGCGCTTTGAGAGCCAACTATGGCCCCAATTGAGGGGCCTGGCGCGACACAGCGCAGCGACGGATCAAACGTCGAGAACGAGCCCCGAGGGTCGGGCAGCGAGATATTCGATGGGCACACAAGAGGCCCCCTCGTGACCAACACCGGGAGGATACTCCATGACCAATTCACACATGAAACGCGGGCTTCTCGCGGCCACGGCGCTCACCCTGGGCGTCACCGTGGCCGAGGCCCAGTCGATCCGGTTCTGGACGACCGAAGAGCAGCCCGAGCGGCTGGCGAAGCAGCAGGAGATGGCCCAGGCCTTCGAGGCCGAAACCGGCACCGCGGTCGAGGTGATTCCCGTCACCGAAACCGATCTGGGCACCCGCGCCACAGCGGCCTTCGCCGCCGGTGACCTGCCGGACGTGATCTATCACACCATCCAGTACACCCTCCCCTGGGCCGAGGCCGGCATCCTCGATCCAGAGGCCGCGACCGAAGTGGTGGAAGACCTGGGAGAAGACACCTTCGCCCCCGGCCCGCTCGCGATGGCCGCCTTCGAGGACGGCACCGCCGCCGTGCCGGTCGACGGCTGGACGCAGATGATCGTCTACCGCAAGGATCTCTTCGAGGAGAACGGGCTGGAGCCGCCAAACTCCTACGCCAACGTGCTGTCCGCCGTGGAGGCGCTGCACAACCCGCCCGAGATGTACGGCTTCGTCGCCGCCACCAAGGTGGACGAGAACTTCATGAGCCAGGTGCTGGAGCATGTCTTCCTCGCCAACGGGGTCTCGCCGGTGAACGAGGAGGGCTTCGCCCCGCTCG
>CAYVQK010000032.1:0-26285 GCA_964454145.1 uncultured Oceanicola sp. | reverse complement strand
TGCATTCGGCCTTCTACGACACCCGCGGCACGGCGGGGGCGGTGGTGCACCTGCATTCGTGCCACTCGGTGGCCCTGTCGATGCTTGAGGCGGATGAGGACGATTTTCTGCCGCCGCTCACGCCCTACGGGATCATGCAGCTTGGCCGGGTGAAGCTCTTGCCGTTCTTCCTGCCCGGCGACCCGGCGATGGGCGAGGCGGTGCGGGGGCTGGCGGGCAAACGGAGCGCGGTGATGCTGGCGAACCATGGGCCGGTGGTGGCCGGGAAGGACGTGGAAGCGGCCTGCAACGCGGTGGAGGAGCTGGAAGCGACCGCGAAGCTGGCGCTGATGACGCGGGGCATGGGCGCGCGGGGGCTCGACGGCGGGCAGGTGGCGGCTCTGGTGCAGAAGTTCGACGTGGAGTGGGACGCATGAGGTTTTCGGCCAACCTGGGGTTCCTGTGGAGCGAGCTGGCGCTGCCCGACGCGATCCGCGCGGCGAAGGCGGCAGGGTTCGATGCGGTGGAGTGCCACTGGCCCTATGCGGTGCCGGCGGGGGAGGTGGCGGATGCGCTGGCGGAGACCGGGCTGGAGATGCTGGGGCTGAACGCCTCGCGGGGCGATGCGGCGAAGGGCGAGATGGGCTTTTCGGCGGTGCCGGGGCGCGAGGGCGAGGCGCGGGACGCGATCGACCAGGCGCTGGCCTATGCCGAGGCGACGGGCACCGGCAAGGTGCATGTGATGGCGGGGTTCGGCGGCGACCGGGCGACCTTCGTGGAGGCGCTGGGCTATGCCTGCGAGGGCGCGGCGAAGCTGGGGAAGACCGTTCTGATCGAGCCGATCAACCATTACGACGCGCCGGGGTATTTCCTGTCGACCACCGGTCAGGCCGAGGCGATTCTGGCCGAGGTGGGGGCGGAGAACCTGAAGATCATGTTCGACTGCTACCACGTGCAGCTGATGGAGGGCGATCTGAGCCACCGGCTGGAGCGGCTGTTGCCGCTGATCGGGCATGTGCAGATTGCCGCGGTGCCCGACAGGGGGGCGCCGGACCATGGCGAGGTGAATTTCACCCACATCTACAGCCACTTGAAGGCGCTGGGCTGGGAGGTGCCGATTGGCGCCGAGTACAAGCCCGGCGGGCCGACGGAGCCGACGCTGGGCTGGCTGAAGGCGGCGCAGGCGATCTGATTTTCGGGCGCCACTTGCAAAGGGCGGCGGCTTGCGCTAGCAACTGGTATGATGAGTTTACCAGATGAGCATAACCCCGACAGCATCCGGCCGCGCAAACTGGCCGACGAGGTGCAGGACCGTCTGCTGCGGCTGATCCGCGAGGATGGCCTCGGGCCGGGCGATGCGCTGCCGTCGGAGCGCGAGCTGATGGCACGCTACGAGATCGGGCGGCCGGCGATCCGCGAGGCGATGCAGGCGCTTCAGCATCGCGGCGTCATCGAGATCCGCCATGGCGGGCGGCCGCGGGTGGCCGAGCCCTCGCTCGACGGGCTGATCGGCCAGTTGGGCATGGGGGTGCGGCACCTGCTGGCGCATACCTCCTCGATGGATCACCTGAAGCAGGCCCGCGCCGCGCTGGAGGCCGAGATGGCCCGTATCGCCGCGCGGCGGCGGAGCGAGGTGGATATTGCCTCGCTGGAGGCACTGCTGGCGGCGCAGGAGCTTTCGACCGGGGAGCCTGAGAAGTTTCTCGAGATCGACGGGAAGTTTCATCGCCGGATCGCCGCCATTTCTGCCAACCCCATCTTCGAGACCCTCGTCGCCGGTGTGTTCGACTGGATGCGCGACTTCCACGTGGAGGGGGTGCGCAAGCGCGGGCTGGAGCAACTGACGCTGGCCGAGCACCGCGCGATCCTCGACGCGATCATCGCCGGAAGCCCGGAGGCGGCGGCGAAGGCCATGCGCGACCACCTCGAGCGGGCGAATGAACTCTATCACCAGGATCACTTCCAATGAGTGAACGCATCGAAGCCGATTACCTCATCGAAACCCCGGTGGACCCGGCGAAGGCGGCGGAGGCGATGGCGGGAGAGCAATCTTCCGGCACCTTCGTGGCGGTGCCCGGCGAGACGCCGGAGCTGCGCGAGCGGTCGGCGGCCCGGGTGGAGGCGCTGGAGATCGTGGGCGAGGTGGCGGAGCCGTCGCTGGCAGGCGGGGCGGTAGGCGAGAGATACACCCGGGCGAAGGTGACGCTGTCGTGGCCCTTCGGGAACATCGGCGCCTCGATCCCCAACCTCGTGGCGACGGTGGCGGGCAACCTCTTCGAGCTGCGGCAGTTCTCTGGCCTGCGGCTTTGCGACATCCGGCTGCCGCGGGCGTTCGGGGATGCCTACCCGGGCCCGAAGTTCGGGATCGAGGGCACGCGCCGGCTTTCGGGCGTGGAGAGCGGGCCGCTCATCGGCACCATCGTGAAGCCCTCGGTGGGCTTCGGCCCCGAGGAGACGGCGGCGCTGGCGGGAGATCTGGCGGCGGCGGGCATCGACTTCATCAAGGATGACGAGCTGCAGGGCGACGGTCCGAACTGCCCCTTCGATGAGCGTGCGCGGGCGGTGATGCGGGTGCTGAACGACCATGCCGACGCCACGGGGAAGAAGGTGATGTTCGCCTTCAACCTGACCGGCGAGGTGGACGAGATGCGGCGCAGGCATGACCTGCTGCTGGAACTCGGCGCGACCTGCGCGATGGTCTCGCTGAACTCGGTGGGCTTTGCCGGGTTCCTGGCCTTCTCGCGCCACTCCGAGCTGCCGATCCACGCCCATCGCTGCGGCTGGGGCTATCTGAGCCGGGCCGAGATGCTGGGGTGGGACTACCCGGCCTGGAGCAAGCTCTGGCGGCTCGCGGGGGCGGACCACATGCATGTGAACGGGCTGCGCAACAAGTTCTCGGAGGGAGATGACAGCGTGGTGGCCTCGGCGCTCTCGGTCGGTACGCCGCTGTGGGAGGACAAGCCCTGCATCGCGATGCCGGTGTTCTCTTCCGGTCAGACGGCGGTGCAGGCGGCGGAGACCTTCCGGCGGGTGGGACATGCCGATTGCATCCACGCGGCGGGCGGCGGGATCATGGCGCATCCCTCGGGGCCTGCGGCGGGCGTGGCCTCGCTGCGGGAGGCCTGGGAAGCGGCGCAGGCGGGGGTTGCGGCGGAGGAGTATGCCGCGACGCGGCCTGCGCTGAAGGGCGCGCTGGAGGCCTTCGGGTGAGCTTGCCTGGGGGGATACTGATCGGCTGGGTGGGCGACGACTTCACCGGCTCGGCGGCCAGCATGGAGGTGCTGGAGTTCGCCGGCGTGCCTTCGGTGCTGTTTCTCGATGTGCCAAGCCCGGAGCAACTGGCGCGCTTCCCGGGCGTGCGGGCCGTGGGGGTGGCGACAACGGCGCGGTCGCATTCGCCCGCGTGGATGGAGCGGGAGCTGCCGCCGGTCTTTCGCTTTCTCGCCGGGACGGGCGCGCCGGTGGTGCATTACAAGACCTGCTCGACGCTCGACAGCTCGCCCAAGATCGGCTCGATCGGCAAGGCGATCGACCTCGGCGCGGAAGTGGTGCGGGGGCCGTTCATCCCCTGCCTGCTCGCGGCCCCGAAGATGCGGCGCTACCAGGCCTTCGGGCACCTGTTTGCCAGCGGCCCGGGGGGCGTGTTCCGGCTCGACCGTCACCCCGTGATGGCGCGGCATCCGGTGACGCCGATGGACGAGAGCGACGTGGCGGAGCACCTCGGCAAGCAGACGGCCAAGAGCTTTGGCCGGGTGACGCTGGAGGATCTCGGCGCGAGCCCCGAGGCGGAGGTCTGGTCGTTCGATGCGATGACGGATGCGCATATGGCGCGGGTCGGGCAGCGGATGTGGGACCAGTCGCCTATCTTTGCGGTGGGCTCGCAGGGCGTGGAATACGCGCTGGTGGAGCACTGGCGCGCGCAGGGCTGGCTGCCGGCGGAGGACCGTGTGGCGAGCGCGGGGCCGGTGGAGCGGATGCTGGCGGTGTCGGGCTCGGTCTCGCCTGTCACGGCGGCGCAGATCGGCTGGGCCGAGGCGCATGGGTTCGAGGGGATCGAGCTGGATGCGGCGGCGGCGGTGCGGGGCGAGGAGACCGGGGTTTACGACGCGGCGATCGCCGCGCTGAACGCCGGGCGCGACCCGTTGATCTACACGGCGAAGGGGCCGGATGACCCGGCGGTGGCGCGGCTGCGGGCGGCGGTGCCCGAGGGCGGCATGGAAGAGGCCAACGCGCGGATCGGGGCGGCGCTGGGCAAAGTGCTGGCGCGGCTCCTGCGCCAGACGGGGCTCAGGCGGGCGGTGATCTCGGGTGGCGACACCAGCGGGCACGCGAGCCGGGAGCTGGGACTTTACGCCTTCACCGCGCTGGCGCCGACGCTGCCGGGGGCGGCGCTGCTGGCGGCGCATTCGGAGGATGAGGATTTGGCCGGGCTGCAACTGGCGCTGAAGGGCGGACAGATGGGCTCGGACGACTATTTCGGTTGGATCAAACGCGGCGGTGGAGCCGCATAGGAGGATGAGATGACGAAGGTGGCTTTGCTCGGCGCGGGCGGAAAGATGGGCGTGCGTCTGGCGCAGAACCTGAAGCCGACGCGGTTCGAGATCGACCATGTGGAGGTGTCGGAGGTTGGCCGGAAGCGGCTGCTGGACGAGGTGGGCGTTGAGGCCGTGACCGACGGCGACAACGCGATCAGCGATGCCGACGTGGTGCTGATGGCGGTGCCGGACCGGCTGATCGGGAAGATCGCGCATGGCTTCGTCGACAAGCTGAAGCCCGGGGCGGCGGTGATCGTGCTGGATGCGGCGGCGCCCTATGCGGGGGAGATGCCGGTGCGGGACGACGTGACCTATTTCTGCACCCATCCCTGCCACCCGCATATCCTCGAGGTGCAGGAGACCGAGGAGGCGCAGAAGGACTATTTCGGCGGGATCGCGGCGCCGCAGGGGATCGTCTGCGCGCTGATCCAGGGGCCGGAGGAGCACTATGCGCTCTGCGAGGAGATCGCCAAGATCATCTACGCCCCGGTGGCACGGAGCCATCGCTGCACGCTGGAGAACATCGCGGTGCTGGAGCCCGCGCTGAGCGAGACGGTGGCGGCGACGATGAGCCTGGCGCTGCGCGAGGCGACCGACCGGGCGGTGAGCATGGGGGTGCCGGAGGCGGCGGCGCATGATTTCATCCTCGGGCACCTGAAGATCGAGCTGGCGATCGCCTTCGGGATCTTCCCGGAAGGCAAGTTCAGCGACGGGGCGCTGATGGCGATCGACAAGGCCAAGAGCGTGATCTTCAAGGACGACTGGCTCGACCAGGTGTTCTCGCTCGAGGCGGTGAAGAAGTCGGTGCAGGACATCTGCGCCGGGTGAGCCGTGCTTGACTCTGCGGCGGCGCGCTGCGAGGAAATGGTATACCATTTGACGCGCCGCCGGGGAGGAACAGGCCATGAGCAAGGTGATCGCAATCGGGAACTACAGCGAGGCCGATCTGGCCAAGCTGAAGCAGGCCTTCGACCCGGTGTTCCTGGCCGAGACGACCGAGATCGGCGCGCTGGACGAGGCAACGCGGAGCGAGATCACCGCGGCGGGCTTCAAGGGGCACAAGCCCTTCGGGCCAGAGGCGATGGACCTGCTGCCGAACCTGAAGCTGATCGCCAACTTCGGGGTTGGTTACGACAGTATTAACGTGGCGGCCGCCTCGGAGCGGGGCATCAAGGTGACGAACACGCCGGATGTGCTGAACGACGACGTGGCGGACCTGGCTGTTGCGATGCTTCTGATGTGCGGCCGGGAGATGGAACATGCCTCGCGCTGGGCGCGGGAGGGATCATGGGCCGAGAAGGGTGAATATCGGCTGAACCGCAAGGTCAGCGGCGGCCGGGCGGGCATCCTCGGGCTGGGCCGGATCGGGCGCGACATCGCCGAGCGGCTGGTGCCCTTCAAGATGGATCTCCACTACTGGAGCCGTTCCGAAAAGGAGACGCCGGGCTGGACCTACCACCCCACGCCGACCGCGCTGGCGGCGGCGGTGGACTACCTGATCGTGGCCACGGTGGGCGGAAAGGCGACCGAGAAAATCGTTTCGAAAGAGGTGCTTGAGGCGCTGGGGCCGCGGGGCATCCTGATCAACATCGCGCGCGGCACCACGGTGGACGAGGAGGCGCTGATCGAGGCGCTGAAGACCGGCGGGATCTATGGCGCGGGGCTGGATGTGTTCTGGAACGAGCCGAAGATCGACCCGCGGTTCTACGAGCTGGACAACGTGGTGATCCAGCCGCACCAGGGCTCGGGCACGGTGGAGACGCGGGCGGCGATGGGGCAGCTTCAGCGCGACAACATCAGTGCTTTCCTGGCCGGAAACGACCTGCTGACACCGGTGAACTAGGCCCGGGCAGGGCTTTGCGGAAATGCCGTTGCGGGGCCTTCCGCAGCGGCGTTAACCCGTGGTTTGGGTGAGCAACACATGATGCACAACCCATGCACAGGCCATGCACAGCCCATGCATACGCACAGATGCAGGATGGCAGGTGTCAACGCACCGCGCGGCGTTCGCTGCATTATGGTTGCCATGGATATAGTATCCAAGTATATCATCTTGCCATGAAGCCCCGCGCCCCCACCATCGGCTCTCTCGTCTGGCACCTCGCCAATCGCTGGAAGGCGGAGGTGGACCGTGCCGTGGCGCCCTTCGGGCTGACCCACGCGCAATACTCGGTGCTCGCCACGCTGCACGAGATGCGGGCGCAGAAGCTGGAGCCGACGCAGCGGGAGCTGGCGGAGCAGGTCGAGCTGACGCCGATCTTTGTCTCGAAGCTGCTGCGGGCGCTGGAAGGGGCCGGGCTGGTGCTTCGGCGCCCCGATGCGCAGGACAGCCGGGCGGTGCGGCTGGATCTGACGGAGCGCGGCAGCGAGGTGGCGGGCGAGGCGCGGGCCGTGGTGCGGGCGCTGGACCGGCGGCTGACGGCGCCCTTGGGCACGGCGGGCGGGCCGAAGGCGCGGGCGCTGGCAGAGACGTTGCGGGCGCTGATGCAGGCGGTGGAGAGATGAGCGAGCCGTTGAGCCGGGTGCTCGGCACGGCCGAGCGGAGGATGCAGGCGCTGTTGCAGAGCCTTCTGCGGGCGCAGGGCGTGAGCTTTGCCGAGTGGGTGGCGATGACGGTGCTGCAGGGCCCCGGCGGGATGGACCGCGCGGGCCTGGAGCGCGTGCTGGCCGCCGGGCAGGTGCCCGTGGAGGGCGACGTGGTTGCCGGGCTGGTGGCGCGGGGATGGGTCGTGGAGGACGAGCGGCTGGAGGTGACGGCGACCGGGCGGGCGGTTTACGCGCCGCTCAGGGCGCGGGTCGCCGCGGCGGTGGACGAAATCGAGTCCGGGGTGCCGGAGGAAGACCTGGAGGTGGCGCGCCGCGTGCTCGGGCTGGTGGCGGCGCGGGCGGAGGCGATCCTGGCGCGGGGCGCCTGAGGCGCCCCGAACCGCGCGCGCAGGTTAGGAGAGCACCACGGGAAGGTTGATCGGGCCGCGGAAGCCCCAGCCTTTCCACACGACATCCTCGGCCTCGGCGAGGCGGATGCCGGGGAACTTCTCGAAGATCATCGGCAGCATCACCTGCCCCACCGCGCGGCGGGCGACATGGGTGCCCTGGCAGAAATGCGGGCCGTTGCCGAAGCTCTGGTGCGGGTTGCTGTCGCGGTAGACCTTGAACAGGTGCCCGTCCTCGAACACCTCCTCGTCCCAGTTGGCGGAGGCCTGGCAGGTCATCACGGTGGAATGGGCCGGGATGTGGTAGCCGCGGATCTCGGTGTCTTCCAGCACGTAGCGGCCGGAGACGGAGATCGGCGCGACCCAGCGCACGCCTTCCTCGAAGGCCTTCACCCAGTCGTTGCCGGCCTTCACCTGCTCGAGCTGGTCGGGGTTGGTGAGCAGGCCGTAGAGGATGGTGCAGAGCGCATCGCGCGGCTCGTTGATGCCGCCACCGATGGCGATCTTGATGTTGGCGTGGATCTGGCTGAGGGGGATCGGGTTCTCGGCGTTCAGCATCACCGAGAAGGCGGAATTGTTGGGGTTTTCCTTGTGGCGCGGCGCGAGGCGGGCGAAGAGCGCGTCCATCTCGTCGTTGGCGGCCTCGGAGCGGGCGAAGATCGCCTCGTCCTCGCCGAAGTTGCCCGCCCCGTCGATCAGCGCCTGCGACCAGCGGATCATCTCGGCGTCGGTTGCCTCCTCGGTGCCGAGCAGCACCGCCAGGCCGCGTGCGGCATAGGGGGCGGCGAGCATCGGGAAGAGATCGACCACCTCGCCCCGCGGCAGACGGTCGAGATACTCCTCGGCCACCTGCTGGTAGCGCGGCACCCAATCCTGGGTGATGACCTTGGGGCTGAAGGCGCCCTGCATCGCCATGCGCTCGCACTTGTGCGCCTCGCCGTCCTTGCGCATCAGCGTATGCGCCCGGAAGGCCCGGTGCATCGGTGTGATCGGGTCGTTCGACGAGAAGATCTGCGGGTTGTCCTTCACGTATTTGGTGTCGGCCCATTTGGTGAGCAGGATGCGGTTCATCTTCGGGGCGCGCACCACCGGCGCCTCGCGGCGCAGGCGCTCGTAGATCGGGTAGGGATCGCGGGTGAGCGCCTCCAGGGTGATGCTCTCGTCCACCGGCACCGGCTTGCCGGTTGCCTGCACTTCGGTTGCCACGTCGCTCATGCTGTCCTCCCGCGCGGGCAGCCCCTCCGACTCGCCCGTTCCGCCGGGAACTGTATACCGTTTGGCGGAAAATGCCAGCCTGATGCGCAAAAATCTTGGCGATACGCCGAAAACGGTATACAAGTGACGTCAAAAGGGGGAGGCCCGATGCCCGACGGCGGCAAGCTCAGAACCATAGATCACGCCACCCGCGAGTTGCGCGACAGGATCCTGTCGGGCGCGTTGCAGAGTGGGATGCACCTGTCGGAAACCGCCGCGGCCGAGCTGCTCGGCATGTCGCGCACGCCGACGCGCGAGGCGATGGCGCAGCTGGTCGAGGAGGGCCTGCTGGAGCGCGGCGCGAGCGGGCGCTGCACGGTGCGGACGCTGACCCGCGCCGACGTGGCCGATGCGATCGAGCTGCGCGGTGTGCTCGAGGGCACGGTGCTGCGGCTGGCGGCCGAACGCGGGCCGGACCGGGCGGCGCTGGCCGAGGCGGAGGCGCAGGTGGAGCAGATCGACGCGGTCATCTCCGACGGCGCGCGGGCGCTGGACTTCGAGCGCTACGCCGAGCTGAACGCCGCCTTCCACGCGGCGCTGGCACGGCTCGCCGGTTCGCCGCTGATGGAACGCGAGCTGCTGCGGGCCCATCGGCTGCCGCTGGCCTCGCCCTCGGCCTTTCTCGGCAGCCAGGCGGCGCAGCTTGAGTTCCGCCGCTCGCTCCTGATCGCGCAGAGCCAGCACCGCGCGATGCTCGCCGCCGTCACCGCGGGCGAGGGCAGCCGGGCGGAGGCCCTGGGGCGCGAGCATGCGCGGCTCGCCCGGCAGAACTTCGACGCTGCCCTGCGGCTGGGTGCGGGGGGCGGCGCGGAGGAGATACCTGGCCTCGCCCTGGTGACCGCGGAGGCCTGAGGCCCGCTCGCATTTTACCGAAAAGGCCGCGGCGGCGCCGTTTTTTGGCCCGAATTGACCGGCATCACTCTTGCCATGACACCCATGGGTAGGGGCCCATCAGCAGTTCAAGGAGGCTCCGATGCTGCGCAACACCGTGACTTTCGCCGCCCTGGCAGCGGCGCTTTCCGCCGGGTCGGCCATGGCCGAGACCCACGAGGTCACCATTATCGACAACGACCTGATGCCGCCCGTCGTGCTCGCAGAGCCCGGCGACAAGGTGCGCTTCACCAACGAAGACGAGGGCGCGCATGTGGTGTGGTCCACCGACATGAGCTGGTCGACCGGAGAGATCCCGGCCGGCGTCGCGGTGGAGTTCACCGTGAACAGCGGCATGTCGCTCGAGTACACGCTCGATGATGCCTATTTCCTCGACTACAGCGAGGGCGAGGGCTCCGACCCCTTCCAGGGCGTCATCGAGGCCGGGATCGACATCAGCGACACCAACGGCAACGGCGAGCTCGACGAGGGCGAGATCAGCTTCGAGGGGTCGAGCGGCGGCTGAGCCCGCGCCGACACGCGACAGGCATGACGAGGGGCCGCCTCCCGCAGGGGAGCGCGGCCCCTTCGCCGTTTCAGGCCTCGATCGGCTCCACCAGCGCTTCGCCCGAGGCGCGGTTCGAGTTCACGGCCGGATCGACCCGCCACATCCGCACCACCCCCTGCGCGGGCGGCTGCATCAGGAGCGCGGCGCCCTTGCCCTCCTCGCCCAGCCACTTGGCCCAGTCCTCGGGCTCGAGGATCACCGGGGTGCGGTGGTGGATTTCGGCCATCTCGTGGGTGGCGGCGGTGGTGACGATGGCGCAGGTGGGGCCATCGACCTTGTCCTCGCCCTCGCGTGACCAGTCCTGCCAGATCGCGGCGAAGGCCATGGGGGCGCCGTCGCTGCGGGTGATATACCAGGGCAGGCGGTTGCCCTCGGCGTCCTTCGTCCATTCGTAGAAGCCCGAGGCGGGCACGATGCAGCGCCGCTCCCGGCAGGCGGCCTTGAAGGCGGGCTTCTCGGCCACCGTCTCGGCGCGGGCATTGATCAGGAGCGGGCCGTCGGTGGGCGTCTTGTACCAGTGCGGGATGAAGCCCCAGCGCATCGGCCTCAGCCGCCGCGCGCCCTCGCCGCTCGTCACCGTGGCGACGGGGGTGGTGGGGCAGACGTTGTAGCGCGGCACCGGCGGCAGGTCGTTGCCTGGCAGGGCATCGAAGAGCCGGGCCATGGCCTCGTCGGGCAGGGTGATGGCGAAGCGTCCGCACATGGAGGCTATCCGTGGCGGCGGGCGATCTCGATCTTCGCCTGCATCATCGACATCTCCTTCACGATCTCGGAGCGGCGGGTCCGGTCGCCGGTCTCGTGCAGCTCCTCGCGCAGCCGGGCCAGCTCGCGGGAGAGCGAGACGAACTCGGGCACGGCGCCGTTTTCCTTGAGGATCCGGTGCATCACCGCGTTCTCCGGGTCGTCGCAGGGCGGCAGCGGCTTGCCGGCGCCGGGCAGGTTGTCGAACTGCCCGTCCGCCTCCGCGGCGCGGATCTTGGCGGTGATGAGGTCGATCAGGGGATGGTCCATGGCGCAAATCTGGGGCGCGGGCCCCCGGTTTGCAAGGCGCTATCGGATAGCGGAAACCCCCGGTGCCCCGCGGCGGTTGGTCTGGCAACGCATCCATGGAGGAGGACACGCCATGACCCCGCTCGCCCGCGCCGCCCTTGCGGCCGCCAGCCTGACCCTGCCGCTCGCGGCCGCCCAGCCCGCGGTGGCGCAGGTGGCCACCGGCATCTCGACCTGCGGCTTCTACGAGGCGGTGGAGCCGGGAGACACGCTCTCGGCGATCTCGCGCCGGTGCAACGTGCCGCTGCGGCGGTTGCAGCAGATGAACCCGGAGGCGGGCACGCTGCGCCCCGGTGACGTGATCCGCACCACCGTCACCCGGCCTGCGCCGCCCCCGCCCGACACGGCGCCGGATGCCGGCCTCCAGGAGGCCTACGAGCGCCGCGTCCGCGGGCTCTGGCGCGGCGCGGGCAGCGATTGCTACGGTCGCGCGGGCACCTGGGACTTCCGGCAGGACACGGTGCGCGGCAATGCCACGGTGTTCGACATCACCCGGATCAGCGGCAGCGAAAATGCGCTGCGCCTGAGGCTGCGCGCCCGCGACACCGGCGACATCCGCATCGTCACCCTCACCTTCCCGGCCTGGAACCGGATGGCGCTGAACGGCTCCGGCCTGGCGGTGGACCTCTTCGATTGCGACATGGCCGACAACGCCGAGCCGCCGGGCACGCCGGCGCCCGTGCCGACCAGCCCGCAGGCGGCCTACGAGGAGACGATGCTGGGCCGGTGGCGCGGTACCGGCGAGAGCTGTGGCGCCGTGGTGGGCACCTGGACCTTCGGGCCGACGACGATCGTCGCCAATGGCACCAGCTATGACATCCGCTACATCTCCGGCCAGCCGGCGGACCCGCGGGTGCATGTGACGCGCCACGCCACCAACGAGAACCGCGTGTTCACCCTGTCGCGCACGGGACCGCGCAGCGCCACGGTCTTCAGCGCGGAGTTCGAGACGGACCTGGAACGGTGCCCCTGAGGGGGTGTCACATCCGGTGCGCCAGAGCCTTGTCGCGCCGGGCGATGGCCCAGTCGGGCCACTGCTCGGAGCGGCGGTAGAACTCCTTCATCACCGGCACGCCCTCGGGGATCTGCACCCAGGGCAGCTTCGTCTCGGTGAAGATGTGGATGTCGGGCGGCACCTGCGCGGCCTCTTCCAACGTGCCGACGCGGACGAAGGAGATCAGCTCGCCCGCCCCGGCGTAGTGGCTCCAGAGGGCGACCCGGCAGCGGCGGCAGCGGTGGATGATCTGCCCCTTGCCCGAGGCCGAGGGGGTGATGACGGCTTCGGTCGCGCCGTGGTGGACCTCGACGCAGGCGGTTTCGATCATGGCGTTCAGCACGAAGGCGGAGCCGGTCTCGCGCTGGCACCAGGTGCAATGGCAGCAGTGGACGAAAAGCGGCCTGTCCGTCAGCCTGTAGCGGATCTCTCCGCAGGTGCACCGTCCTTCCATCGCGCCACTCTCCCGATCACGGATCGACGTTGCGAATGAGCGTCACAGGGGGGTGGAAGTCAACCGGTTGACGTTACGTCTTGCAAAGCCGGGGCGGGCGGCTCAACCTTTGGTCGAGTGTTTCGAGTTGGCGGGTTTCCGTGATGTTTTTCTCTGTTCTGGGGTTCATGAGCCTGTGTTCGGCGGTCTATCTCGTGCTGCGCCACAAGCGGGGTCGGGCGCGGTTTGCGCCTCCCCCCTACACGGCGGCACGGCGACGTGGCTGTGCCTGGCAGATCGAGGGGCCGGGGGCCCTGCGCTGCCAGGTCTGCGGCGCGCTGGCAAGGTCCGACGGGCGCGGCGGAAGGCCGGGGTGCAAGGGCGGGCCCGCGCCCGCGCGGTGAGCCGGTGATCGGCGGAAGCTGCCTGTGCGGCGCCAGCGGCTGGCGCCTCGATGCCGCCCCCGAGAGCGCCACGATCTGCAATTGCACCGCCTGCCGCCGCTACGGCGCGCTCTGGGCCTATGGCTGGCAGGACGCGGGGCTGGCGACCTGGGGCGAGACCCGCGGCTGGCAGCGCCCGGAGGGGGCGAGCATGAGCTTCGACCATTGCGCGAGGTGCGGCTGCCTTGTCTTCGGCCGGGCCTTCGCCCCGCGCGCGGACGGGCGGCTGCGGATGGCGGTGAACCTGCGGCTGGCCGACGATCCGGGCGCGGTGCAGGCGGTGCCGATACGCCGCTTCGACGGGCTCGGGAGCTTTGCCCCCGTCGACACCCTTGGCCGCGATCTGGCCCATTACTGGTGGTGATCGTCATGCACAGGGGAACCTGCCTTTGCGGCGCGACCGGTTGGGCCTTCGACGGCACGCCGGAGGATGCCACGATCTGCAACTGCTCGGCCTGCCGCCGCTACGGCACCCTCTGGGCCTACGACTGGGAGGGCGAGCGGATCACCGTTCGGGGCGAGACCGTGGCCTGGAAGCGGCCGCACGAGCGTGCCGTGCTGACCTTCAACCATTGCCCCGATTGTGGCTGTGTCGTGTTCTGGCGCGCCCTCGGGCCGGGCGAGGACGGGCGGGTGCGGATCGCGGTGAACCTGCGGCTGGCGGAGGCGCCCGAACCGCTGATGGGCCTGCCGCTGTTGAAGTTCGACGGGCTTCACAGCTTCGAGGATCTGGATCCGGAGGGGCGCAGGCTGGGCGACGTCTGGTGGTAGCGCCTCATCGCCGCTGGTCCCTGCGGGGGCGGGCCGGTGGGAACTGACCGAAGCCATTGATCATGCAGGAGATTCGCGGAGTGAGGAAGTGAATTTCAGTGGGGCTGGCAATAGAGATAAGACGTAAATACCTAAAAATAGAACAATTGCTTGCATTTTCTCGCCATGATTGTGGCCGCACCATCGAATTGAGAGTTACCTGTGTTGAACGAGCGGCGCCGAGAAGGCGCAAACAGCGAGGGAATACTGTAATGTCCAATATGTTCCAGACTGCCCGTACCGGACGTGAGTTGGCCCTGAAGGCCCTGGTTTCCAATCGACTGACCGCGACCAAGAAGACCGCGCCCGACGGGCGGGTCTACTTCAAGCCCGCGCGGCGCAGCCCTCTGTCGGGGTTGCACTTGACCATGGACGAGTTCGAGCCCGCTGGCTTCGATGCGGCCTATGGCGAGGCCGAGCTCCAGCATGCGGTTCCCATCTTCATGTCGTTCCGGACCCATCCCGACTCGTATCGGCACGTCAACTGATCGCGGGCCGATCGGCGGGCCGCCAAGGAAAAGGGCGCCCCGAAGAGCGCCCTTGCCCGGATCGGAGCCCGACCCTTACTTCTTGGTGATGCGGCCGTCGGTGTAGGGGGTGTAGGCGCCCTCGGCGGCCATGTACTCGGCGGTCACGTCGGCAAGATCGGGGCCGAAGTCGTAGGCGTTCTCGGCGTTCACGAACATGCTGTAGCCGTCCCCGCCGTTGCGGACGTAGTTGTTGCTGACCAGGCCGTAGGTCTTGGCCTCGTCGAGCGGCAGCCACTCCTCGCCTTCCTGCACCATCACGTCGCTGATGCGGCTGCCCGGCTCGGCGTCGGCGTCGAAGGTGAACTTCAGGCCCGCCACCTGCGGGAAGCGGCCTGCGACCTCCTCGATCTGGCTGACGCCGTTCTCCAGAGCTTCCTTCACCACGGCGCCCGAGACCTGGAAGGTCGAGAGCGTGTTCTGGAACGGCAGCACGGTGAGCACCTCGCCCATCGTCACCTCGCCGGCGTCGATGGAGGCGCGCAGACCGCCGGAGTTGGCAATGGCGATCTGGATGCCCTGGTCCTTCACCCGGTCGAGCATGGCGTCGGCCACCAGGTTGCCCATCGCGCATTCCTGGATGCGGCAGATGTCGCGGTTGCCCTCGATCATCTCGGAGGTCTCGGCCACGACGCGGTTGCGGATTTCCTCCAGCGGGGCGGCGGCTTCGGTGATGCGGGCCTTCACCGCCTCGTCCTCGACCACCTCGCCGCTCATCACGATCGGCTGGCCGACGGCCTCGGTCACAACGCCCTCGTCGTCGAAGGTGACGTTCAGCTCGCCCAGGAACTTGCCGTAGGCGTAGGCCGAGACGATGGCGGTGGAGCCGACCATGGTGGGATAGGGCCCCTCGGCGCCTTCCATTTCACCCAGCAGGGTGTTGGTGTGGCCGCCAACGATCACGTCGACGCCGGTGGTGTTCTCGGCCACCATCTTGTCGACGCCGTAGCCCGAGTGCGACAGAACGATGATCTTGTTCACTCCCTCGGCGGAGAGCTTCTCGACCTCGCCCTGAACGGCATCGGAAGGATCGGTGAAGATCACGTTGGGGCCGGGGGAGGCCAGCTCGTCGGTGTCCTGCGGGGTCAGGCCGATGAGGCCGATCTTCTCGCCGCCCTGCTCGACGATGGTGCTCTTCATGATCGCGTCGGCCAGCAGCGGCTCGCCCGAGACATCGGCGTTCGACATCAGCACCGGGAACTCGACGGCGTCGATGAAGCCCGCGAGCACCTCGGGGCCGTCGTCGAACTCGTGGTTGCCCACGGTCATCGCGGTGTAGCCCATCTGGTTCATCATCTCGGCGGCGAGCTTGCCCTTGTAGTAGGTGTAGAACAGCGTGCCCTGGAACTGGTCGCCGCCGTCGACGAGGATCCAGTTGTTCGAGCGGGCCTTCGCGTCGTTCATCGCCGTCATCAGGCGGGCGGAGCCGCCGAAGCACTCGCCGGCGGTGTTGTCTTCGGCCGAGCAGGGGCCGTCGTACTTGGAGATCGGCTCGAAGCGGGCGTGGAAGTCGTTGGTGTGGAGGATGGTCAGCGAATATTCGGCAGACGCAGCGCCCGCAGTGAGCGCCAGCGCGGCGACGGAGGTCAGGAATCTGGACGACATGTGATTGCTCCCGGTTGGATGATTTTTTTCGAGTTGACCCCGCTTTGGCGGGAGAGTCAAAGGCCCAGCGCCTGCGCGGCCGCTGCGTCACCCCGGGGCGGACCCGCCTTGGTGATGGCCGGGGGCTCAGGCCGGATCCGGGCGCGCCCGAGCCGCGGGTGCAGGTGCCCCGCCAGCGACCATGCCCCCAGGAGCGCCGCGCCGCAGGTGACGAAGACCGCCGGAATCGGCGCCACCAGCAGCACCAGCCAGGCTGCCCCCGGCGTCAGGATGCCCGAGACATCGCGGAAGCTGGCGTAGATCGCCGACATCTCGGTGCGCTCCGAGGGTTTGACGGCGAGCAGGAAGGGCAGGCCTGCGCTGACGTCGAGCAGGATCAGGAAGAAGGCGCCCGTCATCAGGCTGCCCACGGTCAGCAGGGGCCAGCCCTGCAGCAGCCCGGCCAGCGCGAAGAGCCCGCCCGCGGTGGCAAAGCCCGTCCGCACCGCGAAGCGCACCGAGTTGCGCTGCATGAAGCGCAGCATCAGCGGCGCAAGGAAGAGCGTGCCGTTGGAAACCGAGAGCGCAACGCCGCCGAGCCAGCCGGGCAGGCCGCTCTCCACCACGAAGATCGGCAGGTAGACGACGTAGACCCACCAGCCGCAGGAGCGGATCACCGCGAAGAGCCAGCCCGCCACCAGCCGCGGCTGGGCGGCGAAGCGCCCGAGGTAGGCGAAGGGGTTGGCCGGCGTCGCCCGCGCCCGGGTGATGAGACGCCCGTTGCCCAGCCGCATGACGAGGAAGATCGCCAGCATCGTCGCCGCCGCCAGCGCCGAGATCAGGAAGGGCGCCGGCGCCCAGAGCCCGTGCAGGGTGACGCCCGCGACCGGCCCCGCCGTCCATCCCAGGGCCGAGTAGAACAGCCGCGAGGTCTCGAGCTGCCCCAGCTCCTGCCGGGCGATGTAATCGAGCACGTAGGCGTTGAAGCAGACGAAGCAGGTGACCGTGGCGCAGGTGACGAGCGCGAGCCCGGCGCAGACGGCAAGCGGGCTGCCGACCGCCGCGGTCGCCGCACCGGTGACGAAGGCGAGGCAGCCCGCGGCATAGACGTAGCGGCGCGGCACCAGCCGGATCAGCGAGGGCACCAGCAGCCCGGTGACCAGCGAGGCGATGCCGATCGCGAAGTAGACGGCCGAGACCACGCGGGCATCGCCCAGGGCATGGTAGACCGCCAGCGGAAAGACCGAGATCAGCATGCCGCGCGCCACCGCCTCGGTGCCCGCGAGCACGGCGAAGCCCCGCACGCCCGGCGTGGGAGCGTGGCGGAGCCACTCTGGGATTCGTCTGTCGTGCATCTGCGTCCTGCCTCTCGCGGCCCATTCGCCACAAACCGGCCCGCGCCGCGCCTCCGATTGCGACCCGATGTCGTTTTCGGGCCGGGTGCCGCGCGCGCTCCGGCCTTGACCGTCCGGCGGCTCTGGGGCATCCCGGCTGCCATGCTGATCTACAAGATCTTCCGCCGCCCCGAGTGGGATGCCTTCCGCGCCGCCGGCCTCACCGAGGGCGCGCCCGTGGACGTGGCCGACGGCTACATCCATTTCTCCACCTCCGCCCAGGTGACCGAGACCGCCGCCAAGCACTTTGCCGAGGAGAGCGACCTGGTGCTGGTGGCCTTCGACCCCGACACCCTGGGCGAGGCGCTGAAGTGGGAGCCGTCGCGCGGCGGGGCGCTGTTTCCGCATCTCTACCGGCGGCTCGCGCTGTCGGAGGTGGTCTGGGACAAGTCGCTGCCGCTGGGCGCCACCGGGCATATCTTTCCGGAAGGCATGCTGTGAGCCTCGTCGAGCAACTGGGCCTCGCCGCGCTGCGCCAGCTCGACCCCGAGCGCGCGCATGGCCTTGCGCTGAAGGCGTTGCACAGCCCCTTCGCCCCGCTGCCCGGGCCGGTCACCTCGCCGCGCCTGGCCACAGAGCTGGCGGGCCTGTCGCTGCCCAACCCGGTGGGGCTCGCCGCGGGCTTCGACAAGAACGGTACCGCCATGCACCCGCTCGCCCGCGCGGGCTTCGGCTTCATCGAGATGGGGGCCGTCACGCCGCGCCCGCAGGCGGGCAACCCCAAGCCGCGCCTCTTCCGGCTGCGCGAGGACCGGGCGGTGATCAACCGCTTCGGCTTCAATAACGAGGGGATGGAGGCCATGGCGGCCCGGCTGGAGAGCCGTCCGCAGGGCTTTACCATCGGGCTCAACATCGGCGCCAACAAGGACAGCGAGGACAGGGCCGCCGATTTCGCCACCGTGCTCACCCGCTGCGGCCCGATGCTCGATTTCGCCACCGTCAACGTCTCGAGCCCCAACACCGAGCGCCTGCGCGACCTGCAGGGCGCCGAGGCGCTGACCGCGCTGCTGAACGGCGTTCTCGCCGCACGCGACGCGCTGGAGCGGCGCATTCCGGTGTTTCTCAAGATCGCGCCCGACCTCGAGACCTCGGAGATCGAGGATATCGCGCGCGTCGCCCGCACCACCGGGCTCGACGCGATCATCGCCACAAACACCACGCTGGCGCGCGACGGGCTGAAGAGCCCGCAGGCGGGCGAGGCGGGGGGGCTTTCGGGCGCGCCGCTCTTCGAGAAGTCCACCCGCGTGCTGGCCCGGCTCTCGCAGGCCACCGAGGGGCTGATCCCGCTCGTCGGCGCGGGCGGCATCAGCTCGGCCGAGCAGGCCTTCGCCAAGATCGCCGCCGGGGCCTCGGCGGTGCAGCTCTATTCGGCGCTGGTCTACCACGGCCTCAGCCTCGGCGCGCGGATCGCCCGCGACCTCGACGCGCTGCTTGCCGAGAAGGGCTACACCCATATCTCCCAGGCCGTGGGCACCAACAGAGAGGCATGGCTATGACCAACCCCGTGATCTGGCACAACCCGCGCTGCTCCAAGTCGCGCGAGACGCTGAAGCTCCTGGAGGAGAAGGGCTATACCCCCGAGGTGCGGCTCTATCTCGACTACCCGCCGGATGCCGCGGAGCTGGAACAGGCCGCCGCCGAGCTGGGCGTGGGGGCGCTGCAGATGATCCGCCGCAAGGAAGAGCCCGCGAAGGCGCTGTCGGACGACATGCCGGAAGACATGCTCTTCGCCGCCATGGCCGCCGAGCCGATCCTGATCGAGCGGCCCGTGGTCTTCTACAAGGGCCGCGCCGCGCTCGGCCGCCCGCCCGAGAACGTGCTCGACATTCTCGACTGACCGTTCCTTTTCCGGACGGAAGGGCTCCGGGTGAGGATCGCTGCCCTCACCCCGCCGCGTCGCGCTCCAGCGCCGGGTAGCGCCAGCCCATGAACACGCCGCGCGCTGCGAAACTCGCCAGCAGGGCGGCCCAGACGCCGTGGTTGCCCATCAGCGGGATGAGGGTGAAGACGGCCGCGCCGTAGCAGAGCAGCGACAGGAACATCAGGTTGCGCATGTCGCGCGAGCGGGTGGCGCCGATGTAGATGCCGTCGAGCATCCAGGCCGCCGCGCCGACGAAGGGGGCGAGGACCATCCAGCCGAGATGCGCGCGCGCCTCCTCGCGCACGCCGGGCGCGGTGGTCATCACGTCGATCAGCAGCGCCCCGCAGGCGAGGAAGGCGAGGCCCAGCACCGCGCCGGTGCCGAAGCCCCAGATGCTCGTCATCACCGCGCCGCGCCGCACCGCCGTCGGGCTCCTGCGGCCATAGGCCTGCCCCACGAAGACCTCCGCGGCAAAGGCGAAGCCGTCGAGCGCGTAGGCGGTGATGTAGAGGAACTGCAGCAGGATCTGGTTGGCCGCCAGCTTCACGTCGCCGAAGCGGGCGCCGAGGAAGAGAAAGGAGACGAAGATGATCTCCAGCATCAGGGTCCGCAGCAGGATGTTGGTGTTGACGTTGGCCATGTGCAGCAATCGGGCCGGGTCGAAGACCAGCGCGCGGTTCTTCCAGTGCCCGCCGGTGAAGGCATCGCGGCAGAGCCAGATGCCGAGCGCGGCGCCCGACCACTCGGCGAGGAAGGTGGCGAAGGCCACGCCGTTCACCCCCCAGTCGAAGCCCAGGACGAAGAGCAGGTCGAGCGCGATGTTGGTGAGGTTCATCCAGAGCTGGATCACCAGCACGCCCCGGGTGCGCTCCCTGGCGATGAGCCAGCCGGTGAGGCCGTAGACGGCGATGGCCCCGGGGGCCGACCAGACCCGGATGCTCATGTAGTCGCGTGCCGCAGCCTCCACCTCGGGGCTGGCAGGGGAGAGGGTGAAGGCGGCCGAGAACAGCGGCCATTGCAGCAGGATCAACGCCGCGCCGCCCGCGCCCGCGATCAGCAGCGCCCGCACCAGCAGCGCCGAGACCTCGGCCGCGTCGCCCGCGCCTTCGGCCTGGCTGGTGAGCCCCACGGTGCCCATCCGCAGGAAGCCGAAGATCCAGTAGATCGCCGTGAGGATGATTGCCCCGATCCCCACCGCGCCGATCGGCACCGGGTCTCCGAGCTGGCCCACGACGCCGGTATCGACCGCGCCGAGGATCGGCACGGTGGCATTGGAGATCACGATCGGAACCGCGATGTGAAGAATGCGCCTGTGGGTGACGGGCTTGCCCGCCGCGACCACTTCAGCCGCCGCTGGTGTCGTCATCAGGCTTGGGCTGCGGCATCAGGAAATGGCCGGTGGCTTGAGCGAAGGGGCGGCCGACATTGTCCTGCCAGGCCTCGACGTGAACAGAGGCATAGCGCCGCCCCGAGCGGTTGACCCTGGCGCGGGCATAGGCATCGCGCGGCAGGCCGGCGCGGAGGTAATCCACGGTGAAGTCGATGGTCTTGGGCAGGCGCGGCATGCCGCCGGCCAGGAAGCCCTCCAGGTCGAAGGCGCCGCCCTCGATCCTGCCCCAGAGCTCCTGCCAGGCGAGCTGCACCACCGCCGCCACCTCCAGGAAGCCCGCCGTCGCGCCGCCGTGGAGCGCCGGCAGCATCGGGTTGCCGATGAGCTTGGGGTCATAGGGCATCACCGCGGTCAGCTCGTCGCCCCGCCGGTCGAAGCGGATGCCGAGGAAGCCGACGAAGGCGATGCCGCCGACCAGCGTGTTCAGCGCCAGGTCGCGCCGCTCCTTGATGACCTGGACGGGCTCCGGCGTTCTCATTGTCCCAGCTCCTTCTGCCGCGCGGCCAGGGCCTGCATCGCGGCCTGCATCTGCTGCGGGGTGCGCGGCGCGGCCATGTGGCCATAGGTGAAGGCGCCGGTGGCGGTGGCGATGGGCCTCTCGCGGTCGTCGTCCCAGGCGGTGGTGCGGACGAAGGCCACGGTGCGGGTGACGTGGTAGCACTCGGCGCTGGCCAGCACCCTCTGGCCCGGGCTGGCCGCGCGCATGTAGTCGATCCGCAGGTCGAGGGTGGCGGTGCCGAAGCCCTCGGGCAGGGTCATCACCGAGGTGCCGCTGGTGCTGTCCATCAGCGCCGAGATCGCGCCGCCGTGCAGCACCGCCGTCTGGGCATCGCCGATGAGCGCCTTGTCGTAGGGCATCGAGATGCTCACCCGGCCCTCCGACACCTCCTCGGCACGCATCTCGAGCGCCTTCGAATAGGGCAGCGCGTCGATGAAGGACTGCACCCACGCCAGGCTCAATTCGCTCATCCCGTCCTGTCTCCTGCTTGCCTCCTGCCCACTATCTGCGCCCGGCCAGCCGCCCGCAACCCTGCATGATTGATCACCGGCTGCCTCCGGTCTAGGCTGGCGGGGAGTTGGGATCCATGCGGGAGGAGCCTTCGCCCATGGCCGATGCCAAGGCCGAGAAGCGGCTGAGTTTCAAGGAGATGTGCGCAAGGTTCGACGTGACGCCGCGCACGCTCCGCTACTACGAGTACATCGAGTTGCTCGATCCCGAGAAGCAGGGCCGCTCGCGCTACTACGGCAGCCGCGAGGTGGCGCGGATGACGCTGATCCTGCGCGGCCGCCGCTTCGGCTTCTCGCTGGAGCAGATCCGCCAGTGGCTCGAGATGTACGAGAACGACGGCAGCCGGTCGCAGCTGAAGATCTGGATCGAGCAGGCCGACCTCCAGCTGGCGGAGCTGGAGAAGCAGCGCGCCGAGCTCGACTCGACGATCGCCGAGCTGCGCACGTTGCGAGACGAGACCGAGGCTTCACTCTCCTGACAGGCGAAGTGAGTCGGCCCTGATCGCCCTCCTGTATTTATCGTGATAAATTGTTACCGGCCGGATTTCACCCGGATCAAAGCGGTTTGGCGGCATCAAAAGTTGCGCATTCCCTAGGGGAAACGTTTCAAAAATTTTACCATTTGGTAAATGACGTAGCGTTCCGACTGCGTCCCTGCACGCGATGCTTGTATGGTTCGGGTGAACTCATCATGTCCCAGTTCGTTCAGGAAAAGACACGCCTGAAAGGGCCATCCAGAGGACATGACATGACGGAGAAATTTTTGACCATTCGCGAGATGTGTGACGCCTATGACGTGACGGCACGCACCCTGCGGTTCTACGAGGCCAAGGAGCTGCTGTTTCCGGTCCGTGAAGGCCAGAAGCGGCTGTTCACCAAGCGGGACCGGGCCCGGCTGAAGCTCATCCTGCGCGGCAAGCGGTTCGGGTTCTCGCTCGAGGACATCCGCCAGCTTCTCGACCTCTACGACATGGAGAACGGCGAGCATCGCCAGCTCGAGGCTTCGGTGAAGAAGGCCGAGCAGCGGGTGGCCGAGATGGAAGCGCAGCGCGCCGAACTCGCCGCTGCGATCGACGAGCTGAACGCCCAGATCGACTGGGGCCGTGACACGCTCGCCGGCAACGGGATGAAACAGGCGGCCGAGTAACCCGGCCCACGAGGGAGGAACCAGATGCCCAGCTACACCGCGCCCACGAAGGACATGCAGTTCATTCTGCACGAGGTGCTCAAGGTCACCGAAACCGGGATTCCCGGCTACGATGAGCTCGAGGCCGATTTTACCGGCGCGGTGCTGGAAGAGGCTGGCAAGCTGGCGAGTGAAGTGCTCGCGCCGCTCAACCCTGTCGGTGACGTGCAGGGCTGCAAGCTGGAGAACGGCGTCGTGCGCACCCCCGAGGGCTTCAAGGCGGCCTTCGACCAGATGAAGGAGGGCGGCTGGACCGGCCTCGACCTGCCGGAGGAGTTCGGCGGGCAGAACATGCCCTACCTCATGGGCACCGCGGTGGGAGAGATGTTCTCTGCCGCCAACCAGAGCTTCACCATGTACCAGGGCCTCACGCACGGAGCGGCCTCGGCCATCCTGGCCCATGGCACCGACGCCCAGAAGGCCAAGTGGCTGCCGAAGATGGTGAGCTGCGAGTGGACCGGCACGATGAACCTGACGGAACCGCATTGCGGCACCGATCTGGGCCTCTTGCGCACCAAGGCAGAGCCGCAGGGCGACGGCAGCTACAAGATCAGCGGCCAGAAGATCTTCATCTCCGCCGGTGAGCACGACATGGCCGAGAACATCGTTCACCTCGTTCTGGCCAAGATCCCCGGCGGCCCCGAGGGCGTGAAGGGCATCTCGCTCTTCATCGTGCCGAAGTTCCTGGTCGACGATGAGGGCACCATGGGCGCCCGCAACGGCGTGGCCTGCGGCAAGCTCGAAGAGAAGATGGGCATCCACGGCAACGCCACCTGCGTGATGAACTACGACGAGGCGGAGGGCTACCTGCTCGGCACCGAGCACAAGGGCATGCGGGCGATGTTCACCATGATGAACGAGGCCCGCCTCGGCGTCGGCATGCAGGGGCTCGCCCAGGCCGCCATCGCCTACGAGAACGCGCTGGCCTATGCCAAGGACCGGCTCCAGGGCCGCGACGTGACGGGCGTGAAGAACCCCGACGGCCCCGCCGATCCGCTGATCGTGCACCCCGACATCCGCCGCAACCTGATGGACCAGAAGAGCTTCGTGGAGGGCGGACGTGCCTTTCTGCTCTGGGGCGCGCATCTGATCGACAAGTCGCACCGCGGCGGCGACGACGATGCCGAGGGGCTGATCTCGCTGCTCACCCCGGTGATCAAGGGCTTCCTGACCGACCAGGGCTTCGACATGGCGGTGCAGGCCCAGCAGGTCTACGGCGGGCATGGCTACATCGAAGAGTGGGGCATGAGCCAGTATGTCCGCGACGCCCGGATCACCCAGATCTACGAAGGCGCCAACGGCGTGCAGGCGCTTGACCTGGTGGGCCGCAAGCTGGCCCAGGACGGCGGCAAGCACGTGATGGCCTTCTTCGAGATGGTGAAGGGCTTCATCAAGGAGAACGAGGGCAACCTCGAGCTGAAATCGGGCTTCCTCGAGCCGCTGAAGCAGGCCTCGAAGGATCTGCAGGCCGCCGGCATGTTCTTCATGCAGAACGGCATGAAGAACCCCAATGCCGCGCTCGCGGGCAGCTACGACTTCATGCATCTCTTCGGCCACGTCAGCCTCGGCCTGATGTGGGCGCATATGGCCAAGGCGAGCCTCGCCGCGCTCGAGGCGGGCACCTCCGACGAGGGCTTCCACCGCACCAAGCTCGCCACCGGGCGCTACTACATGGCCCGCCGCCTGCCGGCGACCGCGATGCACCTGAAACGGATCGAGAGCGGCGCCGAGCCGGTGATGGACCTCGCGGCCGAGGCGTTCTAACCTCGCGGTCACTCCAGGGGCGGGACATGTCCCGCCCTACGACCGCAAGGATCCCCATGGCCCACAAGCTTCGCCTCACCCGCAAGCACCAGATCGCCCTGACCGAGACCGCCCACCGCAACCTCAAGCGGTTCTGCGAGGAAACCGGGCTCACGCCCGACCTCGCGCTCAGCTTCCTCTTCGAGAACGCCTCCTCGGTGTTCCACGAGGAAACGCTCCCGCACAGGCTGCGCGCCTTCAAGGCCGAGCGCGCCGCGCAGGAGACATGACGGGGGCGGGGCTCCGCTGTGCGCTGGCCCTCGGCCTGGCGCTCGGCCCGGCTCTGCCCGCCCCCGCGCAGGCGATCGGCGAGGTGCCCCGGATGCTCGGCGCCACCGCCGGGATCCGCGGCTACGACGATCTTCCGCCCGACCGTTTCGGCACCCCCGCGGCGCCGCGGCCCGATGCCCTCGGGGTCGTGCTGCTCCTGCGGATGTTCCGCAACACCTGCCTCGGGCTGGAGGCGGGCAGGCCGCTTGCCGCGGCGATGCCGCCGGGCTTCTCGGCCCACGGATCGGGCGCCTATCTCTTCGGTCAGCCCGGGTCGGCCGACACCACCATCTACCTGTCGTCCACCGGAGACGTGGCCCGCGACGAGGACGAGGGCCACCCCGCCATCGCGCTCAGGGGCGGGGCGGAGGGGGTGACCTGCCGGATCGAGTGGCGCATGCCCGCGCCGCTCGACACGGTGGGGCAGGAGGCGGTGGCCCATCTGCTGGGGGAGCACTTTCCGTATCTCTTCGCGCTGGTGCGCCACTCGCGGCCCGTGCCTGACGCCCCGGCCGGGCTCGGCACGCTGATCGAGTGGGATCGCCCCTGCCGCGGCGCCTGGTGCCCGACGTCGGTGATCCACGCGCTCTCCGATGGGCAGATCGTCCTCACCACCCGGCTCAACATCGAGGGCGTGCCGCGGCTGACGCCATGACAGCGCCCGAAACAACGTGACGTCGCCCTTGCCGTGCGCGTCAACTCCTGACTGAATACGGCCAAGGCGGAGGAGCGCGGTCGGGGGGCAATTGCCCCGGTTCGCCCCATTTTCTTGCTGCAAATACTCCGGGGGTGTGGGGGCAGCGCCCCCACTCCGACACCGGCCAAGGGAGAGACCAGATGACCATGAAGCTCTACTGTTTCGGCGAGAGCGGCAATGCCTACAAGGCCGCGCTGCCGCTGGAGCTTTCGGGCCTCGACTGGGAGCCGGTGAAGGTGGATTTCTTCGCCGGGGAGTCGCGCACGCCCGAGTATCGCGCCCTGAACGAGATGGGCGAGGCCCCGGTGCTGGTGGACGGCGAGGTGAAGCTCACCCAGTCCGGCGTGATCCAGCACTACATCACCGAGACGAGCGGCAAGTTCGGCGGTGCCACGCCGGAGGAGGCCCGCGAGGTGCTGCGCTGGCAGTTCTGGGACAACCACAAGGGCTCCTCGATGAACGGGATGACCCGCTTCCTGATGAACTTCCTGCCCGAGGACAAGCGCCCGCAGGAGGTGATCGCCTTCATGCAGGGCCGCCTGAAATCCGCCTGGGCGGTGCTCGACGGCGCCCTGGCGGGCCGCGACTGGCTGGTGGGCGAGGGCCCGACCCATGCCGACTTTTCGTGCTGCGGCTACCTCTTCTACCCCGAGCCCTTCGGCTTCGACCGCGCCGACTGGCCCCATATCGACGCCT
>CAYVQK010000031.1:15257-26450 GCA_964454145.1 uncultured Oceanicola sp. | reverse complement strand
TCGTCGCCTGCCCCTCCGAGCCCTTCCCGCTCGCCGCGACCGACTTCTACCAGCTACTCGACACCTCCGACGTCCCCGGCGGCGTGGTGAACATCGTCACAGGCCCCCACGCGGAGCTCGCCAAGACTCTCGCAGAGCATCTTGAGGTCGATAGCGTCTGGAACTTCTCCTCCCCCGACCTCACGGCGGGCATCGAGAAAGCCGCGAGCGGCAACCTCAAGCGCACCCTCTCGCTCTTCCCCGACTGGACGGACCCGGCCACCGAGGGCCGCGAGATGTTGGCGGCGGCTACCGAGATCAAGACGGTCTGGATCCCCTACGGCGTCTGACCCCGGCGGCGCACCGTCATCCTCGGGCCCGACCCGAGGATCTCTCGCCATCTGCCCACCGGACGCCCGGTTAACCTTTGGTCGTCTTGCAAAAACGCATCTGCATGGGGTGTGCATGAGATGTGCATGGGTTGTGCATCAAGTGTTGCTCGCTAATCTTCGCGAGTTAACGCCTTTCAGCATCCTTGATACCGACAAGAACGCATGACCGATCCCACAGCCTTCGATAACGCCTCCTTCATCCCCGATGGCGCCGCATATCCCGATCGCTGGGCCGAGGCCGCGCGCGATTATCGCTCCGTCGAAACCGCCCTGGGCCGCGCCCGGCTCAACGAGAGCTACGGGTCGCATCCCTCTGAGAAGTATGATCTTTTCTATCCCCAGTCGGCGCAACCCAAAGGCACCGTGATCTTCATCCACGGCGGCTTCTGGCGCGCCTTCACCCGTACCGACTGGTCGCACCTGGCCGCCGGATGCACCGCGCGCGGCTGGGCCGTGGCCATGCCCTCCTATCCGCTCTGCCCGGAGGTGACCGTCAGCCAGATCACCGCCTCGATTACATCAGCTGTGAACGCCATCGCCTTGAAAACAAGCGGCAAAATCGCCCTCACAGGCCACTCGGCCGGCGGCCACCTGGCACTCCGGATGCTCGACCCCACCCTGCCGCTCTCCCAAGAGGTCCGCAGCCGCATATCCCGCTGCCTGCCCATCTCCCCCCTGACAGACCTCCGCCCCCTGCGCGATGTTCCTCTCAACTACACGCTGCAACTCACTGAATCCGAAGCACAATCCGAGAGCCCGGTGTTCCAGCCGGCACCGCTGACCCCTGTCCACACCGTGGTCGGCGCCGCCGAGCGGCCCTCCTTCCTCGCCCAGGCCCATGCACTGCCCTGGCCGGACGCACAGGTCACCGAGCTGCCGGACCTCCATCATTTCAACGTGATAGACTTTCTTCTTGATCCAGCCGATCCATTCACGACCTGGCTGACAGACGAAGGGGCCGAGCCGCCAAACTGGCTCAACCCCTCCGCTTGATATCGCGCCTTGCGGGTTCAGATTGCCACCACTCAACCCTCGCCCGGCACGGTATCAATCTCGAACTGCAGGATCATCGGCTCGGGGCCTTTCTTCTTGCCCCCCAGCGGCAGCGCAGCCCTTGTTTTCTGTCCGAAACCGGCCTCGTCCAGCAGGCCCTTGAAGCCTTGCGCCTCGTCGCGCACGGCGCGGGTCCGCACCAGCGGATCCTGCTCCAGGAAACTCAAATCCTCCACATCGCTCTGCTCACCCGCAGGCGACAGGATCACCACGAGACGGTCACGCCCGAAAGATTCATCCGAAATTAAGGACAGGTCTTCATTGTAGATCCCGCCGGGCTGCATCCGTCCCTTGTCCATGAATGTAATCGAATAGTCGGCCCCGACATAGAGCACATTTATGTCGAGCGGCTGGTCGGTGGTGTTCTCCACCCGCACGCCCACCGTATCGCCCGGAATGAGCCGGGGCACGTTGCCGCTGTCCATAGGGGCGCGGCTTCCTTCGACGATCGCACCGGCGTCGAGGTCAAATCGCGCACGGTGCAGTTCCACGGGCACGTTCAGCCCGTTGCCGCTGCTCGCCGCGCCAATGCGGAGCACGTTCAGCGCCTTGCCGATATGCGCGAACTGCTCGGCCATCACCTCGGCCAGGGCTTCGGCGCCCTTGTCCGGGGTGGTGACACGGGGCACCGTTTCGAAGTTCAGCACCGGGCCTGCGTCGCTCACAAGCACGGGCACCTCGCCGGTGCCATCGAGGATCCAGATCGCCTCCGGATCGGGGCTCTCCGGGATCACCGCAAGCCGGATATCGGCCTCTTCCCCGACCGCGACAAAGGTGAAACGCCCGCCAAGCAGCTGTTTTTCGGCGATGAAGCGTGCCGCCGCCGCCATCTTCTGCTGAACCCGGCCGTCGCCTTCGGGTAGCGCCACCCGGAGTGTCAGGTCCACTCCCGCGTCGACCTTCCGCAGAAAGGCCCCACGCGGCACGTCTTCCAACGTCTTTCCATCTTCCAGAACCGCCGTCGCCCCGAAGGTGCTCGCAGTGTCCACCGTCACGTAAGCGATTGCGTCATCGGTGGAATCCGCCGGCGAGGCCATCACCGCCAGCCGCTCGCCCTGGGCCAGCCCGTGCAGCGTGCCCGCCTTGAGCCGCAGCTTCGTCTCGCCCTTCTCGGCAGGCCATTGCCGCACGTCGGCCGTCTCGCCGGAGCCGAAGACCACACCGTCCAGATCGCCCTCGAAGAGCGGAGTCGAACGCGCCAGGTTCTTCACCGAGTACTTCCGCAGCACCTCCTGCCCGAGTTGCCGGTAGGTGATCCCCGGCCGCTCGGCCAGCGTCTCGAAAACCGTGTAGGTGAATACCCCTTGCAGCCGGTCCTTCGTGCTGCGCGGCATCAGCTTTTCTGGTGTGGTTTCATTGGTTTGCGCGGCGAAGAAGGCCACGAATGTGCCCTCCCCCTCCCTGCGCTCCTCGCTCTCCGCCACCGGCGCATCTGCCCGATCCCTGGGACTCTCGAGCCCGCGCGACGTGCCTTCCGCATCCATAAGCGCCTGCTCAGGCACCCCCAGCGCGCCAGGCTCCAGCTTGCGCATCTTCTCGTCGTCCTCGCCGTTCGGCGCGGCCCGCGTCACCGTGCCCGAGTGGCAGCTGTCGAACACTGCCCAGACATCGGCGCCCTTGGCTCGGAGCATCCCGATCAGCTCCCCGATCTCGTCATCGACCAGCGCATTCTCGACCTCGCCCACCGTGTCGTTCCACGGCCCGATGTCCACCGGCAGGAACAGCTCGTCGAGCCCGTCCAGCTCGCTGTCCGGATCCTTCGCCGGCGCCTGGCTGCCATGACCCGAAAAATGGAGGTACACGAAATCCCCCGGCTGCACCCGCTCCGCCAGTTCCTTGAAGGCATCGCGGATCGCCTGCAACGTCGGCGCCTGCTTGCCCTCGATCCCGTCGGCCAGCACGATGACGTGCTCGGCGTCGAAGGGGATCGTCTGGTTGGTCAGCAGATATTCCTGCACGAGGTCCACATCGTTCGCCGGCCCTTCCAGCCAGAACCGCTCTTCCAACGCCGGATACTTCGACGCCCCGATAAGAAGCGCGTGGTTTTCCCGCGCCAGGGCCGGGAGGGCCGCCAGCGAGGCCACGCCGGCAAGAAGCAAAGCCTTGAGTTTCATCTGCAAATCCTCAGTTCGTCATCAGCGAATATCTGTCGGTCGCGGCGCCCCTGTTCTCCACCTTCACGGTGAACTCCGCGCTCTCGGCCGGGCGCCAGCCGCAATAGGCCACCTCGGAGGTATCGGTATCCGAGCAGACCAGCCGTCCCTCGGGGTCGAAAACGTAAAGGTTCAGGTCAGAGCCCTTGCCACCCTCCACATAGACTTCGGCATAGGCCCCGCCGTCGAAGGGAAAGGGCTGGTAAACGTCGGTCTTCTCGGCTCCGAGGCTCGAGATGTTGAAGACCGGCCCGGTCGAGACCCCCTTCATGGACGTCGCACGGATGTCCTCGATTACCGCCAGCATCGCCCCGTCCTCGCCGGCCGCCTCCGCGGCGGCATCGAGCATCTCCTCCCAGCCCATCGGCGCACCCTCCAGCGGCGCACCCTCACTTCCCGCCCGCGCCACGGCCTCCAGCGCAACCCCCTTTCGGAGCTGCGCCGCCGTGGCCATCAGGAGAGGATCGCGGGTTGCCAGGCCGGCCTCGAACAGCTGTCGGGAGATCTCCATCACCCGTAGCGGCGGCAGCTCGCCCGCAGCCGAAACCGGGGCCGCGGGAATTGCCAGGGCGAGGGCAAGCAGGCTTGCACGCAGCATCATGTGATCTCCAGCAAGAGCATCGTTTTCGAGCTTCAGATTGCCCCGTCACCGGCTCCCGATCAACTGCGTCGCGCCGAGACTTCCTTTGATGACTGGACTTGTCACGTGGCAGGCGAAAGGGCCGCTGCTAGCCATGGGTCAAACGGAAATACACCTGAAGGACCACCGAACATGCGTGCCATCTTCCTCCCCCTCGTCCTGATCATCATGGTCGCCCTTCCCGTCTCCGTGCGGGCCGGCGAGCTCGACCGGGCGATGGATGCCACTCTCATCATCAAGTCCGCCGACGGGCACGAACGCTTTCTCGGCTCGGCATTCCTCTGGCAGGACGGCACCTGGGCGGTGACCAATGCCCATGTCGTCGGTCGGGCCCGCGAGGTGATCGTGGTCAGCGCCACAGGGGAGCGCCGCAGGGTGAAGGTGCTGGCCCGCGACGAGGTGCGCGACGTGGCGATCCTGGCGGTAGACGGTGCCTTCGGACCCGGCCTGGAGCCTGCCGCCACGCCCGCAGGCCTCGGCACGCAGGTCTACGCGCTCGGCGCGCCTCTCGGGATAGAGTTCACCCTCACCCGCGGCATCATCTCGGCCATGGCCCGCCAGGTCGAGGCCGCCGTTCCGATCCGGCTGATCCAGCACGATGCGGCAGTGAACCCCGGCAGCTCCGGCGGCCCGCTCGTGGATGGCAACGGCCGTCTTCTCGGCATGAACAGCCAGATCGCCGACGGCTCGCGGCACTACATCGGCGTGGCCTACGCCATTTCCGCCGCCGACCTCGCGCGCATCGTCCCCCAGCTCGTCGCCGGCACCCTGAAGGAAATGCCCACCCTCGGCCTCCAGATCCGCCCGATCGACTCGGCCTTGGCGGACGCCCTCGGCGTGCCCGAAAAGGGCGTGCTGGTCGACAGCGTGGCCGAGGCCTCGCCCGCCGACAGGGCAGGCATCCGTGCCGGTGACGTGATCGTCTCGGTCGCGGGCCGCGAGGTGACCGTGCCGGGCGACCTGGCCTTCGCCGTCGAATCGGTGCTGGGCTCCGATGGCATTGCCGTGCAGCTCCTGCGCAAGGGCGAGACAGTGTTGGCCACCATGCCGCTTGACCGCAGCGAACACATCGAAACCGCCGGGATCGACCGCGCAACCCTGCCCTCGGCCCGCCCTGCCTTCACCTTCTCGCGCCTCGGCGTGCGCCTCGCCGGCGCGGAAGTGACCTACATTTCCGAGAACTCCCCCGCCTACCTCGCCGGCCTGTCGCGCGGCGACGAGGTGCTCTCGGTCAACGGAACCCCGCTGTCCGAGATCGACGGCGGCCTTGCCGGGCTCCGTATCACCGAGCCCATGGTGCTGCTGGTCCGCCACGCCGATGGCCGGACCGAGCATATCTATCTGGACCCGTGGGACAAAACTCCGCGCCTGCGCCCCGTCGGTGGCGGCAACGTGCTTGACCCCGCCGTGGTGGTGCTCTGAGATGCTGACCATGGAAGACATCGCCCCCGACCTCGCCGAAACCACCGCCGCACCCCGCATCCTGATCGTCGAGGATGACCGAGCCACCGCCGAAACCATCTCGGAGGCGGTCCAGGCGCTCGGCTGCGAGCCTGTTGTGATGCGCGACTGGGAGAGCGGGCTGCGCGCCGCCGAACTGGCCGATTTCGCGGTCATCGTGATGGACAGGATGCTGCCCGGCGGCGATGGCGTGGATGCCATCGCCAAGATGCGCGGCAAGGGCTCTAGGGCACTGGTGCTCGTCGTCTCCGCGCTCGGCACCTCCGGCGCAAAGATCGAGGGGTTGGAGAAGGGTGCCGACGATTACCTCGCCAAGCCCTTCGATGGAGACGAGCTGAAGGCCCGTCTCCGTGCCCTCCTGCGCCGCAATCAGATGGTCGTGCTAGACAATGACCTCATGGCCTTCGGGGATGTTGAAATAAGGCTCAAGGCCCGCACCGTTCACATCGGGCAAAAGCACGTCGCCGTCAGCCCCAAGGAGTTTGAGCTGATTACCTTTTTCGCCCGCAACGCCGGCGAGACGGTTACCCGGATGCAGCTTCTGGAGAATGTCTGGAATCTGCACTTCGACCCTCAGACGAACGTGGTCGATGTCCACGTCGGGCGGCTCCGCCGGAAGCTGGAATCTGCGGCCGGGCGGCCGATCATCCTGACGGCGCGGGGCGAGGGATATGTCTTCGCGCCGGAAGCCTGAGGCAGACGTGCGGAAGCTCCGCGGCAAGGCCTCACTCCGGCTGGCGCTAGGGCTTTCTTCCCTGCTGATCGTCTTCTCGCTGGGCGCCATGGCGCTGCAGTACCGTGCCACGGCGGCCGAACTCGAACGCCGCGAGCACGTGCTCCTGGCGGCAGATCTCGCTGGCCTTGCCGCACTCTACGACCAGCGCCGGATTATCGCGCTCCGGCAGGCCATGGAGTTCCGTTCCGCCGCAGGCCCGGAGACCGGCATGCTCTACCTGCTGGAAGACCGGGAGGGCACAAAGCTGGCAGGCAACATCGACGCCTGGCCTGACAACCTGACGCCCATCCCCGGTGAGGTCGATGCAGCAGACCCCGTCGCCTTCACCATGACCGGTACCAACTACCTCGGCGTGGCCCGCGAGCTGCGCGGCGGCTTCCCCATGCTCGTCGCCCGCTCCCGCGCGGCCACCGAGGCCGCGCTGGCTGCCACCCGCGCACAGATCTTCGCCACCGCCCTGGTGCTCGTCGCCCTCTCGCTGCTGGCCGGCTGGCTCGCCTCCCGCTTCATCATGCGCAGAATCGACCGCCTGAACCGGCTGGCCGACGAAGTGGCCTCGGGTGATCTCTCCGCACGCCTCCCCGGCCCCCGCGCCGATGACGAGTTCGGTGCGCTGGAGCGGCACATCCACACCATGCTCGACCGCATAGGCCACCTCACCCGCGCCCATGGCCGCCTGTCCGACACGATCGCCCACGAACTCCGCACGCCCCTCAACCGCATCCAGGGAAAGCTGGAACGGCTGGAGGGAGATCCCGAAGCCATCGCCGCCGTCTCCTCCGAGATCCGCGGCACCGTGCGCATCTTCGACAGCCTGCTCGAGATCTCCTCCGCAGAGGCCGCAAGCGGCGGCGGTACGGGACTGGTGCCCGTTTCCCTCAGCCAGATCACCCGCGAGGTGGCTGAGCTCTACGAGCCGCTGGCGGAGGAGAAATCGCTGGAGTACGGCGCGGTGATCGAGGCGGGGTGCAGGGTGCTGGGAGACCGCAACCTGATCGCCCAACTGCTCTCCAACCTCGTCGACAATGCCATCAAGTTCTGCCGCGAGGGTGACGCCATCACCATCTCGCTGGAGGAGGGACCGGATCGCCATTTGCTGTCCATCTCCGACACCGGCCCGGGCGTGCCAGCAGCGGAGCGCGAGGCCGTCTTCGAGCGCTTCGCCCGCGCCGAGCGTGACCGGGAGGTGGCGGGCCATGGGCTGGGGTTGGCGCTCGTCCGGGCCATCGCCACCCGGCACGGCGCCAAGCTGACGGTGCTGGAGGCCGAAAAGGGCTTCGGCATCCAGATCGCCTTCCCCAAGCTGCCCTCCGAGATGAGCTAGCCCAACCGCGCCAGGATTTCCGCCGCCGCCTCGCCTGGGCTGCGCTCGCCTCCTGCCACGGCCTCGCCAAGCTCGCGCATCCGCGCGGCGAGCGCCTTGTCATCGGTGAGGCGCCGCAGCACCCCGTGGCGAACCTCCTCCTCGAACCAGTGCCTGGCCTGCTCGGCCCTTGTCCGCTCCCAGGCGCCATGCTCGCGTCGCCATGCCACCAGCGCCTCCATCTGGCCCCAGGCCTCCTCCAGTCCGGTCCCTTCAACGGCCGAGACCAGCAGCGCTTTCGGAAAGCCCTCCGGATCCTGAGGCCGCTTGCGCAGCAGCCTGAGTGCGCCCGCGTAATCGGCGCAGGTCCGGCGGGCCACGTCCTTCAACGGCCCGTCCGCCTTGTTGACGAGCAGGATATCCGCGATCTCCATGATCCCGCGCTTCACCCCCTGCAACTCGTCACCGCCCGCAGGGGCCAGGAGCAAGAGGAACAGGTCGACCATCCCGGCGACCATCGTCTCCGACTGCCCAACCCCGACCGTTTCCACCAGAACCACATCGAAGCCCGCGCCCTCGCAGAGCGCAACTGCCTCGCGCGAACGCCGGGCGACGCCGCCAAGCTGGCTCTGCGACGGCGAGGGCCGGATGAAGGCCATCGGGTGGCGCGAGAGCTGCTCCATCCGTGTCTTGTCGCCCAGGATCGAGCCGCCGGAGCGGGCGGACGATGGATCGACGGCAAGCACCGCCACCTTCAGGCCCTTCTCCACCAGAAACAGCCCGAACGCCTCGATGAATGTGCTTTTCCCCACGCCCGGCGTGCCCGAAAGCCCGATCCGCAACGCCTGCCGGCCGGTCTTGCCCACCTTGGCCACCAGCTCCGCGGCCGCCTCCCGATGATCGGCCCGGGCGCTTTCGACCAGCGTGATCGCCCGCGCCAGCGCCCGCCGCTCGCCCGCCTTCACCCGCTCTGCCAGATCGCCCGTATCCACGCCGCCGCCCTCTCGTTTTCCAATGGTTTGCCCCGTCGCGGCGGGCTATGTCCACCCCATGCGGAAGGTTGACGACCCATTGGCCCCCCGACTGCCGATCGAGGAGGCGCTGCCCGCGCTGGTCTCCGCGCTGGAGCGCGACGGCATGGCGGTGCTTCAGGCCCCGCCCGGCGCGGGCAAGACGACGGGTGTTCCGGTCGCACTCCGGGAAGCCGGTATGGCCGAAAAGGGCCGCATCCTCATGCTCGAACCCCGCCGTCTCGCCGCACGCGGTGCCGCTGAGCGGCTGGCGCAGACATTGGGCACCAGGGTTGGCGAAGGTGTCGGCTACCGCATGCGGGGCGAGGCCAAGGTCAGCGGCGCCACCCGGATCGAGGTGGTCACCGAGGGCATTCTCACCCGCATGATCCAGTCCGACCCGGAGCTCGCTGGCGTCTCCGTGGTGATCTTCGACGAGTTCCACGAGCGGTCCCTCCAGGCCGACCTCGGCCTGGCTCTCGCGCTTGAAGCTCGGGAGGCCCTCCGCCCCGATCTCAAGCTGCTGGTGATGTCCGCCACGCTCGATGCCGAACCGGTAGCGGAACTCATGGGCGGCGCGCCCGTCATCACCTCCGAGGGTCGCAGCTTTCCGGTCGAGGAGCACTGGGCCGAGGCCCCCTTGTCCGCCGGGGCGCGCCTGGAAGGCCCGCTGATCGACCTCGTCCTGAAGGCACTGGCAGAAACGACCGGCGACATGCTTGTCTTCCTCCCCGGCGAGGGCGAGATCCGCCGCACCATCGCCGCACTCGAGCCGCGGCTGCCCGAGGGAGCCTATACCGCCCCCCTCTACGGGGCGATGCCCTTCGCCGACCAGCGCAGCGCGCTGGACCCTGCGCCCGCCGACAGCCGCAAGATTGTCCTCGCCACCTCCATTGCCGAAACCTCGCTGACCATCCCTGGCATTCGCACCGTGGTGGACGCGGGCCGCGCGCGCCGTGCCCGCTTCGATCCCGGCAGTGGCATGTCGCGCCTGGTGACCGAACCCGTCAGCCGCGCCGAGGCAGCGCAGAGGGCCGGTCGGGCCGGTCGGCTCGAGGAAGGCCGCGTCTACCGGCTCTGGACCAAGGGCGGCCACGGCGCTCTGCCCGCCTTCGCCCCCGCAGAGATCGAGGCCGCGGACCTCACCAGTCTCGCGCTGGAGCTGGCGCTCTGGGGCGGCGGCGAGGGCCTGAAGTTTCTGACCCATCCGCCAGAGGGCACGATGGCCTCGGCCAGGCGGCTTCTCCAAGGCCTCGGTGCGCTCGACGCCGCAGGCCGGATCACCGAGCACGGCAAGGCGCTCGCTGCCCTGCCAGTTCACCCGCGCCTAGGCCATATGCTCACTCTCGCCGGCCCCTCTGCCGCCCCCCTTGCGGCCCTGCTCGAAGAGCGCGACCCGCTCCGCAGTGCCGGGGCCGACCTCGCAAAGCGCCGGCGCGCGCTGAACCACCCCGGCTCCGCCCCCGACGCCGCTCGCCCGGCGCTGAAGCGCATTGCCCACGAGGCCAGACGCCTCGCCCGGCTCGCAGGCCCCGCCACCGATCTCACCGAGGCACAGGCCCTGGCGCTCGCCTACCCCGACCGTATCGGGCTGCGCCGCCCCGGCGACGCGCCGCGCTTCCTGCTCTCCGGCGGGCGCGGGGCGCAGATGGGGGCGGAAGACGACCTCGCCAGCCAGCGCCTCATCGTTGTGGCCGATATCGAGGGCGAGGGCCGCGACGCGCGCATCCGCCTGGCGATGCCGATCAGCGAGAGCGAGTTGAGGGCCACGCCCGGTGTCGCGTGCGAGTGGCACGACGTGGCCGAATGGTCGAAGCGCGAACGCCGTGTGGTTGCCCGGCGGCAGGAGCGCCTTGGCGCCATCATCCTCGACGACCGCCACTGGAAGGACGCCCCCGACGAGGCGCTGGCCGCCGCCGCGCTGGAGGGCATCCGCGATCTCGGCCTGCCGATGACCGCCCGCGCAAGGAGGCTGCTCGCCCGCGTGGCCCTCATGACCGACTTGCCCGATTGCTCCGACGAAACCCTTCTCGCCGAGGCTGGGGACTGGCTGCTGCCATATCTCGGCAAGGTCCGCACCGCCGCCGACATCGCCGCGCTCGACATCACCGAAGCGCTGAAGGCCCGGATCGGCTGGGACGGGATGCGGGCGCTCGACCGCGCGACGCCGCCCAGTTTCACGACTCCGCTCGGCCGGGCGATCCCGATCGACTACTCCGGCGAGTCCCCCGAGATCTCGCTCCGGCTGCAGGAAATGTTCGGCCAGACAAGCCATCCGCAGGTCGCGGGCCAGCCACTGCGCGTTACCCTGCTCTCTCCTGCGGGCCGCCCGGTGCAGACGACAATGGACATTCCCGGCTTCTGGGCCTCTTCCTATGCCGACGTCCGCAAGGACATGCGCGGCCGCTACCCCAAGCACCCCTGGCCGGAAGACCCGACGGTGGCCGATCCGACCCTGCGGGCCAA
>CAYVQK010000031.1:0-15157 GCA_964454145.1 uncultured Oceanicola sp. | reverse complement strand
CCAAGCACCCCTGGCCGGAAGACCCGACGGTGGCCGATCCGACCCTGCGGGCCAAGCCGCGCAAATGATTGCGCCGCCGCCCGTCGCGCCGTAAACCGCCGAAATGCCACGCTTTGCCCTGAAAATCGAATACAACGGCGCCCCCTTCGCAGGCTGGCAGCGCCAGGCCGAGTTGCCATCGGTGCAGGGCGCGGTGGAGGCGGCTTTGGCGAAGCTGGAGCCGGGCCCGCACACCGTCGCCGCCGCAGGGCGCACGGATACCGGCGTGCACGCGCTGGGCCAGGTGGCCCATTGCGACATGGCAAAGCAGTGGGATCCGTTCCGCCTGTCAGAGGCGCTCAACTACCACCTCAAGCCCGATCCGGTGGCGGTGGTCGCTTGCGCCGCGGTTTCAGCCGATTGGCACGCCCGCTTCTCGGCCGAGGCGCGGCACTACCTCTTCCGCCTCGTCGTCCGTCGCGCGCCGCTTACCCATGATGCCGGCCTCGCCTGGAGGGTGATGCAACCGCTCGACCTTGCCGCGATGCAGGAGGGCGCATCGCACCTGCTTGGTCGGCACGACTTCACCACCTTTCGCGCCTCCGAGTGCCAGGCGAAGTCGCCGGTCAAGACGCTGGACCGGCTCGACATCGAGCAACTGGACTACCCGGGCGGGTCCGAGTTTCGCTTTTCCATTTCGGCGAGGAGTTTTCTGCACAATCAGGTACGCAGTTTCGTTGGCACGCTGGAGCGTGTCGGTGCCGGGGCCTGGCAACCCGAAGATGTAAGAACTGCACTGGAGGCGAAGGATCGCGCGGCCTGCGGGCCCGTCTGCCCACCCCACGGGCTCTACCTGCGGGCGGTCGACTACCCGGAAGACCCATTCGCCTAGGTCGCGGCTTGTCCCGACAGGGCACCCGTCATCGAGCGGGCTTCAGCCGTCTCACGTCATAGCCGGCCCACTGCAGGATTTCCTCCGCTGCCCTCCTGCGGTCCGGGCCGATCTCGCCACGGTCGAGGACCGCGCCGAAACGGCCCGACGGCGTGCCGATGACGAGAGTGCGATAATCCGCGTCGACCCAGAGTACCCACCACGGCTCGGCGACCGCGCCACTCAACCCGCGCGGCGCGAGCCGACCCGGACCGGTGGGCACCAGTTCGGCCGTGCCCGCACCGCTCACCATCTGGACGCCGGTCGCGCCTGGGGCAAAGCGGGCCCGGCAGATCAGGCAGGCGCCACCCTGACGGAAGGAGGCCACCTCGCGCCACTCGCCTTCGAGCCGGGAGGCATCGAAAAGGGCGATGGAACTGATCGGCGCGGAGGTGTCGCGGTAGGCATCAGGCGTCGGTGCAGCCGTGCAGCCGGCCAGCAGCAGCGCCAGGATCACTCGGTGCATATGTTCACCACCCGGCCGTTCTCCAGCGCATCGTAGCAGCCGAAGAGCGGGGTGACCGGCGCGCAGGTTCGGGACTTGGCAAAGCAGATGCCGTCGCAATCCGAGCTGTCGTCGCAGCGCTTGTTGGCATCGCGGGTCGGCGTGACGCAGGTGTAGGTGCCACCCTCGCCGCGCTGCACGAAACGGCCCTTCTGCTTCGTGCATTGTTCCGCCTGGCCGGTCAGCGCGGCGGGCACGGGCGCCGGGGCTGCCGGAGTGAACAGCTCCTTTGGAAGCTCGGGCGCCGGGCCGGCCTCCTCCTGCGCCGCCTCGGCCTCGGCCGCCTGGGGCAGCATGTCGTCATCGGCATCGGGCGTGCGCGACGGCGCGGGAGGCTCGAGAGCGGGCGACGTGCCTGCGGGCTGGGCAACCGTGGCGGCGCTCGCCCGAGCCTGCTGGCCGTCGCTCACGGTGGAGCTCCCGGGGCGTGGCTTCGGCCGGGGATCACCCGGCCCTGCCTCCGCCGCGGTGGCTCCCGCCCCGCCGGACGTGCCGCCGCCGGGAAGCACGCAGCCACCCAGCGCCAGTCCAAGCGCCAGCCCCAGGGATATGAACCAAGCTCTCCGCACCATGTTACCCATGCTCTCAACTCGCGGCGAGACTGCCAGATATGCGCTGAAAGTCCAGCTTGATGCGCTATATATTGAGGGCTGACGGCAATGTGATGCTCAGAACGGCAGGGGATGCGCCCTGTAGGTCTCGGCTATCCCCTCGCGCAGGGCGTCGGTCAGGGTGAAATCCATGCCCTCGATGATGTGCTGCAACTGAGCCATCGTCGTGGCCCCGAAGATCACCGAGCCCATGAAGGGCCGCTCCGCCGCCCAGGCCAGCGCCATATGGACCGGATCCACCCCATGGTCGTGCGCCAGCGCAACATAGGCATCGGTCGCCGTCTCGGCGCGCGGCGTGATCCGCCCGCCCAGATCGCCGTTGATAGAGGCGCGGCTGCCTTCCGGGCGGGCGCCCCCGGCGTACTTGCCGGTCAACAGACCGGCGGCGAGGGGCGAGTAGGCCAGAAGAGAGACCTGCTCGTGGTGCGACATCTCGGCCATGTCGGTGTCGTACATCCGGCAGAGCAGGCTGTATTCGTTCTGCACGGTTTCCATACGCGGCCCGCCCGTCTTCGCGGCCAGACGGTTCCAGGTCGTCATGCCCCAGGCGCTCTCGTTGGAGGTGCCGAAGTGGCGCACCTTCCCGGCATCGCGGATGCGCGCCATCTCGGCCATGACCTCCGCCATGTTCTCCATCGTGGCCGCATGGTCCTGCTGTTCAGGCGCGAAGCTCCAGTGCTGGCGGAAGTGGTAGGAGCCGCGCTGCGGCCAGTGGAGCTGGTAGAGGTCGATCACATCCGTCCGGAGCCGGCGCAGCGAGCTGTCCACCGCCTCGCGCAGCGTCTCCGGCGTGATCCCCTTCTCGTCGCGCGCCAGCTTGCTCGGTCCGATGATCTTTGTGGCGATCACCACGTCGTTCCGGCGTCCGGTGCGTGCGACCCAGTTGCCGATGATCTCTTCCGTCCGACCTACCGTTTCGGCCCGCACCGGGTTGACCGGATACATCTCGGCCGTGTCCATGAAGAACAGCCCTGCGTCCAGCGCCGCGTCGATCTGGGCGTGCCCTTCTTCCTCCGAGGTCTGGTTGCCGAAGGTCATCGTGCCGAGGCACCAGGCCGGCACCTCGAGATCGCTCGTCCCGAGCTTGTTCATCTTCATCCGAAAGCTGTCCCCTATGGTCTTGTGTTGCGCAGAACCCTAGTGCCCGGGGACCGAGGGGCAAGGCCGGATGCGAGAGGTCAGGACCCGTTTTCGGCAGGCTCTGTGGCTGGGGAGGGCTGAGGCCGCCGGGGTGGGCGGATCGGCAGCGCGTAGGCGAGCCAGATCACCCCCAGGCCGAGCAAGCTGCCCACGCAGTAAGCCGGGATCAGCCAGAGCCAATGGGGCGACAGGACATGCGCCACCAGTGCGACCGTGCCGAAGCCGAACACCAGCAGGATTGTCATCGAGATCAGCTGCACTTCGACCTCCAGGTCGAGAAATGTTGCGACACGTTGCATGGTTCGCTCAACAGGCGTTTAGGTAAGGTTTATTGACTCGCACCGTCCGAATAGGATTTTCGGAAACTTCAACAATTCTAATACCGAAGGCGGATTTCCCAAAGGAATTGATGCGCTGCACCGCGGCGCAACAATCGTCGCAAGGGCCTCGTTTCGATGCGCCGCTGCAGGAGATGGACGGTGGCAAAGTCACACCCGACCCGTTAGGCTGAGTTGAGATGTCGAGTGAATCCCATAGCTTGCAGAGTCGGCTGATCGTTTTCAGCGATCTGGACGGCACGTTGCTGGACCATGGCAGCTACAGCCATGCCGCAGCGCAGAACGCCCTGGAAACTCTTGCAAAAGAAAACATCTTCCTCGTCCTGGCGAGCAGCAAGACATCCGCCGAGATGAAGTCACTCATTCCAAATCTACCTGTGCGTGTGCCGGCTCTCATTGTCGAAAACGGCGCCGGTGTTGTCTGGACCGGAAATGACGAGGCGCTCGATGGACAGCATGGCGCTCTCATGGATCTGGTGAATGCGCTGCCGCACACCCTTCGGGCGGGCTTCGAGGGCTTCACCGAGTGGGGGCCGGAAGGCGTGGCGCGCGAAACCGGCCTGCCGCCGGAGCAGGCCGCCCTTGCTGCCCGGCGCGACTTTTCCGAACCGGGGCTCTGGCGCGGAGACGAGGCCGGGCGCGAAGCCTTTCTCGCGGCCCTCTCCGAGGCCGGGGTCACGGCGACACAGGGTGGACGGTTCCTGACGCTGTCCTTCGGCGCCGACAAGGCCGACAGGATGCGCGAGGTGGCGGAGCGCGTGGCACCGGGTGCCCACATCGTGGCCCTGGGCGACGCGCCGAACGACATCGGCATGATCGAGGCGGCCGACACCGGCGTGATCATTCGCAACCCCCACGGTGCCGGAATTGCTACACTGCCGGGCGAATCCACCGGGCGGATCCGGCGCAGCGCTCATGTCGGCCCGGAAGGGTGGAACGAAGCGGTGCTGGAAATCATTGAGAGCATGACGCCCGCCGCACCGCAGAATTGACGGTTCGGGCGCCACGCGAAACCAGACAAGGAGCCCAGAGATTTGGCCGATTTTCATCAGAGCGGAAGCGTCGCCACCCTTCACAACCTTCGCACGCTCGACCCGGCGGCCATGGCCCGGGAACTGGAAACCATCGCGGCCAGTCGGAAAATCGTCCTGATCCTGCCCTCGCTCTACTCCGAACTGGAAGGCGATGCCCTGCCGCAGATCCTCGACGAACTCTCGAAGGTGCGGTTTGTCAGCCGCATCATCATCGGCCTCGATCGGGCGGATGAGGGCCAGTACCGGCAGGCGAAGCAGTTCTTTTCGCGCTTGCCGCAGGAGCATACCGTTCTGTGGAACGACGGGCCGCGGCTGACGGCGATCGACGACCGGCTCAAGGCGCTGAACCTTTCGCCGCAGGAGCCGGGCAAGGGCCGCAACGTGTGGTTCTGCATGGGCTATGCGCTGGCCCAGGCCGATAGTGCGGTGATCGCGCTGCACGATTGCGATATCCTGACCTATGACACGGCGATGCTGGCGCGGCTGGTCTACCCGGTGGCAAACCCCAATTTCCCTTACCAGCTCTGCAAGGGGTTTTACCCGCGCATCGCTGACGGAAAGCTTAACGGACGGGTCTCACGCCTGTTGGTCAGCCCGATGCTGCTGGCCCTGAAGAAGGTGATCGGCGATCACGATTACCTGGATTACCTGCGCGGATTCCGCTACCCGCTGGCCGGCGAATTCGCCATGCGCACGGGCATCCTGCCCGACATGCGGATCCCCTCCGACTGGGGTCTGGAGATCGGGGTGCTCTCGGAAGCATGGCGCAACCTGAGCCCCAAGGCGGTCTGTCAGGCAGAGATTTCAGACCGTTACGACCACAAGCACCAGCCGGTGAGCGAGGACGACAAGACCACGGGCCTCAGCCGCATGTCGATCGACATCTGCAAGGCGCTGTATCGGAAGTTGGCGACGGATGGGACGGTGTTTACGCCCAATGTCTTCCGGTCGCTGAAGGCCACCTACTACCGGATCGCGCTCGACATGATCGAGATCTACGCCCATGACGCCTGGATGAACGGCCTCTCGGTGGACCGGCACAAGGAGGAGACGACGGTGGAGCTCTTCGCCTCCAACATCGTCGAGGCGGGCCAGATTTTCCTGGAAAATCCGATGGAAACGCCATTCATCCCGAACTGGAGCCGGGTGCATTCGGCCGATCCGGACCTGATGCGCGACATGTCCGCTGCGATCCGCGAGGACAATGCCGAGTACGGCTGAGGGGCTTTGCAGAAGTGCCCGAACGCGGCCCGGCGAACGTCGTCGATCGGCCAAAAGCACCCATGCACAACTGATGCACAACCGATGCACACCTGATGCACAGCCCATGCATGCGACATTTCCGCAAAACGCCGGGAGGTCATGAGCCGAGCCATGCCGCGGCTGCATCCCGGCCTTGCAGACGGACACGGGCTGCGGCGGCGTTGAACTAGGGACAAGCGCACGAGCGTGCGCTCAAGATCCGAAAGGCAAGACCCGTGTCCGACCTCACCGATACCCCGCAGCGCTATGGCGCCGTCAGCCGTGCCCTCCACTGGGGCATGGCGCTCCTCTTCCTCGCGCAATTCGCCTCTGCTCTCGTCCATTGGGGTCTCGAGCGCGGCAACGCCCTGCGCGACGCTCTCTGGTCGTATCATGCCGACCTTGGCCTCACGCTTCTTGTGCTGGTGCTCTTGCGCGGCGCCTGGGGCGTTGCGAACCTCGGCAGTCGTCCGGGCCAATCGGCCGATCTCCTGGGCCGTGCCGCCTCAGTCGGGCATGGGCTGCTCTACCTGCTGATGATCGCCGTGCCCGGCGTCAAGCTCCTTGCGGCCGCCGGCAGCGCGCGTGGGCTCACCTATCTCGGGATGCAGGTCGTGCCGCCGCAGGCGGTGGAAATCGCCTGGATGCAGGCCCCCGCCGCGCTGCACGGGGCGATGGGGTGGCTGCTGCTGGCGCTGATCCTCGGCCATATCGCGATGGCGGTGGGGTATCACCGGATCATCGCCCGGGATGCCACGCTGACGCGAATGGCCTGACGCCCGCCCTGCTCAGTGCCGGTTGGAGATCCAGCGGCACTGGTAGGGTGCCAGCTCGATCTCGCCGCGAGACGCATCCACAGGCTCTTCGGAGAGCAGATCCACCCAGTCCTCGCCGCCGATCAGGTTGATCGACATGACCGGGAGGGCAATCGTCTGGTCGGTGAGGTTGTGCAGGGCGAAGATCGACTGGGACCGGTCGAGGCTCTGCCGCCAGACGCCGAAGATCCCCTCGCCCAGTTGCAGGGTGAACTGCGTGGCATTGGGGTGGAAGGCGGGTTGGCGAGTGCGGATGCCGATGCGGCGTTTCATCCGGGACAGCACCTGCGCATGAACCGTCTCGGGGTCGTCTATGGCTGCCCGGAGCTTTGGATAGTCCCAGCGATGGCGGTTGATCGCGCGGTTCACCCCTGTCTTCTCCACCCCGTCGTGGTCGTTCGGCGTGGCCAGCAGCGAGTGGATGTAGAAGGCGGGAATGCCCTCGAGCGACATGACGATGGTCTGCGAGCAGAGGAAGCGGGCGATCTGGTGTTCGTCCGGCCCGCCGGCCGCCGTGCCCTTCAGCGCCTCGAAATAGGTGATGTTCAGCTCGTAGGGCTTCTGCCCGCCGCCGGGCAGCGAGCGCATCGACACCAGGCCGCCGTGGGCCTTGACGGCGGAGATGACGGTTTCGATGTCTTCCTCCGACAGCAGCCCTTCGGCGGGGCGCATGCCGATGCCGTCGTGGGAGGCAGTGAAGTTGAGGTAGGCGCAGCCGAGCTGGGCGGGCGGCATGGCCATGAGCCACTGGTTGAGCGCGCGGGACGAGCCGGTCAGCAGCGCGTGCAGCACCAGCGGCGGAAGCGAGAAGTTGTAGATCGCGTGCGCCTCGTTGCGGTTGCCGAAGTAGCTGAGGTTCTCGGCGTTGGGCACATTGGTTTCGGTCAGCAGAACCACCGGCTCCACCGCGTAGTCGAAGAGGAGCCGCATCAGCCGGACGATGGCATGGGTCTGCGGCAGGTGGATGCAGTTGGTGCCGATCTCCTTCCAGATGAAGGCCACGGCATCGAGCCGGATCACCCGGATGCCGTTGTCGATGTGCAGGCGCATGATCCGGAGAAACTCCAGCAGCACCTCGGGGTTGGCGAAGTTCAGATCGACCTGGTCGTGGGAGAAGGTACACCAGACGTGCTTGGGCCCCGAGGGCGTCTGCACCTCGCGCAGGAGCGCGGAGGTGCGGGGGCGAACGACCTGGGAGAGGTCATCGTCGGGGGAGGCCTCGAAGAAGAACTTGTCGTAGGGCTCATGCCCTTGCAGGTAATCGTGGAACCACTTGGAAAAGCTCGACACGTGGTTGAGCACGAGGTCCGACATCAGCTTGAACTCGCTGCCGATGCGGTTGATGTCGGGCCAGTCGCCGACCGTCGGGTTCACCGCACGATAATCCACCACCGCAAAGCCGTCGTCGGAGGTGAAGGGGAAGAAGGGCAGGATGTGGACGCCCGAGATCACGCCCTGCAGGTAGTGGGTGAGAAAGTCGCGCAGGAGGTCGAGTGGCTTGTGGTGCCCGTCCACCAGGCTGTTGGCATAAGTGATGACGAGCGTGTCGGCCTCGCTCCAGAGGTTGTTGCCCGCCGTCCGCGCCCGGGAGCGCACGTGGGCCCCCTCGGGCCAGAAGGCCTCTTGAACCTGCTGCGCGAGGGCCCGGCAATCGTGCTCGGGATAGATCTGCTCGAGCAGGCTGGCGGCGCGGGATTTGACCGAAGGAGTGGATTTGGGCATCTGGGCTGTCCGGCTTTTGGTCATGTCTTCAGGTAGAGCATCAAACCCAAAGCGCTTTCAAGGCGAGCGGGCCCCGAAGCGGTGCGGGATCGGGCGAATGCCGATTGATTGTGCAAAGTGGTTCAGTGACCGCATGCGGAGAGAAGACGGCTGACCAGGCTGTGGTATCCGGCACCGAAAAGGCGGACATGCACGAGGGCGGGCCAGAGCTGGTAGATCGGGCGGCGTGCTTCCGCTCCGGGCCGCAACGGTCCATAGGCTTCGGAGAAACTGCCACCCGGGCTGCCGAAGAGGTGGAGCATCGCGAGGTCGACTTCCGGATCACCGTGGTAGCAGGCGGGGTCTATGAGGCCGGAGAGGTTTCCGGAAGCGGCAAGGATGTTGCCTGTCCAGAGATCGCCATGGAGCAGCGACGGCGGAGGGTTCGGAAGCAGGTCCGGAAGGTTGCGGGCGAGGCTTTCGATGCGTGTCGCCATGTCGGCGGGCAGGTGCGGACAGGAGGGCAGAAGCCGGCGCTCGGCCCAGAAGGCGGGCCAGGTTTCGGTGGCGATATTGGGGATGGAGACGGCGCCAAAGGCGAAGTCTTCGGGCCAGCCATAGGCCGGGCCACGGCTGGCGTGCAACTGCCGGAGCGCCGTGCCAAGCTCGGCCCATCCGGCGCTTTCGAGCGCGCCATCGTCCTGTAACTCCGACAGCACCAGCACGGTGTCGGACACGGCGAGCACCTGGGGCACCGGGGCGCCTGCGCGGCCCATCGCCTCGAGCATCCGTGCCTCGCGGCGCGGCGCGGGGCCGGTCTTGGCCACGGCGACGCGGCCATCTTCGAGGGCGAGCCGCACCACGGTGCTGATGTCTCCGCCGTGCAACGCCCGCGCCTCGGCCAGCGGCGCGCCGAGGAGTGCGGCGGCGGATCGGGCAACTGCGTCGGCTGTCATGGGACCAGCCTCGCGCAGGCGCGGCCCCGTGTCGAGCGGGTCAGCCCACGGCGGCGAGAGGCACCGGGAGACGCGGGGTGGCGAGATGCTCGACCCGAACCTTGGGGCGGCGGATGAGGATGATCGCGGGGTTCTGCACGCCCTGCCCCCGCACCGTTGCGGTCAGGGTATCGAGGCGGCAGGTGAGGTGGCGTTCGTCAGGGGTCGACACGGCGCAGACGATCTCGACCTCGGAGTGCCCGGGCACACCGGCCGCGCGGAGGCTCTGCTCGATGTCGCCGGCCTTGCGCACGCCCATGTAGAGCGCGAGCGTGGTGCCGGGCATGCAGATGGCGCCCCAGTCGGGCGCGGCATCGCCCTCGCGGCAGGTGCCGGTGGCGAAGACGACCCGGTCGGTCTCGCCGCGCTCGGTGAGCGAGCGACCCATGGCGGCGCCCGCGGCGGAGGCGGCGGTGACGCCGGGAACGATCTCGACGGTGATGCCATGGGCACGGGCGGCGGCGAGCTCTTCGGTGGCGCGGCCGAAGATGCCCGGATCGCCGGACTTGAGGCGGACGACGCGCTGGCCCTTGCGGGCGGCGGCGGTGATGACGGCGTCGATCTTGTGTTGCGGCCAGGAGGAGGCGCCGACCTCCTTGCCGACGAAGACCCGTTCGGCATCGCGGCGGGCGAGTTCGAGGACGTCGGGATCGACCAGGCGATCGTAGAAGATGACGTCGGCCTCCTGGAGCCGCTGGACGGCGCGGAGGGTGAGCAGGTCGCGGGCGCCGGGGCCGGCGCCGACGAGGGAGATGAGGCCCTCGGGCTGCGCATCGGGGGCGCCGCCGGCGGCGATGGCCTCCTTCAGGGCGCGGGCGGCATCGCGTTCGGCACCCGAGGCGTGCAGGCGGCGGGGTGTGTCGGAGAAGGCCCAGCGCCAGAAGGCGCGGCGGGCGGGTTTGGGGACGCGGCGGGCGACGGCCTCGCGCATCCGGCCGGCCATCGCGGTGAAGTCGCCGAGGCGGGGCTCGAGCATGGTTTCGATCTTCGTCTTCACCTGGCGGGCCAGCACAGGGGCTGCGCCCTCGGTGCCGATGGCGACAACGAGCGGGTCACGGTCGACGATCGAGGGGGTGTAGGCGTCGCAGAGATCGGGCTGGTCGACCACATTGACGGTGGTTCCGGCGGCTTTTGCGAGCGCTGCGAGGGCTGCGTCGCGGCCGGGGCAGCCGGTGGCGATGAAGGCCAGGGCGGCGCCGGTGAAGGTGTCTGCGGTCACTTCGCCGGAATGATGGATGGCACGACCGGAGGCGACGAGGGCGGTGAGCTCGTCATCTAGCTCTGGGGAGGCGATCACGAGGTGTGCCTCGGTCTTCAGCATCAGGCGGGCCTTCTGCGCGGCCTGTTCGCCGCCGCCCGCGATCACCACGCGGCGGCCCGAGAGGGCGAGGAACATGGGGAAGGTCTTCATCGCGCGTCTCCTGTCAGGCCGCCCTTGAGGCGTTGCGGTTTGTCCAGAGTTCCTGCGCCAGCCCGGGCGCGAGGCCGCAGGTTTCCAGCGCCAGCTCGGCGGTGCCCAGCACGATGGCGGTAGCGAAGGGGTCGGTCAGCTCGCCCGACCAGAGGCGGGCAAGGTCGGCGGGGTCGGGGTTTTCGTCGGCGAGGCGGCGAGTATCGTCTTCGAGCGCGGGGGCATCGGATTCCCAGCGGGCGCCGCCCCGGGTGCCGTAGAGGGCGATGGCCTTGGAAGGGTGCCGCTCGAACTCGCCGCCGCCACCCTTCAGCACGGTCATGGCGGGCTGGCCGAGAAGGTCGCAGGCGTCGGCTTGCAGTTCGCGGTAGGGCGGGTGGAAGACGCCTTGCACGGCGGCGGGCGCGCGGGCCGGGTTGAGCACGCGGAGGACGGTGTTGACGGCGGAGCGGAGGCCGAGCACGTCGCGCAGGCGGAGCAGTTCGAGAAGGCGCGGGGCGAAGGCTTCGAGCGGGAGATAGGCGATGCCGTTGGCGGCGATGAGGTCGGCTGCCTCCTGTATGGAGCTGGCCTCGGCAATACCGGCAGCCGGGAGGGCGGCGCGAACGGATGCGGCAGCCTTCTGGTGCGAGTTCCAGCCGTGGAGCAGGACGGGGGCCCCGGCTTGCGCCACGAGGCGGGCGGAGAGGAGGAACCACGGCAGGCCGCGGGTGCGGCCTGCGGCATAGCTGGGCCAGTCGAGCGCGGGCGCGGGGCCCGGCCAGGGGGGCAGGGTTTCGCGGGCGGCCTCGACGAAGCCCGCAACCTCGCCAGCGGTTTCGCCGCGAAACCGCATGAGCATGAGCAGCGCGCCGATGGCTTCTGGCGCGGCTTCGCCGGAGAGGATCAGCGCCATGGCCTCGCGCGCCTCCTCGCGGGTCAGCGAGCGAGAGCGGCCGGGGCCGCGGCCAAGGGTGCGGACATAGGGCGCGAGGCTCATTCGGCGGCCTCCTGGCGGGTGGCGGCGGCCAGCAGCGCGGCGAGTTCGGGCCGGCAGGAGCCGCAGTTGGTGCCGGCCTGAAGGGCGGCGCCGATGGCCTCCACGGAGGTGAGGTGCTGGCTCTGGATCGCGGCGAAGATGGTGTTCACGCCCACGTCGAAACAGGCGCAGACGGTGGCGCCGGGATCGGGCATGTCCTGCCCCGGCTGGCCGGAGAGATGGGCGGGGGCTTGAGCCGCGCCCAATTGCCCGGCCATGAAGCTGCGCGAGAGGGCGACGGGCTCGGAGGCCACGAAGAGCGCGGCGACGAGCCGCCCCTCGGCGAGAAAGGCGAGACGTGCGCCGCCGCGGGCGGTGTCGGTCACCACCATCGCCTCGACCTCCGGCGGCAGGCCGAAGAGCGTGCGGGCATAGCTCTCCCAATCGCCGGGGGCTTCGAGACCGGCCAGTTCCATGCGCCAGCCGCCCCGCGCCCGCGCAAGCGCCCAGTAGGGCGCATCGGAAACGGGCCTGTCGACGGAAACCGCGAAGCCGAACCAGGCGGCGGGAAAGGGCGCGAGGCCCACCGCGGCGCCCTTGCTGTCGGGCTGGCCGGAGATCGGATCGGTGACAGAGGCCACCAGCGCGTCGGCGCGACCGAGGGAGGATGTCTCGCCGGTCCAGTGCATGGGCACGAAGACTTCGCCCGCCCGGACCCGCTCGGTCACGACCACGCGGCAGAGCGCCCGACCGCTGCGGCTTTCGACCTCTGCGATGCCGGCGGGTCGGAGACCAAGGCGGGAGGCATCATCGGGATGCACCTCGAGATAGGGCTCGGCCATGTGCTGGCTGAGGCGCGCGGACTTGGCGGTGCGGGTCATGGTGTGCCAGTGATCGCGCACCCGGCCGGTGTTGAGGCGGAAGGGATAGCGCCGGTCGGTCGACGTGGCGGGGGCCGAGGTGTGAACCGGCAGCATCCGCCCGCGCCCGTCGGGCGTGAAGAACCGCCCGTCGCCGAAGAACCGCCCGCCGCTGCGCGTGGCGCTGAGAGGCCATTGAACCGGGGCAAGTGCTGCGTAATCGGCATCGGAGATCTCCGAGAGGGCGGAGATGTCGAAGTCCTTTCCGAAGCCCGCGGCGACGCCGGAGAGCGCGGCATATTCGCGGAAGATCTCGGCCGGGGCGGAGTAATCGAAGGCGGCGCCCCAGCCCATGCGGGCGGCAAGGTCGCAGATGATGCGCCAGTCGTGCCGGGCCTGCCCCGGTGCGGGCAGGGCAGCGCGCTGGCGGCTGATCCGGCGCTCGGAATTGGTGACGGTGCCCTCCTTCTCGCCCCAGCCGGTGGCGGGCAGAAGCACATGCGCGAGGCGGGCAGTGTCGGTCGAGGCGGTGATGTCGGAGACGACGACGAACTCGCAGCCGGCGATGGCGGCGCGCACCCGGTCGGCCTCGGGCATCGACACCGCCGGGTTGGTGGCGATGATCCAGAGCGCCTTGATCTGACCGCGCTCGACGGCATCGAACATGTCCACCGCCTTGAGGCCCTGCGCCTCGGGCATGCGCGGTGCCTGCCAGAACTCGCGCACGGCCATGCGGTGGGCCGGGTTCTCGATATCGAGGTGGCAGGCCAGCATGTTGGCGAGCCCGCCCACCTCGCGCCCGCCCATGGCGTTGGGCTGGCCGGTGACCGAGAAGGGCCCCATGCCGGGCTTGCCGATGCGGCCGGTGGCGAGGTGGCAGTTGAGGATGGCGTTGACCTTGTCCGTCCCCTGGGAGGACTGGTTGACGCCCTGGGAATAGACCGTGACGACCTTCTCGGTGCGCACCCAGAGGTCGTAGAAGCGGCGGAGGGTGTCGGCGTCGATGCCGGTCTCGGCGCCGGTTTCGCTGGAGGCTGCGGCAATGGCCTCGTCGAACCCCTGCACGTGGCGCCCGACGAAGGTGCCGTCGACCGCGCCCGTGTCACGGATGCGGCGCAGGAGGCCGTTGAAGAGGGCCACATCGGCGCCGGGCGCGACGGCGAGGTGCATGTCGGCGGCATCGCAGGTGGCGGTGCGACGCGGGTCGATCACCACGATCTTCATGCCCGGGCGCGCCGCCTTGGCCGCGACGAGGCGCTGGTAGAGCACCGGGTGGCACCAGGCGAGGTTGGAGCCCACGAGCACCACCAGGTCGGCCTCCTCGAGGTCTTCGTAGGTGCCGGGCACGGTGTCGGTGCCGAAGGCGCGCTTGTGGCCTGCAACGGAGCTGGCCATGCAGAGGCGGGAGTTGGTGTCGATGTTGGCCGAGCCGATGAAGCCTTTCATCAGCTTGTTGGCGACGTAGTAATCCTCGGTCAGGAGCTGCCCGGAGACATAGAAGGCCACCGAGTCGGGACCATGCAGGGCGATGGTGCGCGAGAATCGGTCGGCCACCTCGCCCAGCGCCTCGTCCCAGCTTGCGTCCCTGCCGTAGAGCCGGGGCGCGAGCAGCCTGTCTTCCAGCCCGACCGTCTCGCCCAGGGCGGAGCCCTTGGAGCAGAGCCGCCCGAAGTTCGCCGGGTGGCTCTGGTCGCCGGTGACGGCGAGGCCCCCTGCCCCGTCGGGCGTGGCCAGCACGCCGCAGCCGACGCCGCAGTAGGGGCAGGTCGTGCAGACGGCGGGCGCGCTCATTACGCGGCGCTCCGGGCGGCCGAGACGGCCTCTGCGTCAAGCAGCACGCGGCCCGCCTCTATGCGCACGGGATAGGTGGCGATGCGGCCCTCGTCGGCGCCCTGGGCCTCGCCGGTCTCAAGCGAGAAGACCCAGTTGTGCAGCGGGCAGGTGACCTTGCGGCCGTGGACGATGCCCTCGGACAGCGGGCCGCCCTTGTGGGCGCAGGAGTTGGAGGTGGCGAAGACCTCCTCCGGACCGGTGCGGAAGACCGCGACGCAGCCCAGCTCGGTTTTCACGATGCGCGCGCCGCGCTCGGCGATGTCGGTGACGGCGCAGATGTCGATCCAGCTCATTCGGCGGCCTCCTGGGTGAGATCGGCGACGAGCTGGAAGCTCTTCGCCTTTTCGGGGCGGGCGTGGTCGGCCCAGGGATCCTTGCGGTAGACGGACTGGCTGATCTCGAAGCGCTCGTTCAGGGCGGCGCGTTCTGCGGGGTCGGAGAGGGTTTCCTTGACCCAGTCGAGGCCCACCTTGGCGACCCATTTGTAGGGCCGGTCGAGATACTTGGCGTGTTCGCGGTAGAGCTGGATGAAGGCGGTGGTCCACTCGATGGCCTCCTCCTCGGTCTTCACATCGACGAGGCGTTCGGTCTCCTTCACGTCCATCCCCGCCGCGCCGGCGACGCCGACCTGGTAGCCGGAGTCGACGCAGATGATGCCGACGTCCTTGCAGGTGGCCTCGGCGCAATTACGCGGGCAGCCGGAGACGGCGAGCTTGACCTTGTGGGGGGTCCAGCTGCCCCAGAGCTTTTTCTCGAGCTTGATGCCGAGGCCGGTGCTGTCTTGCGTACCGAAGCGGCACCAGT
>CAYVQK010000030.1:2325-26679 GCA_964454145.1 uncultured Oceanicola sp. | reverse complement strand
CGCGGCCCGATTCGATCCGCTTGGCGATGGCGATCTCGCCCTCGCGGCTGAGCAGCTCGACCGCGCCCATCTCGCGCAGGTACATGCGCACCGGGTCATCGGTGCGGTCGAGCTTCTCGGTCTCGGTCTGGGCGACGGCGACCTCGCGCGACGAGGAGGTTTCGACCACCTCGGTCGAGCCCTTGCCCTCGTCCTCATCCTCGTTCTCGTCGTCCTCGGTCACCTGGATGCCCATCTCGGAGAGCATCGACATGACATCCTCGATCTGGTCGGAGGAGACCTGATCGGGGGGCAGAACCTGGTTGAGCTGGTCGTAGGTGATGTAGCCGCGTTCTCGAGCCTCGGCGATCATCTTCTTAACCGCCGCCTGGCTCACATCGAGCATCGGTTCGGCTTCGCTGTCGTCGGGCTTGTTGTCGTCGTTGTCCTTGGCGGCCATCTAGCTCTCCTGAAGGGCGTTCCGGGCGGTCCGGCGGAACGCGCGATTCGGGGTTCCCGAATCAATAGCGCGAATCACCGGAGATTCCAGCCGAAGCCCATAAAAATTGATGTGAAAGGCGTGCGCTCTGTGGCGGTTATGCCGACACCACACCTCAACCCCGCCGGCCACGTGGCTTCTGCTGCCCGATCTGGTCGAGCAGGGCGTCGAGGCTTGCGCGTTCGCTGCGGTCGAGGCGGGCGCCGTTGGGGGCGATGTCATAGTCGGCCTTGTCGGTCTCATGGTTGTTTGCGGCGCGGTGGCGGGCCTCGGACGCCTGCCCAAGCCGCCAGGTCAGGCCCTCGTCGGCCAGCCCGTCGATCTGGTGCATCGCCTCGGCGATCTCACGCGCGGCCCCGCGGTCGGCGGAGAGGATTGCGAAATCCTGGGCGAGGCACATGCGAGCCAACTCGATGTCCTCCGGGTTGCGGATGCAGGGCGCAATGCGGACATGTGCCGGAGTGAACAGCTTTTCAAGGGCCGCGGGCCCGAATTCCTGCTCGAGCGCGCGGCGCGGGTCGGCCGCGTCGGCCTGGGCGAGCAGGGCCATGGCGAGCGGCGCGTGGCCATCGCCCTTCCAGTCGAGCTCCTCGATGGCATGGGCGAACTCGTCGGCCAGGGAGGGGTGGGTGAGGAGGCTGGCGAGGATCACCGCCTCGCGCAGGTGCTCCTCGATCTCGGTGCCGGCTGCCGCAAGCAGCGAGGCGCGGGTGGAGGGCGTGGGCAGGGCAGGCGCAGGCGCGCCGCGCGGGCGCCACTGGCGCTGCGGTGTGCCTTGCGGGGTGGGCGCAGAGGCGGCGCGGCGCGGGTTGAACAACTCCCACTTCCGGCGCTTGAACTCTTCCTCGTAATGCCGCCGCACGTCGGCATCCTGAATGAGCGCGGTGGCGGCGCGGAGCGAGGCATCGAGGGCGGCGCGGCGCTCGGGACTGTCGAGCGCACGGTCCTCCGTCTCGCGGCGCCAGAGCATGTGGACAAGCGGCTCGGCGCGGTCGAGCACAGCCTGCATCGCGGGCGGACCTTCGGCGCGGATCAGGTCGTCGGGATCCTTGCCCTCGGGCAGGATGGCGAAGCGCAGGCTGCGGCCCGGGCCGATCTGCGGCAGCGCCATGTCGATCAGGCGCATCGCGGCACGGAGACCGGCCTTGTCGCCGTCGAGCGAAACCACCGGCTCGGGTGCCATGCGCCAGAGCAGCTGCAACTGGTCTTCGGTGATGGCGGTTCCGAGCGGGGCGACGGCGGCCTCGAAGCCGGCCTCGGACAGAGCGATCACGTCCATGTAGCCCTCTGCCACCACCAGCGGCTGGCCCTTGCCCACGGCGGTGCGGGCCTGCTGGTGGTTGAACAGCGTGCGGCCCTTGTCGAAGAGCGGGCCCTCGGAGGAGTTGAGGTATTTCGCGTTGTCCGCCGGATCCATTGCCCGGCCGCCGAAGGCAATGCAACGGCCGCGGATGTCGCGGATCGGGAACATGATGCGGTTGCGGAAGGCATCGTAGGGCGCGCGGCCCTTGTCGCTTTCGCGCAGAAGGCGGCAGGCCAGCATGTCGTCCACGCTCACGCCCTTTGCCGCCAGAGCCTCGCGCAGCCCCTCCCAGCCCGGCGGGGCGAAGCCGAGGCCCCATCGCTCCTGCGCTTGGTCTCCAAGCCCCCGGCGGGCGAGATAATCGCGCGCCTCGGCCCCGGCGGCGGTTTTCAGTTGCAGCCGGAACCATTGCACCGCCTGCTCCATCACCTGGGTCAGCCGGGTGGTGGCATCGGCCTTCTCCTGCGCCCGCGGGTCGCGCGCGGGCATCTGCATGCCCGCCTCTCCGGCGAGGATCTCGATGGCCTCCATGAAGCCCACGTTCTCGGTTTCGCGGACGAAGCTGATGGCGTCGCCCTTCGCGTGGCAGCCAAAGCAGTAGTAGTAGCCCTGCTTGTCATCGACGTGGAAACTGGCGGTCTTCTCGTGGTGGAACGGGCAGGGCGCCCACATGTCGCCCTTGCCGGCGTTCGATTTCTTGCGGTCCCACATGACCTTGCGGCCCACCACGTCGGAGAGCGACAGGCGGGTGCGCAGTTCGTCGAGGAAACCGGGCGGCAGAGACATGGACCATATATCGGTCCGCCCGGCGGATTCGTCCAGCGCGCGCGGGTGGGACAGGTCGGGGCGGAGGCGCGAGGGCTAGTCGCGCTTCTTCTTTCCCGGCTCCCGGCCAAGCCCGCGCTCCAGCCTGTCGGCGAAGGCCGCGCGTTCTGCCGGGGTCATGGCCTCGAGCCGGTCGAGCAGGATCTCGTGGCCGATCACCTGGCTGGCCGCGATGGCACCGCGCTGGGTTTCCATCTGCGCGGCCATGGCGGCGCGGTCGAAGGGCTCGGCGCGCAGGGTGGCCAGCGTGGCCTCGAAGGCGCCGCGCAGGGCGTCGCGGTTGGCGCGCAGCTCGCCCCGGCGTGCGTCGACGGCCTCCTTCAGCCCGTCGCGGGACTCGCGCGGAATGGCGCGGGCATAGGGGCCGAAGCCGAGGTCGCGGACCACGCTGTCGCGGTCGCCGCGGTGACCGTCAGGGCGGTGGCCTGGGCCGTCATGGGTGATCCAGGCGCCCAGCACCAGCCCCGCCACGGCGAGGTTTGCCGCGAGCGAGAGCACCAGCACGACCCGTGTCCAGCGGCGCGGGCGGGAGGTGTCTTCGGGCGGAGGGGTCTGCAGGTCGGTCATCTTGTTCCGGGTCCTAACCGTCGGTCAACAGGTCGGCAAAAGCCATGTCGTAGCCCAGCAGGTCTTCTTCGGCGGCGGCTTCGGTGACGGTGCTGCCGAAGAGGCTGGCAGCCGCGGTGGAGACGCTCTCGGGCGGGCGCGCGCCGATCCAGACGCCGGCGAGGGCGGCGGCAGTCAGGCCTGCAAGGCCGGGCGCACCGCCAACGGCGGAGAAGAGAGTGGCGATGACGCCGCGGCGGGGGGCAGGAGCAGGCTGCGGCGCGGGCGCGGCGAAGCCGTCCTGCACGCCATAGCCGTCTGTCAGCACTCGGGCCAGCAGGTCGGGCGACGGTTCGACCGGCGCGGGCTCTTCGCTGCGCGCGGCGGAGAAGAAGCTCTCCAGCAGGGCCTCCTCGGAGGCGGTCAGCTTGTCGTCATGGTCAGCCATCGCTCAACCCCAGTTCTGCGCGGGCGCCCCTCAAGCGGGCCGCCAAGGCGCGTTTGCCGCGGGCGATCAGACTTTCGACCGCCTCGACGGAAATGTCCATCTGCCGGGCAATCGAGGGATTGCCCAGGCCTTCTATATGCCGCAGCCGCACCGCCTCCGACTGGCGGTCGGGCAGCTCGTCGAGCGCCGCGTAGAGCGCGGCGGCCCGTTCCTCGGCCTGCATCCGCTCCACCACCCCTTCCCGCTCGTCCTCGGGCTCCGGGATGCTGTCGAGCGCCTGCCCGCGCCGCTTCCGCAGCCGGTCGGTGCAGAGGTTGCGGGCCACCTGGTAGAGCCAGGTCGTGACCTTGGCCTCGCCGTGCCGCCACTCGGGCGCGATCTTCCACAGCCGCATCATGGCCTCCTGGGCCACGTCCTCGGCCTCGGCACGGTCGGTCAGCATCCGGGTGGCGAGCCCCAGCACCATCGGCGTGAGCCGCAGCGTGAGGCTGCGGGCGGCCGCGCGGTCACCCCCGGCAAAGAGAGCCAGGAGCGCCTCGTCATCGGGCTCTGTCGGCGCATCGAGGGGCATGGGCATCGCCTATCGCTAACCGGTCTTCTCTGTCTTCTCAATGGCCCCGGGAACGGGGCCCAAGGGCCCCCTCCCCGCGCGTTTCAGGGGATGACACATGACGCGGGGAGGGGAGCTTCGAAACCTGCGGTCAGTTCCGCCGGTACTGGCCATGTCCATCGCCACGCCGGCCTTCGCCGTCGCGGTGCTCGCCGCGCTTGTGCTCGCGATCACCGCCCCGCATCCCATGCCCTTCGCCGCGCTGTGCGAGGAAGGCCATGGCGGTTTCGAATTCCTGCTGCGACACCGTGCCGTCGCTGTCGGTGTCCATCCGCTCGAACAGGTTGCCCAGCATCTCCTCGCGGCGCTCCTGCGCCTGTTCGGGCCGGTTTGCGGCGAACTCGTCGGCGGAGACGGTGCCATTGCCGTCGGTATCGAGCCGCTCGATCATCCGCTCGGCGCGCTGCGCGCGGCGGGCGGCCTCGCGGGCCTCCTCGGCGGCCACCAGCTCCTCGGCGCTGATCTCGCCGTCGCCATTGGTGTCGGCGCGGGAGAAGCGGACGGCGTCACCCGCGGCGAGTTCTTCGGCCGAGAGGCTGCCGTCGCCGTTTGTGTCGAGTTCGGCAAAGCTGGGGGGCGTCGGGTCGGCGCCCGGGCCCATGCCCATGCCGCCCATGCCGCCGCCGGGGCCGCGGGCCTCGGCCATCGGGGCCACGGCCATGCCGGTTGCGATCAGGGTGGTCAGAAGCAGAATGCGTTTCATCTTGTGCGTCCTCCTCGGGAGTGCTCGTGTTTCTGTTGCCTCAGGGCCGTTCATTGGCCCGTTGATGCTTCTCAAACGGGCGGTGGCGCCGCTTCCGTCGGCAGACTGCGAAAATTTTTCGGGCGAGATTTTGCGACATCCCGCCGCAAGGACAAACTGTGCCCTCACACCGCGCCGCGGTTTGCGCTACTTAAGTCGTAGCGAGAGGCCGTGCCCCGGCGCCGAGCCAGAACGGGCCAGGCCCGCAGCGGAAATATGGAAGCCCAGAAGATGCCGTCAGAGAGTGCCTTGGCCGATCCGGCCTTGATCGAAGACCGTGATGCAAGAAACGCCATGCTGCGCGGCTGGCGCAGGCGCTGCCCCTGCTGCGGCAACGGCCCGATGATGGCGGGCTACCTCAAGGTGCGCGAGGCCTGCCCGGTCTGCGAGGAAGACCTGCACCACCAGCGGGCCGACGATGGCCCGGCCTACCTGACGATCCTGATCGTGGGCCATCTCCTGGCGCCGCTCATCCTCTTCGTATACTCTACCTTCCGCCCCGATCCGCTGATCATGGCCACCGGTTTTTCGGTTGGATGCGTGGCGCTTTCGCTCTACCTTCTGCCGCGGCTCAAGGGGCTGATGGTTGGCCTGCAATGGGCCAAGCGGATGCACGGGTTCGGCGGCCACCAGGGCTGAGAGGGCCCCGCCGCGCACAGGCGGGAGACCTATGGACAAGTCACAGCTTCGCAACGCGGCGACGATCATCCTCTATCGCGAGGGCGCGGAGGGGATCGAGGTGCTGATGGGCCAGCGCGGCGCGAGCGCGGCCTTCATGCCCAACAAGTTCGTCTTTCCGGGCGGCGCGGTGGATGCCGTGGATGGCACCGTGCCGCTGGCCTGCGGGCCCGACGCGCTCTGTGCCGCGCGGCTTGCTCAGGAGTCGGAGGAAGGACTTGGTGCGGCCCTGCTCGCCGCGGCGATCCGGGAGCTCTGGGAAGAGACCGGGCTGATCCTCGGCGTGCCGGGCGAATGGCCGGGCGAGGCGCCGAGGGGCTGGCGCGGATTTGCGGCCACGGGGCACCTGCCCTCGGCGCAGGGGCTGCGCTTCGTCTACCGGGCGATCACCCCGCCGGGCCGTCCGAGGCGGTTCGACGCGCGCTTCTTCCTGGCGCCGGCGGATCGGGTTTCGGGTGACGTCGATGATTTCTCGCGGGCGGAGGACGAGCTTTCGTTGCTGCAGTGGATCCCGCTGACCAGGGCGCGGAGCTTCGATCTGCCCTTCATCACCGAAGTGGTGCTGGGCGAAGTGGCGGCGCTGACCGCGCATGATGCCCCGCCCGAGGGGGTGCCCTTCGTGAAGAACGACGATCTGGTGGCAGGCATACGGCGGCTGCGCTGATCGGACGTTCGGATCGCAGGCCCTGCTGCCACGCCTCCGCAATCTTTCGGCAAAAAGGCGAAGCGGCTCAGGTGGTTGCGGCGACCAGCGCGATGACCGAGGCGACCAGCAGGGCGATGCCCGCGAGTTCACGTCCCTCCAGGCGCTCGGAGAAGACGCGGGCGCCGATGATCATCGAGAAGAGCACCTCGACCTGACCGAGGGCGAAGACCACCGAGGCAGTTTGCAGGGCGAAGGCGGCGAACCAGCAGAAGCTGCCGCCGAAGGAGGTGAGCCCTACCGCGAGGCCGGGGCGCCAAGCGGCGAAGACGCGGGCGATTTCGCCCCGGTCGCGGGCAAGCAGCCAGGCCAGCATCAGCAGGTTCTGCAGGATCACGACGCAGCCCAGCGCGAGGGCGGGGCGGAGCAGGATGTCGTCGCTGGCCACCTGCAGGGTGGCGGCGCGGTAGCCGGTGCCGGAAAAGGCGAAGAAGAGGCCAGCGCCAAGGCCGAGGCTGGCGGAGGGGGTGTCGAGCCGGAGCTTTCCGCCGGTGCCGGAGAGCAGCAGGATCGCCACCATCCCCACCACCATGGCCGCGAAGCCGCCCCAGCCCGGGGTCTCGCCCAGCAGCATCCAGCCCACTGCGGCGGTGAGCAGCACCTCGGATTTGCGCAGGGTGATGCCCACGGCGAAGTTGCGGCGCGCGAAGAGCATGACGGTGAAGACCGTGGCGAGGATCTGGCTGCTGCCGCCGATCGCGGCCCAGAGCCAGAAGCTCGGGCCGAGCTCGGGCAGTGCCATGCCGCGGGCCGTGACCATCACCCAGAGCGCGGCCCAGATCATCGGCAACGAGTAGAGAAACCGCGCCCAGGTGGCCCCAGTGGCGGTGAGCCCCGCCTGGGCCATCTGCTTCTGCACCATGAAGCGCATCGCCTGGATGAGGGCGGCGGCAAGGGCGAAGGGGATCCAGAGCCAGTCCATGCCGCCTATGGATCACGCTGCTGGGAGAATGGGAAGCCTCAGGGCGCGGGCGGCCCCTGGCGTTGCCAGAGCGGGTGGGGCACCGGGTCTTTCGCCTTCAGGAAGTAGCGCCGGAAGACCTCGCCATAGGAGCGGTAGCGGTAGCCTTCGTTGCGGCTGAGGTAGCGCGCCGGATTGGCGAAGTAGAGCTTTGGCAGCCTGTACCACGGTGTGCGCGGGTGCATGTGGTGCACGACGTGGAGGTTGTTGTTGAGAAACAGGAAGGCCAGCAGGCCACGATCCTCGATCACCACGGTGCGCCCGCGGGCGCGCTCGTGGGCCTGGTGCTCGAGGAAGGTGCGGATCTTCAGGATCGACAGGGCGGCATAGGCGCAGGCGACGTAGGCCGGCAAAGGAATCTGGGCCACGGCCAGCCAGAGCAGGACCGGCACGAGGCCTGCGGCGTGGAGCGCCCAGCCGAGGGCAACACGGCGGTTGCCCTCGCGCACTGCGCGCCACTCGCTGCGCATGAAGGCGATCTGTCCGATGAGCGGCCCTAGCAGGATGCGGCCTGCGAGCGTGTTGTTCACCCGCAGCAGCGCGCGGCGCCAGGCGGGCAGGCGGGCCCAGTCCCCGGCGTCGAGGTAGTTGCTCTCGGGGTCGTCGTAGGGGTCGGTCAGGAGGCTGTCCTGGTGGTGGGCCAGGTGGGTGTCCTTGAAGCGCAGGTAGGGGATGAAGAGGCCGAGCGCGGGGAAAACGAGGGCCGCATTCGCCATGGCCGAGCGGAACGGATGGCCGTGGATCAGCTCGTGGCTCAGGGAGGAGTGGAGCACGATGGCGAGCGTGGTCAGGACCATGCCGAGCGGCAGAGAGACCTCGGCGACGGCAGTGGTTCCGAGGGCGAAGCAACCATAGCAGACGGCGAGGAGCGACAGGGTTGGCCACTCGGTTCCGGCGGCGCGGCGGGGTTCGCTCAATTCTGTCTCCGTAGGCTTGCTCGTGGGCGTTTTGCCCGTTGATCAAGGCTTTACGGGGTGCGGCCTGCGCGGGGGAGGCGATCTCTTGTTAACATTGCTAGCCGATGTTGATAAAAGTAAACATATGAGCACCATGATGGACAAACGCACGCGAGCTGCCCTGTTTCGGGACCGAAGCGCCCGGGCACTGGCCGAAGCCCAGATGAGCCAGGCCGCGCTGGCGCGGGAAGTGGGGGTGAGCCGCTCGACGCTCTCGCAGCTCCTCGGCAGCGACACCCCACGGCTCCCCGGCGCCCAGCTCCTTGGCGACATGGCCACCGCCCTCGGGGTGAGCGCCGATTGGCTCCTCGGCCTGACCGACCGGCCAGAGCGGGCCGCGCAGCTGGCCCAGGCGGCGCTGTCGATCACCCAGGCGGAGCGCGCGCTGATCGACGACCAGATCTTCGCCTGGCACCGCGAGGCGGCCGGCTACAAGATCCGCCACGTGCCGGCGACCCTGCCCGACATGCTGAAGACCCCGGCCATGCTGCACTGGGAATATGCCCCGCATCTCGGCAAGACCACCGCGCAGGCGATCGGCGCGGCGCAGGACCGGCTCGACTGGATGCGCGGCTCGGGCAGCGACTACGAGATCGCCCTGCCGCTCGACGAGCTGACCTCCTTCGCCATGGGCACTGGCTACTACAAGCGCCTGCCGCTCGACATCCGCCGCGAGCAGCTGGGCTGGATGGCCGAGCTCCACCGGCAGTTCTACCCCCAGCTCCGGATCTTCCTCTTCGACCAGCGGCGGATCTTCTCGGCGCCCATCACGGTGTTCGGCCCGCTGCTGGCGGTGGTCTACCTCGGCTCGTCCTACCTCGCGTTCCGCGACAGGGAGCGTGTGCAGGCGATCACCGGGCATTTCGACGGGCTGGTGCGGGCGGCCTCGGTAGGCGAGCGCGACTGGCCCGGGCACATCGCGGGGCTTCTGGGCGAGGCGCGCTAGGCCGCGCCCGCGAACGGCGTCGGGCGTGCCGTTTTCACGACACGCCCTCGCCCGGAAACTTGCAGTGGAGCGACCTCAGCGCAGAAGTGGCTTGATCCCTGCGGCGGCGGCCTGGGTGATCGGGTCGATCGCCATCAGGTGGGCGCCGGCCTGCTGCACGGCGTTGCCGCTGCGCAGGGTGTCGAGCCGCGTGGTGTAGTCGGCGGTGCCGAGATGAGCCAGCGTGACGGCCTTGAAGCAGACGAACACCGCCAGCACCGTCAGCGCCGGCCGGATCACCGGGCGCTTCGTGCGCTTCAGGTGCATGCGGGTGTAGAAACTCTGCCCCAGGGTGCCTGCGGCCTCGAAGCCGCCGCCCTTGCGGTGGATCTTCTCGATCCGGCGGATGCGTCCGGCGAAATTCTGCATGGTTGGGTCGGCCAAGGTGATCTCCGTCCGAAAACTGTTCGCTCTGGCCCCCGCCTGAAGACCAAGGTGCGCCATGATTTGGGCGGAATTTTGGCGAGGCCTCAGGATTTTGCGAGACAGAGCGTCGTCCAGTCGCCGATCGTTTCGGTGCTGGCGACAGTCAGGCCTTCCGCGACGTAAGCGGCCGTCACATCAGGGGCCTGATCTGTCAGAAGCCCGGAGAGAATCGCATGGCCACCGGGCGCGAGTGCCCCTGCTATGTCGGGCGCGAGAGAAATGAGCGGGCCTTTCAGGATGTTGGCGAAGATGAGGCCGAAAGGGGCCGCCCCGGCCAGGACGGGGTGATCGAGCCCGGTGGCCTCGATGCACTGTACCCGCCCGGCCAGCCCGTTGGCCGCGACATTGGCCTCGGCCACTTCGACGGCGACCGGGTCGATGTCGGAGGCGATGATCGGCACATCCCAGACCCGGGCGGCGGCCATGGCGAGCACGGCGGTGCCGCAGCCCACGTCGGCGGTGGGGCAGGGCGCGAGGCCATCGTTCAGCAGCCTGTCGAAAGCCCGGAGGCAGCCCAGCGTGGTGCCGTGGTGGCCTGTGCCGAAGGCCATGGCGGCCTCGATCAGCAGTGGCTCGACGCCCTCGGGCACTCGGTCGGCATCATGGGAGCCGTAGACGAAGAAGCGTCCGGCCGCGACCGGCGCCAGCTCGCGGCGCACATGGGCGACCCAATCGGTCTCGGGCACCTCGGAGACGGTGAAGGGCTTCGCGCCGAAGGCGGCGGCGAGCAGGGCGAGGCCCGCCTCGTCAGGTGCCTCGGTGAAATAGGCGCCCACCTCGGACAGGCCGCTGCCGTCCTCGATGTCGAAGATGCCCACGCCCGTCGGCTCGGGCTGGAGCCGCTCCAGCGCCTCGCCCAGGGCCTCGGCGGCGGCCTTGCCTTCAAGCGTGGTGAGGGCGGAATAGGTGGGCATATGCGGGCTCCTGCTGGTGTCGCCTGCGGGTAGGGGGAATGGCGAGGCCGGTCAAGGGCGGAGCACGCGCGCCGGCACACCGGCGACGGTGGCTCCCGCGGGCACATCCTTCGTCACCACGGCGCCGGCAGCGACGATGGCGCCGTCGCCCACTGTCACGCCGGGGATAAGCGTGGCATGGCCGCCGATCCAGACCTCAGCGCCGATGGTCACCGGCAGGGCCCGCTCGAGGCCCTTCCGGCGGCCCTCGATCTCGTGGTGATGGTCGGCGCAGTAGATATGCACCCCGGGGCCGAGCAGCGTGCGGGCGCCGATGGTGATGCGGGCGGTGTCGAGCAGGGTGCAGAAGGCGTTGATGTAGACGCCGTCCTCGAGATGGAGATTGACGCCATAGGCCACGTGGAAGGGCGCCTCTAGAAAGCAGCCCTTGCCGAAGCGCCCGAGCAGAGCTTGCAGGCGCGGGCCGCAGGCGCCGCGCGCGGCAGGGTCCATGGTGGCGTGCTCATGACAGGCAAGGCGCGCCGCATCGCGCAGCGCGCCCAGAGCCTCCGTCATGCAGTTGTACCAGGCGCCGTCTTCGACGCCGGGCAGGGCATTCATCGGGCGCCGAGACCCACCGGACAGGTCACGCCGGTGCCGCCGAGCCCGCAGTAGCCGCCCGGGTTCTTGGCGAGGTATTGCTGGTGGTAATCCTCGGCGAAGTAGAAATCGGGCGCGAGGCGGATCTCGGTGGTGATCTCGCCAAGGCCCTGGGCCATCAGCGCGGCCTGGTAGGCCTTGCGCGAGGCCTCCGCCGCGGCCTTCTGGGCATCGTTGAACACGTAAATCCCCGAGCGATACTGGGTGCCCCTGTCGGCGCCCTGGCGCATGCCCTGGGTCGGATCGTGGCCCTCCCAGAAGGCGGTGAGCAGGGCGTCGTAACTGATGCGGGCCGGATCGTAATGCACCCGGACCACCTCGTTGTGGCCGGTGCGCCCGGTGCAGACTTCCTCGTAGGTCGGATTGGGGGTGAAACCGCCGGCATAACCCACCATCGTCAGCTCGACGCCGGGGATCTGCCAGAACAGCCGTTCGACACCCCAGAAGCAGCCCATGCCGAACATCGCCACCTCCTGACCGGGCGGCACTTCGCGCGTCATCGGGGCGCCGGTGATGTGATGCGCCTTGGCGGTGGGGATGGGGGCAATGCGGCCCGGCAGGGCGTCGCCTTCACCCACCATCGTCGACTTGTCGCGTCCTAGTCCGAACATGCTCGAATCCCTCCGGGTATGCTTGTCAGATGATATAGTACCGGCGCGACAGACGTCATGTCTTTTGCCGCGATCGTTATTCGGCGGGGGCTGCCAGCCGTGGCGCGAGCCGCGTTTCGTGGCCCGGCGCGGGATGTCGGGGGATAAATGTGGCGAGCGCCAGGGAGCCGCAGGCAATGCCGGACGCGAGCAGGAAGACAGATCCGGGTGAGACCACCCAGAGGTAACCCAGCAGGGCCGGCAGGAAGACCGCGGCGATGTGATTGATGGTGAAGGCCACGGCGGCGGTGGGGGCGATGTCGGCGGGGTCGGCGATCTTCTGGAAGTAGGTCTTCAGCGCCAGGGCGAGGGCGAAGAAGATGTGGTCGATCACATAGAGCGCGGAGGCCAGCACCACGCCCCAGCCGAACCAGTAGATCCCGCCGTAGAGGGTGAAGACGATCACCAGGCCGGTGTATTCGAAGATCAGCGCGTTGCGTTCGCCCCAGCGGCTCACGAGGCGGCCCATGAGCGGGGCGAAGATCATGTTGGCGACCAGGTTGAGCATGAAAAGTGCCGTGATCTCATGCACTTCGAAGCCGAAGCGCTCGACCATCATGAAGCCTGCGAAGACCACGAATATCTGCCGCCGGGCGCCCGCGAAGAACTGCAGCGCGTAGTAGAGCCAGTAGCGCCGCCGCAGCACCATCCGGGTATTCTGCCGGTGCTCGCCCTCGAAGCGCGGGTAGGCGATCAGGCAGAAGAGCGCAATGGCGGTGCAGAGCCCGCCCGAGACCCAGTAGACGAAGGAATAGGAGAGATCGAAGGTCTCCCAGGTCATCACGATGAGGCCATAGGCCACGAGGGTCGAGGCCGAGCCCGTGGCCAGCAGCCAGCCCAGCATCTGCGGCGCGCGCTCGATCTTCAGGAATTGCAGCTGGAGCGACTGGTTGACCGTCTCGTAGTAGTGAAAGCCGATCGACGAGAGCATGGTGATGGTGAGGATTCCGCCAAGGCTGGGGAACTGCGCAGTGACCGCGGTGGCGACCCCCAGCAGGATGAGCGAAATCAGGCCGAGCACCTGCTCGCGGATGAAGATGATCAGCGCGATCACCCCGATGGCGAGGAAGCCCGGGATCTCGCGCACGGTGTGCAGCCAGCCGATATCCCGCCCGTCGAAGCCCGCGACCTCGATGACGAAGTTGTTCAGCAGCGCCGACCAGGTCGCGAAGGCCAGCGGCATCGCCACGGCCATCAGGAAGAGCAGGGTGATCGGCTGACGCCAGCGCGGCAGGCTGTGGGCGTCACGGAGAGGAATCGTGTGCATGAGTCACGCTTTACGCCCGGGAACGGGCCGAGGGAAGAGCCTCAAGCGCCGGCACTGTCCCCGCGCTCTTGGGATACTAACAGCAGGAATATGCGACCTGGCGGCTATTTGCCCGGTCGTATCGCCCAGGGCGGGCGCGGCAGCGGGATGCTGTCGAACTGGCTGGTCAGGGGCGGTGGCGGTGCGAAGGGGCGGGGTGCGGGCATGGGAGCCTCCGATTCGGGCGGGAGGCACTCCTTATCGACCCTCAACCCAACTTGAGATCAAGGCATCAATGGCCAAATCAGCGGGATCAGCGCCGAGGCCAGGAGCCCGATGGTCAGGTTCAGCGGAATCCCCACCTTCATGAAATCGGTGAAGCGGTAGCCGCCGGGGCCGTAGACCAGCATGTTCGTCTGGTAGCCGATCGGCGTGGCGAAGCTGGCGGAGGCCGCGATCATCACCGCGATCACCAGGGGGCGCGGATCGTAGCCGAGCGCGCTGGCCAGGCCGATGGCGATTGGGGTGACGACCACGGCGACGGCGTTGTTGGAGACCAACTCGGTCAGGAGCGAGGTCAGCAGGTAGATCGCCCAGACGATGAAGAACGGTGGCAGGGTGCCGAGGGCCGGGGCGATGCCATTGACGATGAGCTGCACCGCGCCGGACTCTTCCAGCGCCGCACCGATGGCCAGCATGGCGAAGATCAGCGCCAGCAGGCGGCCATCCACGAAGGAAAACGCCTCGTCGGCGTCGATGCAGCGGGTGCCGAAGACCAGCGCCACGGCGAAGATGGAGAGCGCGAGGATGGGCGCAAAGCCGAAGGCGGCGAGACCGACGATCCCCAGAAGCGCCGCCACCGCGATCGGGGCCTTCTGGCGGCGATAGGCGCGGCCGGTGGGCGCGGCGACATCCACGAGGTCCATGTCGGCGGCGAGGCGCTGGATATCGGCAGGTGCGCCCTCGAGCAGCAGCGTGTCACCGACGCGGACCACGAGGTCGTCGAGCTGGCGGCCGATGTTCTGGTTCCGCCGGTGGACGGCAAGCGGATACACACCGTAGCGGCGACGCAGGCGGAGCGTGCCGAGCGAGCGGCCCACCATCCGGGCGCCGGGGGTGATGAGCACCTCCACAGTGCTTGTCTCGACCGACGACAGCTTGTCGACCATGCGGACGTGCTTGCTTTCCTGGAGCGCCAGCAGCTCCGACATCTGCGAGCGCAGAACCACCCGGTCACCGGGCTCCAGCACCACCTCGCCGAGGTTGCGGCGCAGCGAGGCATCGCCGCGCAGCACGTCGACCAGCCGCACGCCCTCGCGGCGGAACAGGTCCACCTCGCCCGGTTTCTGGCCCACCAGCGGGCTGTCCTCGGGCAGCGCGACCTCGGTGAAGAACTTGCGCCGCGCCGAGTCGCCGCCCGAGAGAAGGTTGGCCATGCTGGCGCGGTCGGGCAGGATGCGGGGGGCGATGAAGCGCAGGTAGATCATGCCCCAGGCGACAAGGATCACCGCGAGGGGCGTCACCTCGAAGATCCCGAAGGCCTTGAGCCCGTTGGCGCGCGCCACGCCATCGACGAGCAGGTTGGTCGAGGTGCCGATGAGGGTGAGCGTGCCGCCGAGGATGGCGGCGTAACTCAGCGGGATGAGCAACTTGGAGGCGGAGATCTTCATCGTGCGGGCCAGCTGCACGAAGACCGGGATCATCACCACGACCACGGGGGTGTTGGAGACGAAGGCCGAGGCGAGCACCACGAAGGCGATCATCGCCCCCACGGCCAGTGCGGGCCGCGTGGTGGCGTTCCGGTCGGCCACCTGGGTGAACCAGTCGAGCGCGCCGGTCCGCACCAGGGCGCCCATCACGAGGAACATCGCGGCGATGGTCCAGGGTGCCGGGTTGGAGAGCACCTCGCGGGCCTCGGCATAGGGCAGCACGCCGGACAGAAGCAGCACGGCGACACCGAGAATCGCCACAACCTCCGGCGGAAAGCTCTCTCGTATGAAGAGGATGAACATGGCCCCCACCACCGCCAATGCAAAGACGGCGTCCCAGGGTGGGGCGAAGGTGATCAGGTCCATATGGATGCGGCTTTGCCCATGACGGGGCAATCTTACCGGGCAGGTGCAGCGTGGCAAGCGGCGAGTGCGGCAGTGCGGCAAGGGGAGCCGCGGTGGATTTCTGGGTCGGGCCGTGGCTGCCCTGCGGCACCCCGGGGGCGCCTCCTGCGCCGATGTCGCACTTCGGCGTGATGCCCCCTGTGCGGCGCGTGGTTTCTGGGCTACGCTGGAGGCAGGTATCACGAAGGACAATCCATGCGCCGCATCGCCCTGCTCGCCACGCTCTTTGCCTCCCCCGCATTTGCGGGCAACTGGCTGGCACCGAATGGCTACCAGGTGGATGGCGGGCCGGACTCGATCGTCGTGCGCCCGCTGGCAGGCGCCGGCAGCTCTGACATCTTCTGCGCCGCGGGCACCTATGCGCTGGCACGTCTCGGCGCCCAGCCCGGCGATGCCGTCGTCGTGATCTCGCCGCGGAGTGGCCGGGTCTTCGGGCCGGGCGGCGAGACCGTGGGCTTTCGGCTCGACAAGGGTGCCGTGCCTGATCACGGGCTTCTGCTGAGGGTATCGCGCCAGGGAGAAACGGTGACGGTGGCCCATGCTCGGACGCTCTGCGTCGATGATATCGAGCGCTGAGGCCTCCCCCTTAGCCCTTCGCGGGGAACCTCCGCTGCTCCTGCGGAGTTTCATCTGCGACATGAAACAGATAGCACCCCTCCTCCTCCTCGCCCTCGCCGCCGCTCCGGCCGCCGCGAGCCCCTTCATCGACTATCCGGACGATCCGGGCATGCCGACAGAAGAGATCGTCGAGATCGTTGTCGCGCCGGAAGATCTCGCCCGCTGCCAGGCAACGCTTGCCATGGTCACAGGCGCGCCGGTGGACCTGCCGCAGGACGATGTCGCCACGCCCGTGGCGCTGGATACCAGCGCCGACGAAGCCACGCCTGTCGCCATGTGCGTGACCGAGCCGCGCCCGCGCCCCGGCTCCTGAGCCGGGCACGACGGCCCTATCCGGCAGCGATCCCCGCCACCAGGCTGGCCTGAAGTCCGCGCCGGGCGTTCGCGACGGCCGCCACGGCGCCCCTGCCGGCGCGACGGGCGATGCCGTCGTTCTGGTTCAGCCGATTGCGCGCGCCGCGCCCGCCGTAAGCCGCGATCTTCTCGTAGACCTGGTCCGACACCGCTTCGGGGAAGAAAAGCTGCGATGTCAGCACCTCGCGGCTGTTCAGCCAGACCTTGTAGTGGACGTGCACCGCCCGGCCCGGATACCAGCCCGGATAGATCGTGGTGAACCGCGCCACCCCGTCGGCGCCCGTCATCTGGGTCCCGCGCAGGAACGTGTCCCCCGCCGTGTTCTCCCGTGCATAGCCCGAATAGCGCCCGGCGGCGTCGCAGTGCCATATATCGACACGCGCGCCCCGCAGCGGCGTGCAGCCGGCATCTACCACCTGCAGAGCAAGCGCCAGCGGCAGGCCGGGAAGGCCCTCGGTGATGTCGGAGCGGATCAGCCCCGGGTCGATGTAGTAGGGGCCCTCCGTGGTTTCGCGCTGGACCATGCAGACGTTGCCGGTGATCAGCCCCGCCTCCTGGGCCAGCGCCTGCCGGGCGGCAAGCGCCGAAAGGGGCAGGGCGGCGAGGGTAGCGAGCAGGTGGCGGCGGTTGACGTCGGGCATGGCGGGCTCCTCTGTTGTTCTCGGTTGGATATAGCGCGCGGCGCGGGGTTTTCCGGCATCAGGCTGTCCTTGCGCGTGTCGTCGCCTGCGCCCATTGTCGCGCCATGCAGACCACATTCACCATCTCCACCCGCGGCCCAGGCCTGACGATGTTCACCGGCGAGGTCGCCCGCTGGCTGGAGGGAGCCGGCGATGGCCTGCTGACGCTGATGGTCCGCCACACCTCCTGCTCGCTGCTGATCCAGGAAAACGCCGACCCCGATGTGCGGACCGACCTCGCGGAGTTCTTTCATCGGCTGGTGCCGCCGGCGGATGACTACTCGATGGCCTACCTGACCCACGTGCTGGAAGGCCCCGACGACATGCCGGCCCACATCAAGGCGGCGCTGCTGCCTGTGTCGCTTCAGATCCCCGTCGCGGCGGGGCGGATGCGGCTGGGGACATGGCAGGGGATCTACCTCTTCGAACACCGCGCTGCACCCCATCGCCGCGAGGTCGCGGCGCATTTCGCAAAAGGTTAACGTGGCCGCCTTGCTGCACCGCGGTATGCATGGGTTGTGCATTGCATGTGCATCGGATGTGCATGGGTTGTGACGTGGTTAACACGGTCTCTCGCTGCATTCGCGAGGCAGCATGTGGGGGCTCCACGTTTGGGCTACCCAAACCCTAGGGGCTGGCCTATAGTATCTGTGGATAAATGGGGAGCATAACCCCAGAGAGGCAGAGAGAAGGGGACAGGAATGCGCTGCCCGTTTTGCGGAAATGTCGATACGCAGGTGAAAGACAGCCGACCGGCGGAAGACCATGTCGCCATCAGGAGGCGGCGGTTCTGCCCGGCCTGCGGGGGCCGCTTCACCACCTACGAGCGCGTGCAACTGCGTGATCTCGTTGTGATAAAATCCTCCGGACGCCGCGAGGACTTCGACCGCGACAAGCTCGAGCGCTCGATCCGCATCGCCTTGCAGAAACGCCCGATCGACCCGGAGCGCATCGACCAGATGATCTCGGGCATCGTCCGCCGGCTTGAGAGCATGGGCGAGACGGATATCGACAGCAAGGTGATCGGCGAGATCGTCATGGAGAGCCTTGCCCGGATCGACACCGTCGCCTACGTGCGATTTGCAAGCGTTTACAAGAACTTCCAGGCTGCGGGCGATTTCGACCGTTTCGTGTCGGAGCTCCGTCCGCCGGTGATGCCCGGCGACGCCGAGGAGTGAGCCGCCAGGCAGACGAAACCTGGATGGCGCGCGCCCTGAGCCTCGGGGCGCGCGGTTTGGGGCAGGTCTGGCCCAACCCGGCGGTGGGCTGCATTCTCGTGAAGGATCAAAGGGTTGTCGGCCGGGGTTGGACGCAGCCAGGTGGCCGGCCGCATGCAGAGGCGATGGCGCTCGCGCAGGCCGGGGACGCGGCGCGCGGGTCCACGGCATATGTCACGCTCGAGCCCTGCGCCCACCACGGCAAGACGCCGCCCTGCGCCGATGCGCTGGTGCAGGCCGGGATGGCACGGGTCGTCACGGCCCTGGAAGACCCCGATCCGCGCACCTCCGGACAGGGGCACGCACGGCTGCGCGAGGCGGGAATTTCCATTGAAACCGATGTTCTGAGCGAGGCTGCCCGAAGGGCCAATGCGGGGTTTCTCACACGCGTCCTCGAGGGGCGCCCGCTACTGACGCTGAAACTCGCCAGCTCTTTCGATGGCCGCATCGCCACGGCCTCGGGCGAGAGCAAGTGGATCACCGGCCCTGCCGCGCGACAGGCAGTGCAGGGGCTGCGCGCAAGGCACGACGCCGTTCTGGTGGGCGCAGGGACCGCCCGTGCCGACGATCCGGCGTTAACACTTCGAGGCTACGGTGCGCGTCCGTCGCCCCTGCGCGTCGTGGTGTCCCGCAGGCTCGATGTGCCGACCGATGGCCAGCTCGCCCGCACGGCGCGCGACGTGCCGCTCTGGCTTTGCCATGGCGTCGATGCGCCGGCGGACCGGAGGGCCGTCTGGGCCGGGCTGGGGGCCGAGCTCATCGAGGTGCCGCTCGGCCACGACAGGCACCCCGATCCGGCAGACATGCTGCGTCTGCTCGGCGCGCGCGGGTTGACGCGGGTGCTCTGCGAGGGGGGCGGAATGCTGGCGGCCTCGCTCATCGGCGCGGGACTGGTGGACCGGATCGTGGGCTTCACCGCCGGGCTCATGCTGGGCGCGGAGGGCCAGCCGTCCATCGGGCCGTTGGGCCTTGCCGCGCTGGCGGAGGCGCCGCGCTATGTGCTGGATGAGCAGAGGAAGGTCGGTGCGGACCTGATGGCGAGTTGGGTCAGAAGCGCATGAGCCGCGCGCCGGGCCGTCTCTACCGCCACAGGTGGGCGTAGCCGGCGAACCAGCCCTGCAGCTTGGACAGAAGGCGGTTGCCCGCGCCTGGGTGCGGCAAGGGGCCATGTTCGAGCCGGTCGAGCACCACCTCGACGGGGCAGGGGGTGCCGGTGACAGGGTCGAAGTATCGGGGGTAGTCGATCAGCACGGCCTGCACGAGCGCTTCGAGCGAGGGCCTCGCCTCGCGCCGTGCGGGTACATCGCCTTTGTCGGTCGTCAGGCCCCAGCCGGCGTAGAAGGGAGTGCCGAGGGTGGTCACCTTCACGCCGCGGATCAGGGCCTCGAACCCCAGGCCGGAGGTCATCGTCCAGACCTCGTCCACCCGTTCGATCAACGCCGCCGGGTCGGTGTTGGGAAGGGTCAGATCGGCCCAGTCCAGCGGGCGCTCGACCTGCCCGACGCGCAGCCCTGCCTCGACGTCGGGGTGCGGCTTGTAAAGCACCACGGCCTTGGGGTTGGCTGCGCGCACGGCTTCCAACAGCCTGGTATTGCTTGAGATTTCGCCTGTACCAAGTCGTATCGAGGCATCATCCTCCACCTGGCCGGGCACCAGGATGCGGTGGCCTGGCGGGAGCTCGGGCAGGTCAAGCTGACCGAGGTTGTACTTGCTGACGCCGCTTGCCTTGAGCCGGGCGATCAGCGCGGCCGCACGGGGATGCTCGGCCCGGCTTGCCGCGCGGGCGATGAGGTGCTCCAGCCGCGAGGGGCTGCGCGGATCGTAGTAGATGCCGAGGTCGTCGCGGACGAGGCTGAGCGGGGGGATGAGCTCGGCGCCGAGACCGCGCGAGCGGAGGAAGCCGTCTTCCACCCGGATCAGCGGCACGTGGGCCCGGGCGGTCTCTGCCTCGAGCGCGTCGTCCACGCGACCGGCCCAGGCGAGAACGGGGGCGCCCAGGGCCTTGGCCCGGGCGGTGACCTCTTTCGGATTGTCGTTGAAGGTCAGCGGTTTCTCCGATCCGAAGAAGGCTTGGAGCGGTTTGCGTTTCCACAGGCGCATGCCGTAGGCAACGCCGCCCGACCGGTCCTCTCGCCAGGCGCGGGTGCGGGCGGAGAGGCCGTCCATCACCTCCTCCAGAGTGGCCAGCCGGTCGCGCCAGGGGTCGTACCAGGTGGGATAGAGGATCATGGCGGCGGCGAAGAGCTGGGCACGCGTGAGCTTGCGTTCCCGGCGGGGGCAGGGCGCCTCGTCGGCCGTCAATCCCCAGCCTCCGTAGAACGGCTGGCCGAAGACGCGGGGCTTGTGGCCTGCGATGATGGCCTCGAAGCCCATGCCGGAAGAGACGGTGTAGACGGCCACTGCGCCATCGAGCAGGGCCCAGGGTGAGACCTGATCTGTGAAGAGCTCGGTGCGCCCGTCGTGATCGCCCGGGCCGTAGTGACCCTCGCGGGCTCCGGATTGCGTCTCGGGGTGGGTCTTGATCAGGATGCGGGCGCCTGGATGTTCGATTTGTGCAAAGGCCAGCATCTCGCGGAAGGTCGCCGCCGAGGCATTTCCGTGGGTGATCGAGGCATCGCCTAGGGTCTGGTCGATGACCAGGACGTAGCCTGGCTCGGGCACGTCTGTTTCGGGATCGAACCCGTTGTATTTGCTGAGGTGTTCCCGCTTCATCCGCTCCATGGCGGCGCGGGCGCGGGCCATCAGGGCGCTGTCGTCTAGAGGGTGGGTGGCAAGCAGCGTCTCGAGGTCGGAGGGGCGACTGCTGTCGAAATGGACGCCATGTCGATCAATCAATAGCCCGACAGGTGGCTCGCCGCCGGCGCGAGCGGGGTGGATGGAGCGCAACATGGCGTCTTCGATGCGGATGAGCGAGCCACCGGTCCGCTCGGCCATGGCTTCTCCGCGGGCCGCATAGGGCGAACGCCCCCAGACGCCGATGCAGTCGTCGGCGCCGGCAATACCGAGGCGCACATCCCACCCGGCCAGTTCGAGGATGCGTCGGACCCGTTTCTGGAAGACGAAACCGCCGGAGTAAACGAAGAGCCGCCGGGGCTGGGGGGCTCCGGCGGCTTCGGTCTGGTCTGGCGCGGGGGCCATGGCGGCCCGTCAGTTGCCGCTGGCGCTGGCCAACGTGTTGGCGGTGCCCGCGGCGCCGGTCAGTGCGGAGAGGGTCTTCTGCCACTGAACGTAGGGCGCCTCGGTGACATAGACGGTGTCGTCGTCGCGGATCACAAAGTCACGCGCCTCGAACATCCCGTTGGGCTCGGTCAGATCGAGCACGTAGACCATGCGCTGGGTGCCGATGATGTCGGTGCGGCCGAGTACCTGCTTGGCGATCTCTTCCGGCTCGTTGCGGAACACGAAAACGCCGGTCGGGTCCGCCAGGTTGGAGCTGAGGCCGCCTACCTGAGCAATGGCCTCGATCGCTGAGAGCGTCTGTGTGGTGAAGGGCACGCGGTTCTGGGTGCCGGTGGCGCCAAGCGCGGTGAAGGCGCGGGTGGCCTCTTCCACCAGGATGCGGTCGCCGTCCCGGAGCGCGATGTCGAAGCTTGGGTTGGAGAAGAGATCCTCCCACCAGATCGTGCATTTGTGCTTGCCGCGGATCACGGTGATCTGTGCCACCTCCTGCTCGATGGCGATGCCGCCTGCGGCGGCCAGCATGGCAGAGAGGGTGCGGGTGGGACGCTCGATCGGGTAGACGCCCTGGGCGCCGACGCCGCCGACGACCGAAACCGTGGCACCATCGCCGGCGAGCCGGCGGACGATGACCTGGGGATCGGGTGTCTGGGTGTCGAGCTTCTCGGTGATGAGCTGGCGGATGCGGTCCGGCGTGTTGCCTGCGGCCCGGATGCGGCCGGCATAGGGCACGAAGATGAAGCCCGCGGCATCCACCTGCACCTCTTCCAGCACGGTGGCGTTCATCCCCTCGTTGGCAAGGAGGCCGTCATCGACGTTCTCCCAGATGGTCAGGCCCAGGGTGTCCCCGGGGCGGATCGTGTCGGCGCCGACGACGCCGGCGTTCAGGAAGGCCTTGGAAAATCCCAGCACGGGCGTGACGGAGGTGGCGGCGGTGACGCGCTTGTTGACGGCGACGATGAAGGCGTCGCCTTCCTTCAATACCGATCCGGCGAAAATTTCACGCTTGTTCGGGCCAACGCGCGGGAGCCCGCAGGAGGCGAGAAGGGCGACCATGGCCAATGCGGCCGCGGCGCGCGCCAGCGGGGATGTTCCGGTTTTCACTGCTCGGGCTCCTTTACGGATTTCTGCCTCAAGTTTTGCGCTCAACCTACGGAAGGCGCCGGCGAAAAGGAAGCACGGTGGGGTGACGCCGACGCGAAACGCGCAGGGTGTGTTGCCCATGTGCCGCGTTCGTGGCGAGACTGCGGCCAAGTGGATTCTGCAAGGAATCCCGGGTGCTTGGCAGATGTTGTGGACGCAGGCCCTGCAACCCCAAACGGCTGCGTCAGGTGACCAGCCTGAGCTGCAGCCGTGGCCCGGCCTTGCCCTGCGCGAGGGCGTCGTAGGGGTCTTCCGGGGCCAGCATCATGTCGACAACCTGCCGCAGAAGCTGTCTCCGCCCGCGGGACGAGTAAAAGCCGCCGGCGATCTGGGAGGTTTCCAGCAGGAAGCTGCGGTAGTCGCGGTAGGCCTTGCTGTCAGGCCGGGTCGGCGTCGAGAAGAACTCCGGCAGCGGCTGGGTCGAGACGAACTCGGGCTTGGCGTAGACCGCATCGCCGAAGACCTTCAGCGGCAGCCCGCGCCAAAGGACCTGCTGGGCCGCGGTGGAATTGACGGTGACGGCACTGCGGGCGTGGTTGAGCAATTGGGCCAGCTTGCCGCCGCGCACGTAATGCACGCGATCGCGAACGCCGTGAGCCCGTGCGAGGCGGCGGATCTCGCGGCGGATCGGCACGCGCCCGTCTTCCAGCGGATGGGCCTTGAACACGAGGTGGTGATGCCGAGGCGCGCCCTGTGCGAAGCCCTCGATGGTGAGACTCAGGAACTCCGTCATCGTGGTGAAGGGGGAGTGTTTCTGGAAGCTGGCGTCATGCTCCAGCTGGAGGATCGCGAGGTGGTAGGGGAAGCCGCCGTGCTTGATCCGGAGGGTGGCCTGCACGCGGTCGGCCCAGAAGAAGGGCATCAGCAGCAGGCGCTTGAGGTAGAGCCCGAATTCCTGTGCCACGGTGAGCGACCGGTGCGGGCGGAAGTTGCGGTACGGCCGGTTCCAGAGCAGGACGAAGTAGTGGTAGAGGAAGCCGTAGAAGATGTGGTGTCGCATGTCGCCCCATTTGGACGGGGCATCTGGCAGGTCGATGTCGGACATCGCCAGCGCGGTGCGCATGTCGTCGATCGAGAAATCCATCAAGCGGGAGTGGCCGTTGGCGCCGCCGCGCTCGTAGCTGACCCAGTAGGGGCGCAGGTACCCTTCTTCGAAGACATGCACGGTTATTGCGCGTTCCTTGGCGAGGCGCACCGCCTCGGCGTGAATGCCGCGGGTGTCGCCGTAGAGGGCGATATCGGTGATGCCCTTCTCCTCGCAGAGTTCGGCGAAGCGGGTGGGCCAGGCCTCGGGCGTGCCGCGGTAGGGGATGTAGCTTCGCGCGTGGAACCAGAAGGCCTCGTCCCCCTTGTTGAAACCCACGCGCCAAACCTCGCAGCCCGCCGCCCGCAGCATCTTGCCGAGGCGGTGGAAGAACGGCCCGTGCGGCCCCTGCAGGAACAGGAACCGGCGTTGGTCTGCGGCAAGGGCGCTCATCTGGGGCGCGGTCTCCTCAGGTCTTGCTTGTGGACTAACCCATTCCTGCGGCAGAATTAAGTCTGAAATGTCCGGCATCGGCCGGGGTAGAGGCAAAGGATCGAGGCATGTTTACCGGCATCGTCACCGACGTGGGGCGGGTGGAGAAAGTCGAGATGCGCGGCGACATGCGAGCTCGCATCGGCACCGCCTACGACACCGACGGCATAGACATCGGCGCGAGCATCGCCTGCGATGGCGTGTGCCTGACGGTCGTGGCGCTGGGGCCTTGCTGGTTCGAGGTGGATGTCTCGGCCGAGACGGTGTCGAAGACGTCGATCCCGGCCAACGGCTGGCCGGTCGGCAAGCGGCTGAACCTGGAACGGGCGCTGCGGGTGGGCGACGAGCTGGGCGGGCACATCGTGTCGGGCCATGTGGACGGCGTGGCCGAGGGGGTGGAGCTGCACGACGAGGGCGACAGCCTG
>CAYVQK010000030.1:0-2315 GCA_964454145.1 uncultured Oceanicola sp. | reverse complement strand
GTGCGCCTCGGGGGCTGGCCAGGTTCATCGCGCCAAAGGGCTCGGTGGCGCTCAACGGCACTTCGCTCACGGTCAACGAGGTGGAGGGCGCCGAGTTCGGTGTGAACCTCATCCCTCATACCCGCGAGGTGACGACCTGGGGCGAGGTGAAGCAAGGCGACGAGGTGAACCTGGAGGTCGATACTATGGCCCGCTACGTGGCGCGGCTGCAGGAGGCAGTGTGATGACGCCGCAGCCTCTGCACGGCCCCGGGCACAATGGCGGCCCGACGATGGAGCAGGGCGCGGCCTGGCGTGGCTACGCCTGGAAGAGGGCTCGCGCCGCGCTCGTGCCCAACCTGCCGCTGCCGGTGATCCAACGGCGACTGAAACGGGCGGCAGAGCTTGGGCTCGACTTCAAGACCTATGCGCGGGTGCACCAGGCGGCAGGCCGGGATATCGTGGCGATCCTGTTCTCGAACAACGCGCTGCGAATGGTCCGCGCGGGGCAGGACATGCCCGTGACACGTGCCCAAAAGCTGCGCGATCTGCGCGGTTGCGGCGCCGGGCTCATCGTGCATGCACCGCAGGATGCGGCGGGGCTCGCCGCGCGCATGGCGGAGGCGCATGCGATCAGGCTCGATCCGGCGATGGCGGCACCGCGCCTCAGCGAGACATGGGGCGAGACCCGGGCCCGAATCCGCGAAGTGCTGAACGCCGCGGGCTACCTGCCTGGCGCGGTGGTGCTGGTGGGCGATACCGCACTCGAGGCCGAATGGGCGCCAACCGCCGCGCTCGCGGGCCACGTTCCGGCGGCGCGATACTTCGGGCCCTGAGCCCCCGCGACCTCGCGTCCCGCCCGGCCCATCCGCCCTTTCCAACTTCGCTCATCCAAGCTAGATGGAGCCGCGAAACAGAGCGGGCGGCGCCATGAACGACCAATCCACCAGCTACCATGACGCGATCTCGTCGGTGGACGAGATCATCGAGGATGCCCGCAACGGCCGGATGTTCATCCTCGTGGACCACGAGGACCGGGAGAACGAAGGAGACCTCGTCATTCCCGCGCAGATGGCGACACCGGATGCGATCAACTTCATGGCGACCCATGGGCGCGGGCTGATCTGCCTGACGCTCCCCGGCGAGCGGATCGACGCCCTCGGCCTGCCGCTGATGGCGTCGCAGAACTCCTCGCGCCACGAGACGGCCTTCACCGTGTCGATCGAGGCTCGTGAGGGTGTAAGCACCGGCATCTCCGCCGGTGACCGTGCCCGCACCATCTCGGTGGCGATCGACCCGACCAAGGGCGCGCAGGACATTGCGACGCCGGGCCACATCTTTCCGCTCCGGGCCCGCGAGGGCGGGGTGCTGGTACGGGCGGGGCACACCGAGGCCGCGGGGGACGTGAGCCGCCTTGCCGGCGTCAACCGCTCTGGTGTGATCTGTGAGATCATGAACGAGGATGGCTCGATGGCGCGGCTGCCGGACCTGGTGAGCTTCGCCCAGCGGCACAACTTGAAGATCGGTACGATCTCGGACCTGATCGCCTACCGCCGCCGGCACGACAACCTCGTGTCGGTCAAGAAGGAGGAGACGATCACCTCCGCCTTCGGGGGCGAGTGGCAGATGAAGATCTACACCGACCAGGTGCAGGGTGCCGAGCATATCGTGCTGGTAAAGGGCGACATCACGGGCGACGCGCCTGTGCTGACCCGGATGCACGCGCTCGATCCGATGCTGGACATTGTCGGCACCGCCGGGGCCGGACGGGCCCATGAATTCGGCGCAGCGATGGAGGCGGTCGCCGCCGAGGGCCGCGGCGTGGTGGTGCTGTTGCGCGACCTGACCATGAAGATCGCCGCCGCCGAGGAGGCCTCGCCGCAGACGCTGCGGCAGTATGGCCTCGGAGCGCAGATTCTCTCGTCGCTCGGGCTGCACAAGCTGGAGCTGCTGACCAATTCGCCGACACCCAGGATCGTGGGGCTCGACGCCTACGGGCTGGAAATCACCGGCACGCGCCGGATCGAGGAGGCGGGCTGATGGCGGGAAGCGAGAGCCACTACATCCTGCCGCGCCCGGAGTTCGACACGGCGCCAAAGGTGCTGATCGTTGTCGCGCCCTACTACAAGGACATCGCCGATGCACTCGTCGCCGGCGCTGTGGCCGAGCTGGAGGCCTGCGGCGCGTTTCACGAGATCGCCGAGGTGCCCGGAGCGCTGGAGGTGCCCACCGCCATCCGCATCGCACACCGGCAGAGCAACTTCGATGGCTTCGTGGCGCTCGGCTGCGTGATCCGCGGCGAGACGACCCATTACGACACGGTCTGCAACGACAGCT
>CAYVQK010000029.1:18157-26763 GCA_964454145.1 uncultured Oceanicola sp. | reverse complement strand
CCGCCGTTGAAGCCGAACCAGCCGAGCCACAGGATGAACGTGCCGAGCGTGGCGAGGGTCAGGTTGGAACCGGGCATCGGGAAGACGCGGCCATCCTTGTACTTGCCCAGACGCGGGCCGAGGATGAGCGCACCTGCAAGGGCAGCCCAGCCACCGGTGGAGTGCACCACGGTCGAGCCGGCGAAGTCGAGGAAGTCGGTCACGCCCTCGGCGCCGGGGGCCAGGAAGCCGCCGCCCCATTTCCAGGAGGCCTGGATCGGGTAGATGAGGCCGGTCAGAATGATCGTGAAGATCAGGAACGGCCACAGCTTGATCCGCTCGGCCAGGGTGCCCGAGACGATCGACGCGGTGGTGGCGCAGAACATCAGCTGGAAGAAGAAGTCCGAGCCAACCGAGGCGTAGGTGAGGTCGGTTTCGGTCTCGGCGAGGCCGACGGCTTCCAGCACGGCGGGGCCGAAGGCACCGAGGTAGCCCTCGGAGGTCCAGCCATCGCCCGGGTACATCAGGTTGTAGCCGATGAGGTAGTACATGATCCCGGCGATCGAGAAGAGCGCCACGTTCTTGGTGAGCTGCATCGTCACGTTCTTCTGGCGCACGAGGCCGGCCTCGAGCATCGAGAAGCCCGCGGCCATCCACATCACCAGGAAGCCGGTGACGAGGAACATGAAGGTGGTGAAGATGTAGCCGATTTCGCCGTTGGGCGGCGTCATGTCGGCTTCGGCGGCCTCCTGCGCAAAGCCCATGGCGGGCAGTGCGATCGCTGCCGTCAGGGCCGCGGCGGCCGGAATGAATTTGCGGAATTGCATCTGTTCAGGGTCCCCTATCTGTCCGCGCTCACAGCGCTTCTTCGTTGGTTTCGCCCGTGCGCACCCGCACGGCCTGGTTCACGTCCAGGACGAAGATCTTGCCGTCGCCGATCTTGTCGGTCTTCGCGGTGGTCTGGATCGTTTCGACCACCTGGTCTGCCATGGCGGCCGAGACGACGATCTCCAGCTTGACCTTCGGCACGAAGTTCACGGCGTATTCCGCGCCGCGGTAGATTTCGGTGTGGCCCGACTGCGAGCCGAAGCCCTTGATCTCGGTCACCATCATGCCGCGGACGCCGATGGCGGTCAGAGCTTCACGGACCTCCTCCAGCTTGAACGGCTTGATTGCTGCAATTATGAGTTTCACTGTTGTCCCCTTCCATTTTGCCAGGCGCAGCCCCGGCGGGTTCACGGCGTCAGTCACATCCGGTTGCACCCCCGGCATCAAGCGAGCGCCCCCCGCGCGGCATGTGGATTCCGAGGGCGGTTGCACAATTTTTGCACAAAATAGGCAATATGCTCAAAATTTAGGCTGATTTAAAAATCGGCGATCTCGCGCCGTCTTGTCTCCCCTTTTCGACTCCCCACCTTTAAGGTGCGTGGAAAAATGCGATTAGAGGCACGCATGAGCGGAAACGGACGAAAGAAGACGCCCTTGGTGGCAGAGAAGCGCTATTCCGGCGCTGCCACGAGCGCAGCGGCGCCGAAGAAGGCCAAGGCACCCAGGAAGAAGCGCGCGCCCCGCGCCCGGCGGCCGGCTCCCAAGGGGCTGCTCGGCTGGGTGGCGCGGATCACCCGCTTCTTCATGCGCGTGATCTGGGGTGTGACCTGGCGGATGGGCGCAGTGGTGGCGCTGATCGTCGCCGGCGCCGTCGGATACTTCTACACCACGCTCCCCGAGGATGTGTCCGCCCTGCTCGATGCCCGCACCCGCGGTTCCGTGACCATGCTCGACCGTGATGGCAAGGTCTATGCCTGGCGCGGCGAGACCTACGGCGGCCCGGTCCGGGTCGAGAACGTCTCTCCGCACCTGACGAATGCCGTGGTCGCCACCGAGGACAAGCGATTCTACCGGCATTTCGGCGTCAGCCCCCGCGGCATCGCCTCGGCCATCGCCATCAACCTGCGCGAAGGCCGCGGGCCGCTCTCTGGCCACGGCGGCTCGACCCTCACCCAGCAGACCGCGAAACTGCTCTGCCTCGGGATCCCCTATGACGAAGCCGCCTGGGAGAGCGAGGCGGCCTACGAGGCCGACTGCCGCGAGACCACGCTCTGGCGCAAGGTCAAGGAGATGATCTACGCCATGGCGCTGGAGACCCGCTACACCAAGGACGAGGTGCTGGCGATCTACCTCAACCGCGCCTACCTCGGCGCCTCCTCGCGCGGCTTTGCGGCGGCCTCGCAGCGCTATTTCGGCATCCCTGCCAGCGAGTTGAACCCGGCCCAGGCCGCCATGCTGGCGGGCCTTCTCGTGGCGCCCACCCGTTATGCGCCCACCTCCGACCTCGAGCGCAGCCAGGCCCGCGCCGCCACCGTGCTGAAGCTGATGCAGGAGCAGGGCTACATCACTGCCGCCGAACAGAAGCAGTTCACCGACAACCCGGCCACCCTGAGCCAGGCGGCCCAGGCCCGCGCCGGCGGTTACTTCGCCGACTGGGTGATGGAGACCGGCCCCGACTTCCTGACCAAGGACACCACCGAGGACGTGGTGCTGAAGACCACGCTCGACCAGCGCATCCAGAAGGCCGCCGAAGAGGCGATGAAGGTGATCTTCGAGACCAAGGTGAAGGAGGGCTCCACCGCCCAGGCCGCCATCGTGGTGATGAGTGCCGACGGTGCGGTGCGCGCCATGGTCGGCGGACGGCAGACCAAGGTCACAGGCGCCTTCAACCGCGCCACCATGGCCAAGCGGCAGACCGGCTCGAGCTTCAAGCCCTTCGTCTACGCCGCCGCGCTCGACCTCGGCTACACGCCCAACGCCACCGTGGTGGACGAGCCGCTCACCATCAACGTCCCCGGCTCCGGCCCCTACAGCCCCAAGAACTATGATCGCAAGTTCCATGGCCGGGTGACGCTGACCGACGCCCTGGCGCATAGCTACAACATCCCCGCCGTGAAGGTGTCGGAGGCCGTGGGCCGGGAGAACGTGCGCAACATCGCCGAGGACTTCGGCATCGAGAGCGATCTCGCCGCCGGCCCGGCGCTTGCGCTGGGCGCCTCCGAATCATCCCTCCTGGAGATGACCGGCGCCTATGCCGGCATCCTCAACGGCGGCACCTCCGTCACGCCCTACGGCATCCTCGAGTTGCGTCTGAAGGGCGACGACGACCCGCTGATGGGCGCGGGCGGCGGCCTGGGCGAGCGGGTCATCACCGAGGAGGCGGCACGCTATCTCGTCTACATGATGAGCCAGACCATCGAGAGGGGCACCGGCCAGCGCGCCGAGATCGGCCGCCCCGCCGCCGGCAAGACGGGCACCACCTCGGCCGCGCGCGATGCCTGGTTCCTTGGCTTCACCGCCGATTACGTGACCGGTGTGTGGATGGGCTACGACGACAACACGCCGCTCACCGGGGTGACGGGCGGCGGCCTGCCGGCCGACATCTGGCGCGAGGTTATGGTGCGGGTGAACGAGGGGCTGCCGGTCCACGAGCTGCCGATGCTGGTGCCCCAGCGGGCGCAGCCGCAGGTCAGCCAGTCGGAGCCACCGCAGCAGACCGCCCGCGAGCAGACCGAGGCCGACCGCCGCGCCGCCGAGCGCGCCCGCCGCCAGGCCGAGCGCGAAGCGGAGCGCCAGCAGCGCCAGCAACGCCGCCGCGAGAGCGGCGACGTGGCCGAACGCGTTCTGGAAAATGTGCTCTGCGGTCTTCTGGGATGCCGGAACTGAGCGGATGAGGCGGGCGCAGGCGCGCCTGCCTCAATCCATCGCGTCGGCGTCTGCGGCCGCCGGCGCGACCTCAGCGGTTTCGCCGGGTTCGGGACAGCGCTCGTAGCGGAAGGCGTAACCGTTCCAGGCCAGGATCAGCCCGCCCTCGGCGCCTTCCATGAAAAGCGCGCGTTCGGTCCATTGGAAGTTGGGGTTGGCGCCCTCGCACTCCATGTCGAAGAGCTGCGCGTTCATCCCGCGCACATTCACGGGGTTCAGCATCTTGCACTCGCCGCTGAGGCCGTAGAAAACGCCGCCCTCGATGCGCAGGAAACCCTCGCTGCCGTCCCCGGCGTCGCATTGCGCCTCCGGGCTGGCCCGGTAACGCCCCTCGACCTCCAGCGCCAGCGCCGGGGTCGCGGCGCAGGCGAGCGCCAGCCCGAGGAGGCGCGCGGCCCTCACGCGCGTTTCAGATCCTGGATCAGCGCGTCGATACTGCCGCCGCGCCTGTCGAGCATGGCACCGATCTCGGTGCGCTCGGTGAGCAGCATGTTCACATCCGCGATGAACAGGTTGAAGAACTTGTGGCTTCCGCTCTTGTCGCTGACGAAGAAGGTCACGTCGAAGGGGGCACTTCCGCGCAGGACGGCGACGGTGTCCACCTCGATCCAGCTCTTCACGGTCCGGGCGCCCTTCACCTCGATCCGTCCGCCGATGAACTCCCGGAACCGCTTGCCGTACTTGCGGGCGATGTAGCCGGAGAAGGCCTGGGTGTAGGCCTGCATCTGCGCCTTGGAAGCGCCGCGGGCGGCTGAGCCCAGCGAGTAGAAGGAGATGTAGTTGAGGTCCGAGTAGCGCATGAAGATGCGCTGGAAATCGCCATACATCGCGCCCTCGGACTTGCCCGAGGCGATCACCCTGTTGATGTCGTTCACCGCTGCCGTAACCAGCTGCTGCGATGCGCCGGAAGACAGCGCCAGCGCGCCGCGCGGGAGGGCAAGAGTCGATGCCGCCAGGGCGGCAGCCCCGGTAAGAACGCTGCGCCGGGTCAGGATGCCGCTGTCATTGGCCGCCGTAGAAATCTTCATAGGAATCGTAAACCTCGTCTGCCTCTGCTTCTGCCGCCGCAGTGTCCCCGGTCTGCCCCCTGCGGTTTTGCAGGTAGATGAGCCGCGACTGCGCGTAGCTGTCTGCACTGTCATATAGAACAGAATCGACGGTTTCCGAATACTTTGCCCGATCACCCGCGCGTGAGAGCACCCGGATGACGGTAATTTTCCTCTGATCTTCCGCCTTGATGACGCCCTGGAGCGGGTTCAGCAGCGTATCGAGGATCCTGCCCGCCACGTCGCGCTCGGTCGAGGGGCCGAGGATCGGCAACTCGATGTAGGCCCCCTCCTGGATTCCCGCCTTCGCCAGCGTGATGCCGAAATCCGTCGCGTCGTCGTAGAGACCGATCCGGGTGGCCGGGTCGAATAGCCCGCCGATTCCCACCGTGGTGTTCACTGCCGCGCGCCAGAAGTTGCGCATCGCTCCTTCCATGTTGCCCTGCAACAGGTGGTTCATCATGTAGCTGGGCTGGCTGAAGTTCGACGACAGGTTCGACAGGCCCTGCGTGACCGGTTCGGGGATCGCCTGGCCGATGCCGCCGCCCTTGCCGCCGCCCAACGCGCTGTCCACCCGCTTGTTGAACGCGTGGACCTTGCGGTTCTGCGCCTCGTAGGGGTCGTGGATCGGCCCTCCGCTGGTGTTGGCGCTGCACCCGGCGATCAGCGTGGAGGCAACAAGGATCGACAGGGCGCCGCGGGCGCGGGACAGAGCAAGATGAAACAATGGAATTCCCGACAGGTTACACGTATCTTGGCAGTCATGGTGGGCGGACAATTGCAGGCCCGCGCCCCCGGGGCAGAATAGCGGCCACATCGCCGGGTCACAACCGACGGATGGCAGGACGCTCCGTGCAGGGCGCGCGGGCAGGAAAAGGAGAGCGCGACGCATGCGCATGTCCGACACGGCCAAGGGTCTGGCCGAGCTCAGGGAGGCCCGCGCAAAGGCGCGGGGACTCGTCCGATCCGCCTTCCTGTTCTCGATCTTCGTGAACCTCCTGATGCTCACCGGCCCGCTCTTCATGCTGCAGGTCTACGACCGTGTGCTGGGCTCCCGCTCGGAAGAAACGCTCGTCGCGCTCTTCGCCCTGGTGGCCTTCCTCTACCTGATGATGGGTCTTCTCGATTACGCCCGCGGCCGGGTGATGGCCCGTGTCGCGGCACGGTTCCAGGACAGCATGGAATCCCGCGTGTTCTCCGCGGTGCTCGCCGCCGAAAGCCGCAACCCGGGCAACGAGATCGCCGCCTCCGGGCTGCGCGATCTCGAAGCGGTGCAGCGGTTCATCGGTTCGCCCGCGCTCATCGCCATCTTCGACGCGCCCTGGACACCGCTCTTTCTCGCCGCGATCTTCGTCTTCCACCCGCTGCTGGGCTTCCTTGCCGTCGGCGGCGGGGCGGTGCTGGTTGTGGTGGCCCTGCTCAACCAGTCCCGCACCAGGCGCCCGTCGCTGGAGGCCGCCGCCCAACGCGAGGCGACCGAGCGGATGGCCGACCAGATGCGCAACGAGGCCGAGACGATCCAGTCGCTCGGCATGCGCGGCGCCACCTTTGCGCGCTGGCGCCAGGCCCGGCAGACCGCGGCCACCCGGGCCCTTGCCGCGGCGGATAGCGCCGGGGGCTACGGCACGACCACCAAGACCCTGCGGCTCTTCCTGCAGTCGGCCATGCTGGCGCTCGGCGCCTGGCTTGTGCTTCAGGGCGAGCTGACCGGCGGCGCTATGATCGCAGGCTCCATCCTGCTGGGCCGGGCGTTGGCGCCGGTCGAGCTTCTGATCGGCCAATGGGAGATCGCCAGTCGCGCCTCGAAGGGCTGGCAGGCGCTCGGCCGCCTGCTCACCGCAATGCCGGCCGAGAAGCCCCGCACCGAGCTGCCCATGCCGCGTGCTCTGCTCGACGTGAGCCAGGCCACCGTCGTGCCCCCGGGCGAGAGCCAGGCCTCGCTGCGGATGATCTCCTTCCGCCTCGAACCTGGCCAGGCCATGGGCGTCATCGGCCCCTCCGGTGCCGGCAAGAGCACGCTCGCCCGGGCGCTGACCGGCGTCTGGCACACCGCCGGCGGCCGCATCCGGCTCGATGGCGCCGCGCTCGACCAGTACGATCCCGACACGCTGGGCCGCTACATCGGCTACCTGCCCCAGCGCGTCACCCTGTTCGACGGCACCATCGCCGAGAACATCGCCCGCCTCGCGGCACAGCCCGATGCCGAGGCGGTGGTGGAGGCGGCCAAGAAGGCGGCGGCCCACGAGATGATCCTGAAGCTCCCGGACGGCTACGATACGCCGGTGGCCGCCGCGGGCGGGCGGCTCTCGGGCGGGCAGATCCAGCGCATCGGCCTCGCCCGCGCGCTCTACGGCAACCCGGTGATCCTGGTGCTCGACGAGCCCAACTCGAACCTCGACAACGAGGGCTCCGAAGCGCTGAACAGGGCGATCCGCGCGATGAAGGCCGACAGGAAATCGGTGCTGATCATGGCCCACCGCCCCGCCGCAATCCAGGAATGCGACCTGCTCATGGTGCTCGACGGCGGGATCCGCAAGGCCTTCGGCCCGCGCGACGAGGTGCTCAAGCAGATGGTCAAGAACCACGCCGAGATCACCCGCTCCACAGGGCAGGGGGGCGTGACATGAGCCCCTCCGCACGCCGCCCGATTCTGCTCGGCTTCCTCGCGCTGGTGCTGCTGGTGGGCGGCTTCGGCACATGGGCCACGCTGGCCAACATCTCGGGCGCGATCGTCGCGCCCGGGCAGATCGAGGTGGAGCAGAACCGGCAGGTGGTGCAGCACCCCGACGGCGGCGTGGTCGAGGAGGTGCTTGTGGTCGAGGGCGATACCGTGGCCGCGGGTGACGTGCTCATCCGCCTCGATGCCGCCGAGCTCGCCTCCGAGCTCGCCATCGTCGAGGGCCAGCTCTTCGAGATCATGGCCCGCGCCGCGCGCCTGCGCGCCGAGCGCGACGAGGCCGCCGAAATCGAGTTCTCCCAGGAGCTGCTCGACCGGGCCGAAGGCTGGCCCGAGGTGGCCGAGATGGTCGACGGCCAGGCCCGGCTCTTCGAGGCGCGCGGCGAATCGCTGTCGAAAGAGGCCGAGCAGCTGGCACGCCGGAATGGCCAGATCGACAACCAGATCGAGGGCATCGACGCCCAGAGTGCCTCCCTCGGTCGGCAGCTCGAGCTGATCGAGAAGGAGCTGGAAAACCAGCGCGGTCTCTTCGAGCGCGGGCTGGTGAGCTACGACAAGGTGCTCACGCTGGAGCGCGAGGAAGCCCGGCTCTCGGGCGAGATCGGGCGCCTCACCGCCCAGCGGGCCGAGGCCGAGGGCAAGATCACCGAGATCGAGATCGAGATCCTGAAGCTCGGCACCAGCCGCCGCGAGGAAGCGATCACCGAGCTGCGCGACATCCGCGCGCAGGAAGCCGAGCTGGTGGAACGGAGGCAGGCTCTCACCGTGCGACTCTCGCGGCTCGATATCCGCGCGCCGGTGTCAGGGGTGATCTACGGGCTCACCGTCAACACGCCGCGCTCGGTCATCCGCCCGGCGGACCCGGTGCTCTACCTCGTGCCGCAGGACAGGCCGCTGGTGATCGCCGCCAAGGTCGAACCGATCCACGTCGACCAGGTCTTTGCCGGCCAGCCCGTGGTGCTGCGTTTCCCGGCCTTCGACAGCCGGACAACGCCGGAGCTGTCCGGCAAGGTGGTGCAGGTGTCGGCCGACGCCTTCACCGACGAGCGCAGCCAGGCCACCTACTACCGGGCCGAGATCCGGCTCGACGAGGGCGAAATGGCCAAGCTCGAGGGCAAGTCGATCATCCCGGGCATGCCGGTCGACAGCTA
>CAYVQK010000029.1:0-18057 GCA_964454145.1 uncultured Oceanicola sp. | reverse complement strand
CCGAGGGCGAGGGCCACGATCAGGCTGGGCGCATGTTCGGCCGCAATCCGGGGCGGGCGCGGCAGGCTGCGGGCAGGAGAGGAAAGATCGGTGAGGGTCATGGGAGGTTCCTTTCGGGGATGCTCCCAATCTAGGCCTCTCGCCTGCGCAACAGAAATGAATAGTTTTGACGAGACCCATCAAGCCAGCTGATGTCAGCTCGCCGCCTTGCCGCGCCGCCGCATCGCCGATTTCAACTCGCTCAGCCGCAGGGCGCCGGTCACATGGGCCGCGGCGAAGTAGCTGACGATGCCGCTCGCCACGAGCGCCAGCAGCGCCCAGTAGCGCAGGCCCGCGGTGTAGAGCGCATCTCCCAGCGCCCATTCCACTGCCAGCAGCACCGCGCCCATCAGCGCCGCCGACAGGGCGATGCGCGGCAGGCGCGACAGCAGCCGGGCGTCCACCTCGGCCGCCACGCCCATGGCCCGCGAGCCGCGCCAGAGCAGCAGCACCATCGCCCAGCCCGCCACCGTGGTGCCCAGCGCCGCGCCGATGAAGCCGAGCCAGAACGCCAGTCCGATGGAGGCCACGGCGTTCACCACCATGGCGACGAGGGCGTAGTTCATCGGGCGGCGGGTGTCGTGGCGCGCGTAGTAGAGCGGCTGGAGCACCTTCTGCAGCACGAAGGCAGGCAGGCCCAGGCCATAGGCCGCGGTGGCCAGCGCCGTGGCGGCGGCTGCGTTCTCGTCGAAGGCGCCGCGCTGGTAGAGCACCGAAACAAGCGGCCCGGCCACAAGCACCAGCGCCACCGCCGCGGGCACGGTCAGGACCAGGGCGAACTCGGTTGCGCGGTTGAACCCGTCGCGCCCCGCCTGCTCGTTGCCCGCCGCCAGCCGGCGCGACAGCTCGGGCAGCAGCACCACGCCGATCGCGATGGCCACCACGCCCAGCGGCAGCTGGTAGAGCCGGTCTGCCAGGTTCAGATACTGGATCGCCCCGTCGAAGAAGCTGGCCACCTGCCTGCTCACCAGCAGGTTCACCTGCAGCACGCCCCCGGCCAGGGCCGCCGGGGCGGCGATGATCGCCAGCCGCTTCAGCTCGGGTGTCATCCGCGGCATCCGCGGTACGAGCCTGAAGCCCGCGCGCGATGCCGCGATCCAGACAAGCGCCATCTGCGCGATCCCTGCCACGGGCACGGCCCAGGAGAGCGCGAGACCGAAGTCCCACCCCTGCGCCGAGGCCACCAGCATGGTGCCGACGAGGATGATGTTGAGCAGCACCGGCGCGGCGGCCGCGGCGGCGAACTTTCCGGTCGCGTTCAACACGCCCGAAAGCAGGGCCGCCAGCGAGATGAAAAGGATGTAGGGAAAGCAGATCCGCCCGAAGGTGGTCGCCAGGTCGAAGCGTTCGTCCTCGGCGAAGCCCGAGGCCATCGCCAGCACCAGCCAGGGCATGACGAGCTGTGCCAGCAGGGTGAAGACGATGAGCACCCCGGCGAGCCCGGCAAAGGCATCCCGCGCGAACCCGAGCGCGTCGTCGTCCTTCTCCAGTTTCTTCGAGAAGATCGGGATGAAGGCGAGGTTGAAGGCCCCCTCGGCAAAGAACCGGCGGAACATGTTGGGCAGGGTGAAGGCCACCACGAAAGCCTCCGCCACCGGCCCGTCGCCCAGCCGCGCGGCGATGAGAATGTCGCGGGCAAACCCCATCACGCGGCTCATCAGCGTCCACAGGCCGACGGTCAGAAAGCCCTTGATCAGGCGGATGGGTTGCATGGGCTGCTCGCTTGTTTTCCGGCGACTATACGCCTTCGGGCAGGCGGGGGGAATTGCCCGCGTCAGGCCAGGAAGAAGGCGACGGTCATCACCAGCCCGACGAGGGTGACGAAGGCGCGGATCAGGCCGGTGCGCTTGATCTTGCGACTCTGCTGCGCGCCGATCACCCCGCCGAGGGTGATGGAGACGGCGATCACCATGGCAGGGGCCCAGGCGATGAGCCCGCTGAAGGCGAAGGCCGCGGCGGAAAGCACCGAGATCACAGCCGAGAGGAGGCATTTCAGGCCGTTCATCCCGTGGATGTCGGTGTAGCCCAGCAGTCCGAAGGCGGCGAGCAGGATGATCCCGAGCCCGCCGTTGAAGTAGCCGCCATAGGCGGAGACGACGAGAAGCGTGATGGCGGCCACCAAGGGCCCAGCATCGCCCCGCCCGCTCCGCCTCAGCAGTCGCAACAGGGCCGGGCCGGTGGCAAAGAGCAGCGTGGCCACCAGCAGCAACCAGGGCACCGCGCCCGAGAACACCTCTCCCGGCGTCACGATCAGCAGGCCCGCGCCCAGAAGGCTCCCGACCGCCGCGCAGGCCAGGATCGGGCGCAACCCCAGCGCACCCTCGGGCCGCATGTCATGCCGGAAGGCCCAGGCGCTGCCGATGTAGCCGGGCATCGCCGCAAGGGTGGAGGTGGCATTGGCCGCCACCGGTGGCAGGCCGAACCACACCAGCGCCGGGAAGGTCAGAAAGGTGCCGCCACCGGCCACGGCGTTCAGCACGCCCGCCGAGAGGCCGGCGCCCGCGAGGACGAGAAGCTGGATCAGGGTCATGTCGGGCACCGTGCTTGCTGCCGGGCGCTTGTGGCAGCCCCGGCCGCCGAAGGCCAGCCTAGGCGTTCGCCCTGTCCGTGCCCGCCTGCACAGCGGCCTTCAGCTTGGTCTCGAGCGATCTCTGCTTGCTCTCGGAGTGGATCTTCAGCCCGAACATGTCCTTCACGTAGAAGCTGTCCACCGCCTGGGCGCCATAGGTCGCCACCACGGCGCTCGCGATCTGCAGGTTGTTCTCCGAAAGCGTCCGCGCCAGGTCGTAGAGCAGGCCCGGCCGGTCGCGGGTGTCGACCTCGATGATCGTGTAGATCTCCGACCCCTCGTTGTCGAAGCTGATCGTGGTGGGGAAGCGGAAGCCGGTTTCCCGTTTCTTGAACTTGTCTTTCTTGGTCAGCTCCGCGCGGGCCAGCACCTCGCCCTTCAGGGTTTTCGAGATCATCGCCCGCAGCCGGTCGAGCTTGCCGGCGGAGTAGGGGTTGCCCTCGGCGTCCTGGATCCAGAACACCGGCGTGGCATAGCCGTCCTTCGAGGTATAGGTCCGCGCATCCACCACGTTGGCGCCCACAAGTGCCAGCGCGCCCGCGAGCCGGGCGAAGATGCCGGGGTGGTCGGACAGGGCGAAGCAGACGCGGGTGGCGTCGCGGTCGTCATCCGGGGTCAGGTCGATCCGGATCTCGTCATTGCCGATGCCCTGCAGCATCCCGGCGAGGATCACCTGGGTGGGGGTGGAGAGGCCCTGCCAGTAGGGGTCGTAGTGACGGTTCAGCTCCGTGCGCAGCTCGGTCTTGTCCCAGTCGCCCAGCGCCTCGCGCAGCTGGCGGCGGGCCTCTGCGCTCTGCTTGTCGCGGTTGAGGTCTTCCAGCCCGTTCTCCAGGCCGTCCGCCGTCTGCCGGTAGAGATTGCGCAGCAGCTGGGCCTTCCAGTTGTTCCAGGTCTCGGGACCCACGCCGCGGATGTCGCAGACGGTGAGCACTGTGAGCAGGTCGAGCCGCTTCTTGGTCTTCACCGCGCGGGCGAAGCTGCGGATGGTGCGCGGATCGCTGAGGTCGCGTTTCTGGGCCATGTCCGACATCAGGAGGTGATAGCGCACCAGCCACTCCACATCCTCCGCCTCCCGCGGCTTGAGATGGAAGCGCGGCAGCACAGCGCGGGCGATCTTGGCCCCCAGCACCGAGTGATCCTCTTCGCGCCCCTTGCCGATGTCGTGAAACAGCAGCGCGAGGTAGAGCACCTTGCGGTTCACGCCCTTCTTCAGGATGCGGCTGGCGATCGGCAGGTCTTCCACCAACTCGCCCCGCTCGATCCGGGCGAGCTGGGAGATGCACTGGATGGTGTGCTCGTCCACCGTGTAGTGGTGGTAGATGTTGAACTGCATCATCGCCACGATCGGGGCGAACTCGGGGATGAAGGCCGAGAGCGCGCCAAGCTCGTTCATCCGCCGCAGCGCCCGCTCGGGGTTGCCGTGCTTCACCAGCAGGTCGATGAAGATCCGCACCGCCTCGGGGTCGGCGCGCATCCCGTCGTCGATCAGGTCGAGATGGGCGGTGATGAGGCGCATCGCGTCGGGGTGGATCAACAGGCCGGTGCGGAGTGCCTCCTCGAAGATCCGCAGCAGGTTCAGCTTGTCCTTCAGGAAGGCCTTCTCGTCCTTCACGTCGAGCCGGTTCTGCCGGACCTCGTAGCCCGGCTTGACCTTCCGGCGGCGCAGCAGACCCACCAGGCTGGGCAGGCGCTTGGCATGATCGGCCTCCAGGGCGGTGAGGAAGATGCGGGTCAGCTCGCCCACCATGGTGGCGTGGCGGAAGTAGTCCTGCATGAAGTGCTCCACGCCCCTGCGGCCCGGGCTGTCGACATAGCCCATGCGCTCGGCCACCTCGATCTGCATGTCGAAGGTGAGCTGGTCGGCCGGGCGTCCGGCGAGCAGGTGCAGATGGGCGCGGACCGCCCAGAGAAAGTTCTCGGCCTGCTCGAAGGCCCAGTACTCCTCGGGGGTGAACACGCCGAGCGGCACGAGCTCTTCGATCTTGTCGACGTGGTGGATGTACTTGGCGATCCAGAACAGGCTCTGCAGGTCGCGCAGCCCGCCCTTGCCCTCCTTCACGTTGGGCTCCAGCATGTAGCGCTGGCCACCCTGCTTCTTGTGCCGCTCGCTGCGCTCCTCGAGCTTGGCCTCGATGAACTCCTTGCCGGTGCCGGCAAAGAGGCCCTGGTGCAGCTTGTCGTGCAACTCGCGCTCCAGCGGTCGGTCCCCGGCGAGGAAGCGCAGCTCGATCAGCGCGGTGCGGATGGTGTAATCCTGCTTGCCGAGGCGGAGGCAGTCCTTCACCGTCCGGCTGGCGTGGCCCACCTTCATGTGCAGATCCCACAGGATGTAGAGCGTACTCTCGATCACGCTCTCCGCCCAGGCGGTGATCTTGTAGGGGGTGAGGAACAGCAGATCGACGTCGCTGTGCGGGCTCATCTCGGCCCGGCCGTAGCCGCCCACCGCGCAGAGGGCGAGCCGCTCGGAGGTGGTGGGGTTGTTGAGCGGATGCAGGAAGCGCTGGGCTGCCCGGAAGGCCGTCACCACCAGCCCGTCGGTCAGGTAGGCATAGGCGTGCACCATCTCCCGCGCGCGCAGCGGCTGCTCTTCGAAAGCCGTGCCGATCCGGGTCCGGCCCGCCTTCGCCGCGGCATTCAGGTGTCGTGTGATCACCCCCCGAACCGCCATCGGGTCGCTGCCCGAGTCGGTGCAGTCGGCCTCGATCGCCTGCATCAGGGCGGCGGGATCGACGATCTCGTCCGGCGGGCAGAGCAGCGCGCCGGACGGGGTGATCGGGTCTGGCAGAGTGGCGTCGGAGGCGCGCCGGTCAGAAACCGGCGCCACCAAAGCTTCTGGGGGCTGGGTCAAGGACAACGACCTGGTTGTTTCGGATCTGCGCGATGGCGAGGCCACGCTGGTTGGTGCCGTCGCCCCGCAGGCGGAAGATCCCGCCGGTGCCGACGAAGCCCGACCCCTGGGTCAGGGCGGAGCGGGTGAGCGCGTTGGAGCCGCTGCGCTCGACCAGGGCTCCGATGGCGGCGATCCCGTCGAAGGCGAGCCCGGCGATGGGGTGGGGCGCAGTGCTGTAACGGGCGGTGTAGCGGCTCTGGAAGCTGCTGTAGAGCGCGTTGTCGGGCAGGGCGAACCAGGCGCCCTGCAGGCCCGGCTGGGTGAGCGCCTCGGTCGGAATGTCGAGCCGGCCCAGGCCGATGAACTGCGTGGCGCCGGGCGACAGTCCGGCTTCGGGCAGAAGCTGCGCAAGGAAAGGCATGGCGCCATCGTTGGTCGAGGTGAAGAAGACCGAGGTCGCGCCCGAGGCCTGGGCCTGCGACACGATGGTCGGCACCGCGGCAACCAGGCCCTGCTGGCTCAGTTCGAAGGAGGCCGAGCCCACGTTGGTGGCGCCGTTGGCGCGAATCGCCGAGGCGATGGCGTCGCGGCCGATTTCCTCGGCGACCGAGCGGGCATGCACCGTGAAGATCCGGCCCTTGCCTTGGCGACGGGCGTAGCTGACCAGCCGGTTCGCGGTGTTCTCGAAGGTCGGGCCGAGGACGAAGACGTTGCCGCCCGCGATTTCGGTGTTGTTGGAGAAGGACAGCACGTTCACGCCCTCGTCGGCAACGGCGACGCCGGCGGCATTCGCGGCTTCCGAGTAGACCGGACCGAGGATGATCTTGGCGCCCGCATCCACCGCGGCCTGGGCCTGCCGGGCGGCGGTGGCGGCACTGCCGGCGGTGTTGTAGACGCGCAGGTCGATCTGCACGCCGTCCAGGTCGGCAATCGCCAGCCGGGCGGCGTTCTCGAGCGCCTTGGCCAGCACGTCGTCGCCGCTGCGCCCGGAGCCACCCGGCACCAGGAGGGCCACAGGCACGGCCTGGCTGGCGTCGATCTTCGGGCCGGAGTTGCCCCCGACACCGCCGAGGGCGGCAGGGTCGCAGGCCGCGAGCAGAGCTATCGCTCCCGCGGCAAGGAATTTGGCCGCCAGGCGGCGGGGAGTCGTCAAGGCGGCGAACATGGGGTACTCCTTCAGGGCGTCGGGCGCTTGGTGTCAACGGCCGGGTTTGGGCAATTCTAACATCTGCAGGAGCCAAGTAAATGTCTGAGCCCACGGGAGGGCCCCCCTGGCGCAAGACCCCGCTCGCCCCAGGGCTCTATTTCGTCGCCACGCCGATCGGATCGGCCCGCGACATCACGCTGCGGGCGCTCGATGTGCTGGCCTCCGCCGAGGTGATCGCTGCGGAAGACACCCGCACCGCCCGCAAGCTCATGGAACTGCATGGCGTGCCGCTGGCGGGCCGGCGGGTGATCGCCCATCACGACCACTCCACGGCCGCCGCGCGCAATGGCCTGTTGAAGCTCGTCGAGGAGGGGGCCTCGGTGGCCTATGTCAGCGAGGCCGGCTCGCCTCTCGTGGCCGACCCAGGGTTCGAGCTCGGCCGCGAGGCCGCGGCGCGCGGCTTGTTCACAACCACGGCGCCCGGGCCCTCCGCGGCCATCGCGGCGCTGACGCTCTCGGGCCTGCCCTCGGACCGCTTCACCTTCGCCGGCTTCCCGCCCTCCTCGGGCGGGCCGCGCAGGCGCTTCGTCGAGGAGATCGCCTCTCTCGCCTCCACGGTGATCCTGTTCGAATCCCCCAAGCGCATCAACGATTTGCTAACCCTTCTCCGAGATACTGCCGGAGACAACCGCCCCGCCGCCCTCGCCCGCGAGCTCACCAAGAAGTTCGAGGAAGTGCGGCGCGGCACCCTCGCCGAGCTCTGCGCCTCGGTCGAACAGGATCCGCCCCGCGGCGAGATCGTGCTCGTGCTGGGCCGCGGCGAGGCCGCCGAGGCCGATCCGGAGGCGGTCGATGCCGCCCTGCGCGACGCCATGGCGCGGCTCAGGGTCAAGGAGGCCGCCGCCGAGGTGGCTGCCGCCTTCGGGCGACCGAAGAGAGAGATGTACCAGCGGGCCCTCGCGCTCGCCAACACCGACGGAGACGGTTGATGCCCTTCGATTTTGCCCCGAGCCCCGCCCGCCGTCACCGCGGCCAGCGCAACTACACCGCGGGCGTGATGGCCGAAGAGAGCGTCGCCCGGCACTACGCGGCCCTGGGTCACCACGTCGCCGACCGCCGCTGGCGCGGCGCAGGCGGCGAGATCGACATCGTCGTCGAGACCCCCGATACGGTCGTCTTCGTGGAGGTCAAGCAGAGCCGGACCTTCGACCAGGCCGCCGAGGCGATCACGCCACGTCAGGTTTCGCGCATCATGGCCGCCGCCTCCGAATACGTCGGCCGTTATCCCACCGCGCTCTCGACCGACATGCGCTTCGACCTGGCTCTTGTGAACGCGCAGGGTGAGCTGCGCATTCTCGAAGGGGCCATGTTCGCCTGACCCGTTGCAACTCCCTCCCCGCTCGGCCATGAAAAGGCGGACCAGACACAGGGGGATGCGCGATGAAGGTCGCCTTTCAGATGGACCCGATCGGCAGCGTGAACATCGACGCCGACAGCAGCTTTCGCCTTGCCGAAGAGGCCCAGGCCCGCGGCTGGGAGCTGTTCTACTACACCCCCGACAAGCTGACCTGGAAGGAGGGCCGCGTCGTGGCCCAGGGCTGGCCGCTCGAGGTGCGGCGGGTTCGCGGCGATCATTTCACCCTCGGTGAGCCATTCGAGATCGATCTCGCCGAGATGGATGTCGTCTGGCTCCGCCAGGATCCGCCCTTCGACATGGGCTATATCACCACCACCCACATCCTCGAGCAAATCGGCGGCAAGACGCTGGTGGTGAACGATCCCTTCTGGGTCCGCAACAGCCCCGAGAAGCTCCTTGTCCTGAACTTCCCCCACCTCACGCCCCCTACCGTCATCGCCCGTGACCTCGCCGCGCTCCGCGCCTTCAAGGCCGAGCACGGCGACATCATCGTCAAGCCGCTCTACGGCAACGGCGGCGCCGGGGTGTTCCGCCTCGGCCATGACGATCGCAACCTCGCCTCGCTGCACGAGCTCTTCACCGGCATCAACCGTGAGCCGCTGATCGCACAGAAGTTTCTCCCGGCCGTCTCCAAGGGCGACAAGCGGGTGATCCTCGTCGACGGCGAGGCCGTTGGCGCGATCAACCGGGTGCCGCTCGAGGGTGAGACCCGCTCCAACATGCATGTCGGCGGCAAGCCGGTGAAGGTCGCCCTCACCGAGCGCGACCGCGAGATCTGCGCCGCCATCGGCCCGCTCCTGCGGGAGCGCGGCCAGGTCTTCGTGGGCATCGACGTGATCGGGGACTGGCTCACCGAGATCAACGTCACCTCGCCCACCGGCATCCAGGAACTCGAGCGCTTCGACGGCATCAACGTCGCCGGGCAGATCTGGGACGCGATCGACCGCCGGATCGCCGAGCGCGGCTGAGGCGAAGCGCACGATCTTTCGACGAAAGATCGTCCCCTGCCGCAAGCTCAATGCGCCGGCGCGCCCACCGGATCGAGCAGCGAGCGCCCGCCGTCCATCGTCACGACCTGTCCGGTGATGAAGCCCGCGCTTTCCGAGGCGAGGAACTGCACCACCTCGGCCACCTCGGACGGCTGGGCGATGCGCCCCATGGGGGTGTGCTCCACGATATCCTCGCGGTAGCCCTCGTGCTCGTTCACCGCCTTGTTCAGCGAGGTCGTCAGCACCGAGCCGAAGCTCACCGCGTTCACCCGGATCCGCTGCGGCGCAAGCGCCACCGCCATCGAGCGGGTCATCTGGTCGAGCGCCGCGGTCGAGACCGAATAGGCCAGCATCCGCGGGTGGGTCCGCCGGGCAGCGATGGAGCTGAGGTTCACCACGCAGCCCGCGTCGCCCTCGCCCTCGCTGTCTTCGGCCTGCTTGGCGAAGCGCTTGGCAACGAGCTGGGTCATCCGCAGGGCAGTGAGCAGGTTCTGCTGCAGAAGCTCCTCCACCGCATCCTCGTCGGGCTCGCCCGGCACCGAGGGCAGCACCATGCGGTAGGCGTTGACCAGCACATCGACCCGGTCGAAGGCGTCGATCGTAGCCGAGAGCAGGTTGGCCTGGCAGAGCCGCTCGCGCAGGTCTCCGGCAAAGAAGCGCAGCTGGCTGCCCTCGGCATCGGCCTCGGCGGCAAACTCCTCTGCCAGCTTCTTGTCGTCCACGTCCGCGGCCATCACGTTGGCCCCGCGCCCGGCGAAATGCCGGGCGATCGCCAGGCCCAATCCGTGGCTCGCGCCGGTGACGATGCAGCTCTTGCCCTTGATCGAAAAGCTCATGTGATCCCTCATCGCGGCCGATGGGGCCGCAGCTTAGTGCCTATCTGCGCCCTTGGCGAGCAGGCCGGGCGGCGGCGAACAGCTTGAAGCGCGTGTCCCCGCCAATCTCGGTGACCTCGCCGAAGTGGGCGGCGAGGGCGCTTTCATAGGGCAGATGCCGGTTGGCCACCATCCACAGTTTGCCCGAGGGCTTGAGCGACGCCGCCGCCGATGCGATGAAGGCCGCGCCCAACGCCGGGTCGGCGCTGCGGGCCGGGTGGAACGGCGGGTTCATCACCACGTGGTCCACCGGCTCGGCCAGCGGCTGGGTGGCATCGCCCCAGGTGAAGGTGGCCCGCGAATCGGTCACGTTGACCCGTGCCGCCTCAAGCGCGGCCCACTCGGCCTCCACCAGCTCCACCGCCTCCACGCCCTCGCGCTTCAGCACCGCAGCGGCAAGGTAGCCCCAGCCAGCGCCGAGGTCGGCCACCCGACCCTTCATCTGTGCCGGCAGCGCCTCGGCCAGCAGCACCGACCCGGCGTCCGGGCCTTCGGCGGAGAACACCCCCGGCGCCGTCGCCCAGCCCTCCGCGGCCTCGCTCACCTGCGGCAGCCGCCAGCCGGTGAAATCTCCGCCGGTGACGGCGAACACCTTGCCATGCGCCTTCGAGAAGGCCGCCGAGGCCTCACCCTGCTTGCGGGCAGCCTTCCACAGGCTCTCCACCCCGTCGGTCTTGGCGCCGTCCACCACCACCGGCCCGCCCAGCGCCATTGCCTGCGCCAGCAGGTCGCGCGCCAGCGCCTTGGCCCGCGGCACGAACACCACCGCGCCCGCGTAATCGCCCTCCGGCGCCCGCGCCACGGCAAACCCGCGCCCCTGCCATGCCTCGAAGTCGGGATAGAACCCGGTGATCACCTCCGCCCCCTCGGGCAGCCATGTCTCGCCCGCGCCGGGCCGAAACACTGCAAGCCGTCCCTCGGGCAAGGCCACCGCGCCCGCATCGAGCGCCATCTTCAGTCGGGAAGTCATCGGGGGAGGGCCGCAGCCCTATTCCTTTTCCATGGTGCACTGCAGCGGATGCTGGTGCCGCCGGGCAAAATCCATCACCTGCGCCACCTTGGTCTCGGCCACCTCGTGGCTGAACACGCCCACCACGGCAAGGCCCTTCTTGTGCACCGCCAACATGATCTCGAAGGCCTGCGCGTGGGTCATGTTGAAGAACCGCTCCAGCACGTGCACGACGAACTCCATCGGCGTGTAATCGTCGTTCAGAAGCAGCACCTTGTACATCGGCGGCTTCTTCGTCTTGGGCCGCGTCTTGAGAGCGATCGAGGGATCGCCGCCGATGGCGTCGTTCTCGTCGTCCTGCGACATCTTTAGGGGCTCAAGGCGCATGGCGCTCCGGTCTGGCGGTCTGGTGCAAGGGATATCGGGGCCGTTATATATGGCCCGCAGCCGCCCTGAAAAGGGTGCGATGGGGGAGAAACGCGCAAAATGCCCGTGAAGACGCCGCAGAAGCTCCGGATGATCGGGTTCGATGCAGACGATACGCTCTGGCACAACGAGCGCTTCTTCCAACTCACCCAGGAGAGATTCGCCGAGCTGCTGGCCGATTTCGCCGAGGCCGACCATCTCGATGCCCGGCTGCTCGAGGCCGAGAGGCGCAACATCGGGCACTACGGCTTCGGCATCAAGGGCTTCATGCTGTCGATGATCGAAACCGCCGTGGAGGTCACCGAGGGCCGGGTGCCCGGCCATGTGGTGGGGCAAATCCTCGCCGCAGGGCAGGAGATGCTGTCTCACCCGATAGAACTGCTCCCGCACGCCCGCGAGGCCGTCGAGCGCCTCGCCGGCAGCCACCGCATCGCGCTCATCACCAAGGGCGACCTGCTCGACCAGGAGCGCAAGCTGGCCCAGTCGGGCCTGGGCGATCTGTTCGATGCCGTCGAGATCGTGAGCCACAAGACCCCCGAAACCTACGCCCGAATCTTCGCGGGCCATGCGGAGGGCGAGGCGATGATGGTGGGCAACTCGATGAAGTCCGACGTGCTTCCGGCGCTGGAGGTGGGCGCATGGGGCATTTTCGTGCCCCAGAAACTCGGCTGGGCGCTGGAGCATGCCGAACCGCCAGTGGCGCAAACTCGCTTCCGCGAAATTTCGGATTTGGGCGAACTGCCGGCGCTGGTTTCGGAGATCGGTTAGGGCATATAGCGGAATCGCCCCCCGAGGCCCGCTAGATGTTGCGCATGTGGATTCGCTGCAACGTTAAAAAACCTCTCAAATGCCATGTTTTCGCACGAAAATTCCTGTGCTAGCGTGGTATCAAATCAGAACAAAAATTGCCGACCGGAAAAATCCGGCGGCCTGAGGCAGTAAAAGGCAAGCGACGTGAGCACGCTCTCCCAGCGGGGCCGTTTTGGCCTCCTTATCGGACTAGTCATCGTAACTCTTCTCGGCATCTCGCTGCGCGCCAATGCGGCGCCCTATGCGGCGATGGTGATCGACGCGCGGACCGGCGAGGTGCTGCATTCGCGCAATGCCGACGCCCGGCTTCACCCGGCGTCCCTGACGAAGATGATGACGCTCTACATCGCCTTCCAGGCGGTGGAGCATGGCGAATTGACCCTGGACACCCCGATCCTGATCTCCCAGAAGGCCGCCTCCGAGCCGCCCTCGAAGATCGGGCTGCGCTCCGGCCAGAAGGTGGCCCTGCGCTACCTGATCCGCGCCGCGGCGGTGAAATCGGCCAACGATGCCGCCACCGCCATCGGCGAGGGGATTTCGGGTTCCGAAGCAGCCTTCGCCCGGCGGATGACGCGCACCGCCCAGGCGCTGGGCATGAACCGTACCACCTTCAAGAACGCGCACGGCCTCACCGAAGAGGGCCACCTCTCCACCGCCGCCGACATGACGACGCTGGGCCGCCACCTGTTCTACGACTATCCCGACTACTACAACCTCTTCTCGCGCATGAGCACCGAGACGATGGGCAAGACCGTGCCCAACACCAACCGCCGCCTGCTCGCCGCCTACAAGGGCGCCGACGGCATCAAGACGGGCTACACACGCGCCGCCGGTTTCAACCTCGTGGCTTCCGCCGAGCGTGGTGGCGAGCGCATCATCGCCACGGTCTTCGGCGGCCGCAGCACGGCCTCGCGCAATGCCAAGGTGGCCGAACTCCTCGATCTCGGCTTTCGCAGGGCGCCTTCCCAGGTGGCCGTCCGCAAGCCCGGCAAGCCGGCCTACACCCGAGAGGATATCGCCCCCGCACCGGTCATGACGGCCGAGCTTGACGAGCCAACGCCGGCCCCCAAGGGCGGCGAAGGGATCTACGCGGGCAAGACGATCCGCGTGAGCGGCACGGTGATGGCCTCCATCCGCCCGCGCTCGCGCCCCGGAGCCGAGCCCGATGCGCCCGCTGCCGACACCTCCGACGAGCTGCTACTCGCGGCGCTCTCGGAAGAGATCGATTCTGCCGTGGCCGCCGTGGTGACCGAGACCATGGCCAACACCGTGCCCGAGACGGTCCAGACCACCGAGGCCAACCAGCTCGCCAGTGCCGCCCCCGCGACGACACTGGAGACCGAGGAGCAGGTCGCCGAGGCGCTGGCAGAGATCAAGGACGCCCCCGAGGCTGCGAAACTCGAGACCGAGCAGGTGATGATGGCCGCCGTCAGCCCCGCGTCCCGCCCCGAGCTCGATGCAGAGCCCGGCGAGGTGCCCGGCAGCGCCGGCGATCTCGAGATGGCCGTGGCCGAAGAACCCGGCGCCTTCACCGCCGCCGGTGGCCCGGCGCTGGCGACAGCGCTGCTGCCCAAGCCGCGCCCGGTCCGCGAGACCGAGGCCCGCCCGGCACCGGAAGCCATCCAGCTCGCCTCCGCCGAACCCGCGCCCGCCGTGCTTCCGGCCGCGCCGGCTCGCGTCCAGCCCGAGGAGCCGGTGGTCATCACCCGCGCCTCCACCTCCGGCGGAAAGCTCTGGGCGATCTCGCTCGGCAAGTATCCCTCGCGTTTCGCCGCCGAGAAGGAACTGCTGAAGACCGCGCTGAAGGAAATGGAAACGCTCGATGGCTCGCTGCGCAAGGTGAACAACCGCAAGGGCGGCTTCGAGGCGATCTTCGTCGGCCTCTCCGCCGACCAGGCACAGCTGGCCTGCGCCCGGCTCGAGGCCCGCGGCACCACCTGCACCGCGCTGGAGCCCGGCCAGGGCTGAGGCCTCAAGGAATAAACGAGGGACGCGCCCGGCGGGGAAACCTGCCGGGCGCAAACATTTCTGCCGTTCCGAATCCTTGATGACGCGCCGCGGGCCTAGGGCCTCGGATGGTCGTCCCATTCGTCCGAGAGGATGCGATGGCTGTCACCCTCCGGGTCGTCGAACTGCCGGCTCTTCACCGCCCACCAGAAGGCGCCCAGGCCCAGCGCGCCAAGAGCCAGCGAAATCGGGATGAGGTAAACCAGAATTTCCATCAGCCCCGTCCTACCGCAATCTCAGCGCGTTCAGCGACACGGTGATCGAGCTGGTCGACATCGCCAGCGCCGCCACCAGCGGCGTCGCCATCCCGGCCACGGCCAGCGGCACCGCGATGATGTTGTAGGCCGTCGCGATCTGGAAGTTCTCGCGGATCCGTTTCACCGCCTTGCGCGCCATCGTCACCGCCTCCGCCACCGGTGCCACGCTTTCGCCCAGCAGCACGATGTCCGAGGCCACGCGGGCGGCATCCAGCGCCGTGGCCGGGCTCACGCTCGCATGGGCGGCGGCGAGCGCCGCGGTGTCGTTCAGCCCGTCGCCCACCATCAGCACCTTCGCGCCCTGCGCCTGCAGCGCGTCCACACGCGCCGCCTTCTCGGCCGGCAGCACGCCCGCGCGGAAGTGCTCGATCCCCAGCTCGGCCGCAAACCGCGCCACCGCGCCCGGCGCATCGCCCGAGAGCAGCTCCACCTCGCAGCCGGCCGCCTTCAGCGCCGCCACCGCTTCCGCCGCGCCGGGCCGGATGCGGTCGGCAAAGGTGAACGCCACCGGTGCCTCACCCTCGACGGAAAGCCAGGTCGCCGTGTCCTCGCCCGCCTCCGCGCCGACCCACTCGGCCCGGCCCAGCCGAAGCACGCGGCCCCCGGTCGTGCCCTCAGTGCCGTATCCCGGCACCTCGCGCAGGTCTTCCACCGCCAGCGGCAGCACGCCCTCCGCGCGCAGCGCCGCCGTGAGCGCCACGGCCAGCGGGTGCGCCGAGCCCATGGCGAGCGACAGGGCCGCCCGCTTCGCCTCGCCCGGCACCATGCCCAGGTTCACCGGCTCCGGCGCGCCCATCGTCAGGGTGCCCGTCTTGTCGAACACCACATGCGTCACCTCCGCCAGCCGCTCCAGCGCGGTGCCGTCCTTGATCAGCAGCCCCTTGCGGAAGAGCTTGCCCGAGGCCGCCGTCACCACGGCAGGCACCGCAAGTCCGAGCGCGCAGGGGCAGGTGATGATGAGCACGGCGGCGGCGATGTTCAGCGCCACCCGGGCATCCATCGTGCCCAGGTACCAGCCGATTCCGGCCAGCGCCGAGAGGATGTGCACGCCCGGCGCATAGAGCCCCGCCGCCCTGTCGGCCAGCGAGGTGTACCGGTTCTTCGCGCTTTCGGCGACGGCCACCAGGTCTGCCATGCGATGCAACGAGCTGTCCCGGCCCGCCGCCGTCACCCGCACCGTCAGCGGGCCGGTCAGGTTGACTTCGCCCGCGCTCACAACCTGGCCCACCGCCGCTGCCACCGGCCGTGTCTCGCCCGTCAGAAGCGCCCGGTCCAGCTCGCTCGCGCCCTCCACGATCACCCCGTCAACCGGCATCCGCCCACCGGGGCGCACCAGCACCAGGTCGCCCGGCACCAGCTCTGCCACGCCCACCACCTGCTCCAGGCCCTCCACCAGCCGCACCGCCCGGGGCACCTCAAGCGCCGCAAGCTCCTCAGCCGCTGAGCGGGCCACCGCGCGGGTGCGGTAATCGAGGTATCGGCCCGCCAGCAGGAAGAAGGTCAGCGACAGCGCCGCGTCGAAATAGGCATGCGCGCCCGAATGGATCGTCTCGTATAGCGATGTCCCCAGCGCCAGCAGGATCGCCAGCGTGATCGGCACGTCCATGTTCAGCCGCCGCGCCCGCAGCGCCACCGCGGCGGAGGCAAAGAACGGCCGGGCCGAGAAGGCCACGGTCGGAAAGGCGATGGCCGCGCTGATCCAGTGGAACAGGTCGCGCGTCGCCCCCTCCGCGCCGCTCCACACGGCAACCGAAAGCAGCATCACGTTCATCATGGCAAAACCCGCCACCGCGAGCCGCATCAGCAGGTCGCGGCCCACGCGGTCGGCCTCGGTGCTGCTCAGCAGCCCCGCGTCCAGCTCATGCGCCTTGAACCCGGCAGCGCCCAGCGCCGCCACCAACGCGGCCGGCGCCACATCTTCCTCGGCCTCCACCGAGGCGCGCTTCAGCGTCAGGTTCACCCGCGCCGAGGCCACGCCGGGCTGCGCTGCCAGCACGCGCTCCACCCCGCTGATGCAGGCCGCGCAGTGGATCTCCGGCAGCGAGAGCAGCAGCTCCTTCTCCGCCATGCCGCCCGCAACATCGCCCACGCCCGGCATCGCCACGCAGGCCGGGCAGGCCGCGAGGCCGCCGCGTTCGAGGCTTCCGTCCATCTCAGCCCTTCACCGTCAGGATGAGGCGCTGCTCGAAGGGCGTGCCGTCCATGGCCTGTGCCTTCACCCGCAGCTCCCAGCGCCCCCGCGCCAGCTCCACCGGGGCCACGAAGCGCGCGCCGTCATAGGTGAACTCCGGCAGCATGTCGTGCTGCCGCTCCGTCGTCCGGCCCACCTGCACCGCGAAGCCTTCCAGCTGCGCGGGGCGCCCCTCGGGGCCGGTCACGGCGATCGCCAGCTGCCCGGCGTCGTAGCTCGGGGCCACCGTCCATCCGAGAGCCTCCTGCGCCTCACGCTTGCGGTCGAACTCCTGGCTGGCGACGTAGCTGTTCTTCACCTCGAGCCCGGGGAAGGTGCTCACCGCCTTGTAGGCCATCACCAGGTTCACTCCGATGATCACGGCGAAGGCGCCCGCCGTCACTGCAAAGACCTGCCGGCCGGTAATCTCGCCCATGGTCACGACCCTTTTCCGTTGAAGGTGCTGTCCTTGTATACCCGATCGCCGTTGCTCAGGTCTTCCACCCAGAAGCGGAAATCGGTGAGGTCGCCCTCGGCGGCCGCAGAGCCTGCGGGGGCCAGCACATGCACCCGCTGCAGCATCGTCTCGTCCGCCGGCACCATGACCGAGCCATAGGGCGTGCCCTCGATGCTCACCCGCAGGGTCGGGTCGCCCGTGATCGCAATCCCGAACCGCCGGTCCTCGCCGTGCTTGTTGCGCAGCCGCAGCTCGTAGGTGTTGCGGATCGTGCCGTCCGACATGGTCACGAACACCGGGTTCCGCACCGGGGCAACGGTTACCGAGATATCCTCACGAATGAACAGCGCCACCACGAGGCCCATGCCGATCAGCGCCCAGAGTGCAGTGTAAAGGATCGTCCGCGGCCTGAAGATGTGATGCCGCCACACGCTCTTCGGCTTGTGGCCCGTGGTCTCCCACTGCTCGTCGCTGATGGCGAGGTAGGCCACCAGCCCGCGCGAGCGGCCCAGCTTGTCCATCACCTCGTCGCAGGCGTCGATGCAGAGGCCGCAGGTGATGCACTCCATCTGCTGACCGTTGCGGATGTCGATCCCCATCGGGCAGACGTTGACGCAGGCCATGCAGTCGATGCAGTCGCCCGCGCTGGCATCACGAGCCTTGCCGCGCGGCTCGCCGCGCCAGTCGCGGTAGCCGATGGTCAGGGTGTTCTCGTCCATCATCGCGCCCTGGATGCGGGGCCAGGGGCACATGTAGATGCAGACCTGCTCGCGCATGAAGCCACCGAAGACGAAAGTGGTGGCCGTCAGGACGGCGATGGTGGTGTAGGCCACCGGGTGGGCATTGAGCGTGACGAGATCGCGCAGCAGGGTCGGCGCATCTGTGAAGTAGAAGACCCACGCGCCACCGGTGGCGAGCGCGATCAGCAGCCAAGTCACCCACTTGGTCACCCGCAACCGGGCCTTGGTGAAGTCGAGCTTCTTCTGCCGGTGCAGGCGGAGCCGCGCGTTGCGGTCGCCCTCGATCCAGCGTTCCACGAGGATGAAGAGATCGGTCCACACTGTCTGCGGGCAGGCATAGCCGCACCAGACCCGTCCCAGTGCGGAGGTGAATAG
>CAYVQK010000028.1:0-28101 GCA_964454145.1 uncultured Oceanicola sp. | reverse complement strand
ACCACCACGATGGTGCCCATGATCTGCGGCACCTTGATCTTGAAGAAGATCTGGAGCGGGTTGGCGCCGTCGACGATGGCCGCCTCCACCGTCTCCTCCGGGATGCCGCGGAGGGCGGCCGACAGGATCACCATGGCAAAGCCTGTCTGGATCCAGATCAGCACCGCCATGAGGAAGAAGTTGTTCCAGAAGGGCACCGTGAGCCAGGCCGTGGGCTCGCCGCCGAGCGACACCACGATGGCGTTCAGCACCCCGATCTGCTCTTCGCCCGCAGCGCGGTAGTCGTAGACCAGCTTCCAGATCACCGCCGCGCCGACGAAGCTGATCGCCATCGGCATGAAGATGATCGACTTGGCCACCGCGCCCCACTTGATCCGGTCGGTCAGCTGCGCCGCCAGCAGGCCGAAGCCGGTGGAGGCGGCGGGCACGACGATGAGCCAGAGCATGTTGTTGAGGAGCGCCTCCATGAACTTGGGGTCGTTCCACATCTGCACGTAGTTCTCTGCGCCGGCCCATTCATAGCCGCCGCCGGGCACGCGGTTGGTGAGAGACAGCCGCAGCGTCTCGACCACCGGGTAGGCCAGGTAGAGGCCGAGGGCGAAGACGGCGGGCGCGAGGAAGAGCCAGGGCCGGATCATGTTGGCGCGGTTGATGTTGCGTCCCGCATGAGGCCCGCGCGCCGGAAACAGCACCTTGTCGAGAAAGAGGTTGGAGGCCCAGAAGTAGCCGATACAGCCGCCTACCCCGAGGATAATGGTGATCAGTCCCAGTAGTGCCGGATGCATGGCGCCCCTCCCCGGTTGCCGGTGTCGGACGGCCAGGGGCGGCCGCCCGTAGGGTGGGCAATCTGCCCACCGTAAGCGTCAGCTCACTTCGCGGCGTCCCAGCTCTGCTGGATCTCGCTGGTCACGGTGCCCACGTCCTTGCCGCCGACATAGTCCACCATCCCGGTCCAGAAGCTGCCCGCGCCCACCGCGCCCGGCATCAGGTCGGAGGCGTCGAAGCGGAAGGTGGTGGCGCCGAGCAGGATGTCGTTCATCTTGCGCAGGGTCGGATCGCCGAAGGCTTCGAGGTTGACGCCCTTGTGCGGGGTCAGGAAGCCCTTGCGCGCCATCCACGCCTCATGCGCCTCGGGCGTCTTGAGGAACTCGATCAGCTCGTGCGCGGCGGGGCTGTCGTTGGTGATCGCCCAGACCGTGCCGGCGCCCAGCACCGGCTGGCCCAGGTCGCCCTCGCCGCTGGCCGGGAAGTAGAAGAAATCCACGTCCACGCCCACTTCGGAGCCCTCGGGAAAGAAGCTGGGGATGAAGCTCGCCTGCTTGTGCATGTAGCACTGCGGCGGCGCGTCGAAGAGGCCCTTGGGGCTTTCGCGGAAGTCGGTGGTGGCCACCGCGCCGGTGCCGCCGGCCACCCAGTCATCATTCAGGGCGAACTCGCCGAAGGCCTCGATCGCACCCACCACGGCCGGATCGGTGAAGGGGATCTCGTTGCTCACCCACTGGTCGTAGACCGACGCCGGCTGGGTGCGCAGCATCATGTCTTCCACCCAGTCGGTCGCCGGCCAGCCGGTGGCGCCGCCCGAGCCGAGCCCGATGCACCAGGGCGTCTCGCCGTCTTCCACGATCTGGGCCGAGAGCGCCTTGAGGTCTTCCAGCGTCTCCGGCACCTCGTAGCCCGCATCCTCGAAGTTCTCCGGGATGTACCAGACCAGGCTCTTCACATCGACCTTGTAGAAGAAGCCGTAGAGCGCGTCGCTGCCGTCGGGGCCGGCATAGGTGCCGAGATCGACCCAGCTCTGCCCTGCGGCGTAGTTCTCCTTGATCCAGTCTTCCGTGCCATCGGCCAGCGGCGTCAGGAAGCCGCGCTGCGCCATCACCGCGGCGAGGCCCGGCTGCGGGAAGACGGCGACGTTGGGGGCCGAACCCGCCTCGGCGTCGATCACGATCTGCTGCTCGAAGCTGTCGGAGCCGGTGTAGCGCACGTCGTGGCCGCTCTGCTCGGCGAAGATCTGCAGGACCGCTTGCACATGGTCTTCGTCGGCCCCGATCCAGGGGCCCGCGACTGTGATCTGCTCGGCAAGCGCCGGCCCGCTCATCAGCGCCAGCACGGCACAGCTCGTCTTGATGCGATGTCTCATGAATATATCCTCCCGGTTGTGGCCTGCACGCTTGGCGCGTGGCCGTCATGTCTCCCGCGCTCTTGTGCTTCGCCCGCTTCCGACTCGGGCCTTCAAAGCGCTTTGGATGCCACCAGCATGGACGATCCGCTTCGATCCGTCAACATACGCACTTTCCACAAGCTCTAGTTTTCAAGGGGAATCTCGCAGTTGCAGCAATTTCCCGCTGCGCCCGCAAGCCTTTGACGCGCGCGCCGGGCGGCGCTACGGTGCTGAAAAGTTGAAAGCGCTTTGGAAGGCCGCGCCCCATGAACCTAAAAGAGCTCGCCGCGAATCTGGGCCTGAGCCAGACCACCGTCAGCCGGGCGCTGAACGGCTACCCGGAGGTGGCCGAAAGCACCCGCAAGCGCGTGCTCGCCGCTGCAACGCAGCACAACTACCGGCCCAACACCCGGGCCAAGAGCCTCGCCACCGGGCGGGCCATGGCGATCGGCCATGTCATTCCGATCAGCACCAACCACGAGATGATGAACCCGGTCTTCGGCGATTTCATCGGCGGTGCCGGCGAGATCTACGCCCGCGCCGGCTATGACATGATGCTCTCCGTCGTCCCCGACGATGCCGAGAACACCGCCTACCGCTCCATGGCGCAGCGCCACTCGGTCGACGGCATCGTCATCCACGGCCCCCGCCGCAACGATCCGCGGATCGCGCTGCTGAAGGAGGTCGGTCTGCCCTTCGTCGTCCATGGCCGCGCCCCGGTGGACGACACCGATTATTCCTGGGTCGACGTGAACAACCGCCGCGCCTTCGAGCGCGCCACGCTGCACCTCGCCGACCTCGGCCACAGCCGGATCGCCCTGCTGAACGGGCTCGAATCGATGGACTTCGCGATCCGCCGCCGCGAGGGCTACGAGGCCGCGCTGAAGGCCCGCGGGCTCGGCTTCCGGCCCGATCTGCACGCCTCCGAGGAGATGACCGAGAGCTACGGCCACGATGCCGCCGCCCGGATGCTCGCCCTTCCCGAGGCCCCCACCGCCTTTCTCGTCTCCTCCCTCATCACCGCCATCGGCGTTCGCCGGGCGGTGGAGGAGCGCGGCCTGGCAATGGGCCGCGACGTGTCGATCATCACCCATGACGATGATCTCGGGTACTTCAAGAACGGCGGAGAAGTGCCTGTTTTCACGGCCACGCGCAGCTCGGTGCGCGAGGCCGGACGGATCGCCGCCGAAATGCTGCTCGGCCTCATCGAGACGCCGGAGAACGGCCCGCGCCAACATCTGCTGGAGGCCGATCTCACCCTCGGCGCCTCCACCGGCCCCGCCCCGCGATAGGATACCGCCATGCTCAGCCACAGCCGCGCCGACTTTCCCGAAGGCTTCCTCTTCGGCACCGCCACATCGGCCTACCAGATCGAGGGACACGCCCAGGGCGGCGCGGGCCGCACGCAATGGGATGATTTCGCCGCCACCCCCGGCAACGTGGTGAACGCCGAGAACGGCGCCCGTGCCTGCGACCACTTCAACAAGTGGCCGGAAGACCTTGACCTGATTTCCGAAGCCGGGCTCGATGTCTACCGCTTCAGCCTGTCCTGGGCCCGCGTCATGCCCGAGGGTCATGGCCCGGCGAACCCCGAGGGCGTCGCCTTCTACGACCGGCTGGTGGACGGGATGCTGGAGCGCGGCCTGAAGCCCGCCGCAACCCTCTACCACTGGGAGCTGCCCTCGGCCCTGCTCGACAAGGGCGGCTGGCGCAACCGCGACATCGCCAGGTGGTTCGCCGATTACACCTACACCATCATGTCCACCCTGGGAGACCGGATCTGGTCGGCCGCGCCGATCAACGAGCCCTGGTGCGTGGGTTGGCTCTCGCACTTCATGGGGCTCCATGCGCCCGGCCTGCGCGATATCCGCGCCACCGCGCGCGCCATGCACCACGTCTGCCTCGGCCACGGCGAGGCGATCGCGGCCATGCGCAGCCTCGGCATGGGCAACCTCGGCGCGGTGTTCAACTTCGAATATGCCCAACCCGCCGACGGCACGCCCGAGGCGGCCGCGGCCGCCCGGCGCTATGACGGCATCTACAACCGGTGGTTCCGCTCGGGGATCTTCAAGGGCGAATACCCCGAAGATGTGCTGGAGGGCCTAGGGCCGCACATGCCCGAGCACTGGCAAGACGACTTCGCAACCATCACCGCCCCGCTCGACTGGTGCGGGCTCAACTACTACACCCGCAAGCTCATCTCCCCTGCCCCCTCCGAGCCCTGGCCGCATTACACGGAGGGTGCGGGCGCGCTGCCCAAGACCCAGGTGGGCTGGGAGATCTACCCCGAGGGGCTGCACCACTTCCTGAAGGACACCGCAGAGCACTACACCGGCGACCTGCCGCTCTACGTCACCGAGAACGGCATGGCCTGGGATGATGCGCCCGGCGTGCCGGACGAGGCCCGCATCGCCTATCTCGACGCCCATCTCGGCGCTGTGCTTCAGGCGATCCGCGAGGGGGTGCCGGTGAAGGGCTATTACATCTGGTCGCTGATGGACAATTTCGAGTGGTCGCATGGGTTCGGCCCCCGCTTCGGGCTGGTCCATGTGGATTACGACAGCTTGCAGCGCACCCCCAAAGCCTCCTATGAGGCGTTGAAGGCCGCTCTGAGGGGGAACGGATGACCACGACCGCGCTGATCGCCGACATCGGAGGCACCAACACCCGCCTCGCGCTTGCCGAGGGCCCCGTGCTCGACACGGGCAGCATCAAGCGCTTCCGGAATTCCGAATTTTCCAACTTCGAGGCCGTGGTGGCCGCCTACCTGCCGCAGGTCGGCTCGCCTTCGATCGGCGGCGCCTGCGTGGCGGCGGCGGGGCCCGTGGTCGATGGTGTGGCGCAGCTCACCAACATCGACTGGACGCTCGACATCCCCACCATCGCCCGGGCCGCCGGCACCGATGACGTGGCGCTGCTGAACGATCTTCAGGCCCCCGGCCATGCCATCGGCCATATCGCGCCCGAGGGGCTGGTGCCGATCATCCCCGCCGCCGAGCCCGCCGCGCCCGGCGCGACCGCGCTGGTGGTGAATGTCGGCACCGGCTTCAACGCCGTTCCGGTGCATTCCACCCCCGGCGGGCGCTTCGTGCCGCCATCCGAAAGCGGCCACGTCAACCTGCCGATCCGAACCGAGGCCGACCTGCGGCTGTCGGATTACGTCGACGACAGCCACGGTTTTCCGGCGGTGGAAGAGGTGCTCTCGGGGCGCGGGCTCGAAAACGTCTACCGCTGGCATTGCGCCGAGACCGGCGCCGCGCCCGAGCTGCGCGGCAGCGAGATCATCGCCGCCGCCGAAGCCGGCCGCAGCCCCCAGGCCGTGGCCGCGGTGCAGACCATGTTGCGCTTTCTCGGCACCGTCTCGGGCAACCTCGCGCTGGTGCACCTGCCCTTCGGCGGGGTCTACCTGGTGGGCGGCGTGGCGGTGGGGCTGCAGGCGATGCTGAAGGGCGGCGCCTTCGCCGAGGGCTTCCGTGACAAGGGCCGTTTCGGGGCGTTCATGAACGATTTTCCGGTCACGCTGGTGCTGGATGACCGCGCGCCGCTGATCGGCTGCGCCAGCCATCTCCACGAGCGCCGCAGCGCCTGATCGCACAGCCACGCGCCGGGGCTTGAAGATTCGTCGCTTCGGCGTGCGATTTCCTCACGGCGCGTAAGTCAATCTTAAGACCTCTCGGGCATCCCTCCTGTCATCCCAACGACCGGATGAAGGAGTCGTCCCATGCTTTCGCCCTTCGCTCCGCAGATGCAGGAGCCTGCCCGATGAGCGATGCCAGCCTGCGCGTCCTGCTGCCGGAACGGCTCGACCTGCCCGCCGCCGCCCCGCTGCGCGACGAGATCCTCGGCCATGCCGGCAAGCCGCTCGTGCTCGATGCTTCCGCCTGCGAGAGCATCGGCACGCCGGGCCTCCAGGTGCTTCTCGCCGCCGCCCTGAGCTGGCGCGAGGCCGGCGCGCGCCTGGCGGTGGAAGGGCTGAGCGAGGCCTGCGAGGCCCAGCTCGCCCTCTTCGGCCTCACCCCGCCCGACCTCTGCAACACGGAGCCCGCCGCATGAGCCTCAGGATCCTCGCGGTGGACGACAGCCGCACCATCCGCGACATGCTCCGGCTCGCCCTCGCCCAGGCCGGTTTCCAGCCCGAGGTCGCCGAAGACGGTCTGCACGGGCTCGAGGTGCTGGAAGACATGGTCGACGAGGGCAGCCCGCCCGACGCCATCATCACCGACATCAACATGCCCCGGATGGATGGCTTCGGCTTCATCGACGCGGTCCGCGCCAAGGATGCCCACCGCGCAGTACCCATTCTCGTGCTCTCCACCGAGAGCGCGGCCGAGCTGAAGGCCCGCGCCCGCGCCTCGGGCGCCACCGGCTGGATCGTGAAGCCCTTCGACCCGGTCAAACTGGTACGCGCGATCAACATGGTCGCCGGAAAAGGAGCCGCCTGATGTCCGCAGCCGACCCGATGGCCGAGATCCGCGCCAGCTTCTTCGTGGAATGCGAGGAGCTGCTCGAAAGCCTGCAGGACTGGCTCACCGCGATGGACGATGGCGACACCGACAGCGAGACGATCAACGTCTGCTTCCGTGCCGTGCACTCCATCAAGGGCGGCGCCGGGGCCTTCGGGCTCGAGGAGCTGGTGCGCTTCGCCCACCGCTTCGAGACGGTGATGGACGAAATCCGCAACGGCCGGCTCGAACCCACGCGTGACACCATCGCCCTGTTCTTCCGGGGCGCCGACGTGCTCTACGATATCGTCCGCGCCTCCCGCGACGGCGAGAGCCTCGACAAGTCCACCACCGAGGCGGTGCTGGGCGATCTCGAGGCGCTCGTCGGCGGGGTGATCGAGGAGGAGGAAGCCGAGGAGGAGATAGACTTCGCGCCGATGACCCTCTCGCTCGATCCGCTCGACGAGGAGGACGCACCAGATGGCTCCGCCGCCGAGGCCGCACCGGCCGGCGTCAGCCTGCGCTTTCACCCCGCCGCCGAGCTCTTCGCCTCCGGCAACGAGCCGCGCCACCTGCTCGCCGCCCTGCGCGACTTCGGCGAGGTGACCACCACCTGCGATCTCTCCCGCCTCCCCGCCCTTGCCGACCTCGCCCCCGAGGAGGGCGCGATCGGCTGGCACGTCACCATCGGCACCGCCGCCCGCAAGGAGGAGGTGGCCGAGGTCTTCGAATTCGTCGACGGGCTCTGCGAGCTCTCGATCGAGGTGACCGGCCGCGCCGCCCCGGCCCTGCCCGACCTCGACCTCGACAGCATCGTCCTGCCCGGCACCGTCGATGACGGCGACACTCCCGCAACCGCCTCGGCCGACGACGCCGAGCCCGATCCGGAGCCCGAGCCAGTGGACGCGCCCGCCCATCCCACCGCCAGATCCCCCGCCGGCCGCGCCGAAGCCGATGCCGAAGGCCGCGCCGTGGCCGCGAAGGACGGCAAGCAATCCGCCGCCGGCGCCAAGGCCACCGTGAGGGTCGACCTCGACCGGATCGAGCGGCTGGTGAACCTCGTGGGCGAACTGGTGATCAACCAGGCCATGCTGAGCCAGAGCGTGGCCGAGGCCGGCATTCCCGCCAACTCCACGGTGGCTTCAGGGCTCGAGGAGTTCCTCCAGCTCACCCGAGACATCCAGGAAAGCGTGATGATGATCCGGGCCCAACCGGTGAAATCGCTGTTCCAGCGGATGAGCCGGATCGTGCGCGAGAGTTCAGCCATGGTCGGGAAGTCGGTGCGTTTCATCACCGACGGCGAGCAGACCGAGATCGACAAGACGGTGATCGAGCGCCTTGCCGACCCGCTCACCCACATGGTGCGCAACGCGGTCGACCACGGGCTCGAAACCACCGAGGGCCGGCTGGCCGCAGGCAAGCCCGCCGATGGCGTCGTCACCCTCACCGCAGCCCACAAGTCGGGCCGCGTGGTGCTGGAGATCAGGGACGACGGCGCCGGCATCAACCGCGAGGTGGTGCGCGCCAAGGCCGAGGAGAAGGGACTGATCCCCGCTGGCGTCCCCATGTCGGACCAGGAGATCGACAACCTGCTGTTCCTGCCCGGCTTCTCCACCGCCAAGCAGGTCTCCGACCTCTCGGGCCGCGGCGTGGGCATGGATGTCGTGCGCAGCTCGATCCAGGCGCTTGGCGGCCGCGTCACCATCACCTCCGAGCCGGGCCAGGGCACCACCTTCTCCATCTCCCTGCCCCTCACCCTCGCCGTCCTCGACGGCATGGTGGTGGAGGCGGGCGGCGAGATTCTCGTGGTGCCGCTCGGCTCGATCTCCGAAACCCTCACGCTCCAGGCCGCCGACATGGAGCAGCTCGGCGCCGGCACCATGCTGGTGCGCGTCCGCGAGGAGTTCGTGCCGATCCTCGACATGGCAGTGCAACTCGGCTTCCGCAATCCCCTGCCCAGCTACGTCGGCTGCTCGGTCCTGCTCATCACCATGGAAGACAACACCCGCTCCGCCCTCGTGGTCGACCGGATCGTCGAGCAGCGCCAGGTGGTGATCAAGGGCCTGCAGGAAAGCTACGGCCGGGTGCCGGGCATCGCCGCGGCCACCATCCTCGGCAACGGCCGCATCGCCCTGATCCTCGACCCGGCCGACCTGATCGCCTCGGCCGGCGGCTCCCGAACCATGCAAACCTTCGATCTTGCAGGATAATCCCATGACCAACAGTGAAGACACCGCCCACGACCCGACCCGCCAGGAATTGCTCTCCTTCCACGTCGGCGCGCAGGAATACTCGATCGACATCATCAGCGTGCGCGAGATCCGCAGCTGGACGGAGGCCACCCCCCTGCCCCATGCCCCGCCCTACGTGCGCGGCGTGATCAACCTTCGCGGCACGGTGCTGCCGATCATCGACCTCGCCAAGCGCCTCGGCATCCCGGCGGGCGAGAAGAACGACCGCAACGTCATCGTAGTGGTCCAGTCGGGCGACAACACCGTGGGCCTCCTGGTCGACGCCGTCTCCGACATCTTCGCCGTCTCCGAGAGCGAGCTCCAGGCCCCGCCCGACATGTCGTCCGACGGCTCACTGAAATGCGTCCGCGCGCTCACGATACACGAGGAGCGGATGCTCCGGGTGCTTGACCTCGCCGCCGTCCTGCCCAATGTCGATGCCGAGGCCGCGTGAGCACGGCCCAGGCCATATCCCCCGTCGCCCCGCTGCAGCTTCCGACCGCTGCCCCGCCCGAGCCGATGACGCCGGAGATGCGCGCGCAATTCGAGGCGATCGCCCGCATGGCGCGCGAGGCGGCGGGGCTCAACATCCTGCCCGAGAAGTCCGCCATGGTCTTCTCGCGCATCGGCAAGCGCCTGCGCGCCCTGCGGCTCGCCGGGGTGGATGACTACATCGCCTTGTTGCAGGGGCCCGCTGCGGCGGCGGAGCGCGAGCACCTGATCTCGGCGCTCACCACCAATGTCACCAGCTTCTTCCGCGAGGCCCACCATTTCGCGCATTTCGCCGCCGAACGGCTGCCGGGCCTCATCGCCGCCGCGCGGGCCGGCGGACGGGTGCGCCTCTGGTCGGCCGCCTGCTCCTCCGGGCAGGAGCCCTACAGCCTCGCCATGGTGGTGCTCGAGCAGTTTCCCGATGCGCCCCGGCACGACTTGCGCATTCTCGCCACTGACATCGACCAGCAGATCCTCGCCGCCGCCCGCACCGCCACCTACGCCCCCGAGCTGGTGACGCCGCTTCAGGCCGGCGGGCGCGAGCGGTTCCTGCGCCCCGCCCCGGGCGGCGACGTGACGGTGGCCCCGGAGGTCCGCGCCCTCGTCGCCTTTCGCCACCTCAACCTCATGGGCGACTGGCCGATGCGGGGCCGGTTCGACGCCATCTTCTGCCGCAACGTGATGATCTATTTCGACCAGCCCACCCAGAACCGCCTGATCGGGCGGTTCGCCACCGTCTGCGCGCCCGGCGCCACGCTCTACCTCGGCCATTCCGAGCGGATCGACCCTGGCGCCGAAGCGCCCTTCCGCCAGGTCGGCCAGACCACCTTCGCCTTCGAACCCCGGCCCCTGTCCCACGTCCCGTCGCGCTCCGGCGCCCATCAGGAGTAACCCGATGTCCCTCCGCGAAAAGCTCCACGTCATGGTGGTCGACGACATGTCCACCAGCCGCGGCCTCATCCTTCAGGCGCTCGATGCCATGGGGGTGACCAACGTGCGCTATACCGCCGACGGCAACGCGGCCCTTTCCGAGCTGGAAAAGAAGCCGGCGCATCTGGTGATCTCCGACTACAACATGCCCGGCATGGACGGGCTGCACCTGCTGAAGGCGCTGCGCACCCACGCGCGGCTGAAGGGCATCGGGTTCATCCTCATCACCGGCAAGGCCGACAAGCAGATTATCGACACCGGCCGTGCACTGGGCATGAACAACTTCATCAAGAAACCCTTCCAGCCGAAGGATCTGCACGCCTGCATGGAAGCCGTGGTGGGCCGCCTGTGACGACATCCCCCGCCCCGCGCGCGCGGCTGGAGGATCTCCCGATCTCCGCCCTGCTCTCGCGCCTCGCCGACACGCTCGACGGGCTCGCCGCCCGCACCGCGCAGATGCAGGACGATCTGGGCAATTTCCTCGCCCATGCCGGCCACCCCTCGCGTGCCCAGCTGCGCGAGCTGCAGGGGCTCGACCTGATCCACCAGACGCTGGACGACCTGCGCGCCGCCGCCCATCTCGCCGCCGAGGCCTCGGGCCGCAATGATCACATCGATATCGCCGCGCTCGCCGACCTGCTTCGCCTCGAGAGCTGCCGCATCGCCCTGCTCCAGGGCGGCGAGGCAGCGCTGCAGGAGGAACACCCCAGCGGCGAGGTGGATTTCTTCTGACCCGTCCGCCCGGACGATCCGCGCATCGGTCGGTTGCACGCCATCCCGCGCCGTTCGGATCATCGCCTGCGGTCCGCGCGTGCGCGCACTGCGCGGTGGGCCGAGCGGTATGACCTCCGGCCGGACCCATCCTCTGCACCCCGAGCCCCCTCCACCTGGCCCACCGACTCGACACCTTCCGCAACGCCATGCCGCCGCACGGCACGGGACATCCCCGCGGTCGGGACAGTCCACGGCCATCCCCTTACCCGCCATGCACGGCCACCCCTGCCCCGCCGCCTGCGCGCCAGCTTCCCCAGTCACGGAAGAGGGTTCGGAGGCATCCGGGCTCTGTCCGGTGGACCCACATCAGGACGGCGCGGCAGACCCCGGAGTCAGAACAGCTCCAGCGCGTCCTCCGCGGGTTCGGGCGCTTTCGGCGCGGCAACCACAGGCTCCTCGAACCTCGAGATCAGCATCTGCCTGGCGCGGCCGCTCTCCGGCCAGAACTGCACCCGGCGGCCCTGCGTTCCGCCCAGCGAATGTCCGGTGAGCGGAATCTTCTCGCGCGCCAGGAACTCGAGCACGAAACTGCCGTTGCGGGCGCCGATATCCGAGCTCGCCTTTATCATCCGGGCGCCGCCGAAGACCTTTGCCTCGAAGCAGTCCCTCTGGGCCCCGGCCTTCAGCATGCCGTTGATCAGCAGTTCCATCGCATTGGCGCCGGCGGCGGCCTGGTAGAGATCGGTGCCGCCCCCGCCCGGCAACAGGATGTGGTTCATGCCGCCGAGCCGCGCCCGGCTGTCCCAGAGACAGACCGAGACGCAGCTGCCGAGGATCGTCGTCAGCATCAGCCCGGGATCGCCGGAGACGCCGAATTCGCCCTGGGCGACATGCAGGCTCGGACCCCTCCCGGTCACTGCACCACCTCCTGCCGGCGGCCGCAGATCGAGAGGATCCGTCCCGCCACCTCGCCGAGCGGCACCAGGTCCTCCGCCGCCCCGGTCTCCCAAGCGACCCGCGGCATGCCCCAGACCGTGCTGCTCTCGCGGCTCTGGGCCAGGGTCCGGGCGCCGGCCTCGCGCAGAAGCTTCATGCCCGCGGCGCCATCGCGGCCCATGCCGGTGAGCAGGATCGCAAGGCAGCGGTCGGCCTGGCCCGCGGCGGAGCGGAACAGCCAGTCCACCGAGGGGCGGTGGCCGCTCATCGGCGCCTCGGCCACCAGACGGCAGTGCGGCAGGGCGCGCGGAGCCTCGCCAGCGACCAGCTCGAGATGAGACGCCCCTCCGGGCGCGAAGACGACCAGGCCCTGGGTCAGCGCGAGCCGGTCCCGGGCCAGGGCGACCCGCGGGGCAACGAGACCCGACAGGCGGTGTGCGAGACTCTCCATGAACTGCGGCGGCATGTGCTGCACCACCACGATCGGCGGGGCGTTGGGCGGCATGCCCGAAAGCACGCGCTCCAGCGCCTCGACCCCGCCGGTGGAGGAGCCGATGAGCACGATGCGGCCGTTCCAGCGGAAGGCGGAGTGATCGGGCGGCACCGGCCGCGACGCGCGTGGCTCGACCCGGGCGAGCGAGGCCTCGAAGATGCGATCGGCCACATCCGCGGCGGTCTCGGGCCGGCCAAAGCCGTCCTTGCCGAGGCAGTCTATCGCCCCAAGGGCCAACGCCTCGATGGCGAGATCGCTGCCGGGGCCGGTGCCCGAGGAAAGCATGACCACCGGCAGCGGACGCAGCGAGACGATCTTCTCGAGAAAGCTGAGGCCGTCCATCCGGGGCATCTCCACGTCGAGGGTGACGACATGGGGGTTGGTCCTCTTGATCACCGCGCGGGCCTCGAAGGGGTCGCCGGCCTCGCCCACGACCTCGAACCGCCCATCGGCAAGGAGCAGGCGGCCCAGTACGGCGCGCATGCTGGCGCTGTCATCCACGATCACCACCCGTCTCTTCTCGGCCATCGCCTGTCTGCTTCTCGCTGGAGGGGCGCGCGGCCCGGGCTCAGAATTCTTCCCAGTCCTCGTCATCGGCGGCGAGGGCGGCATTTCCATCGCTGCGGGGCGCGGATGCGCGGCCGCTGCGGAAGGTGGGAGCCGCCGCCTCCGGCGCGGAGGCCGGCAGGGGAGCGGGCGCGTCCTGCCTCTCCTCCGCCGACGCCCGGGCCGCGGCCTTCGGCTCGGTCCCGGCCGGGCCATCGGCGCGCAGGGGCGGCGACGCCAGGTCAGCCTCCGCGCCGACGCGGAATCGGCTGACGGTGCGTTTCAGCGTGTCGGCCTCGTTCGACAGGGCCTGGCTCGCGGCGTTGGTCTCCTCGAACATGGCCGCGTTCTGCTGGGTGACCTGGTCGAGCTGGTTCATCGCGGTGTTGATCTCGTCGAGCCCGCTGGCCTGTTCCTTGGCCGATTGCGCGATCTCCGAGACATGGCCGGCGATGTCGGAGACGCTGGTGACGATACCGCGCAGCGCCTCGCCGGTCTGGCCGACGAGGTCCACCCCGCGGCGCACGTGATCGCCCGAGGAGGAGATGAGGCCGGAGATCTCGCGCGCGGCGTCCGAGCTGCGCTGCGCCAGCGCCCGCACTTCGGAGGCGACCACCGCGAAGCCGCGGCCCGCCTCGCCCGCCCGCGCCGCCTCGACACCGGCGTTGAGCGCCAGCAGGTTGGTCTGGAAGGCGATGTCCTCGATGACGCTGATGATCTTGGAGATCTGGTCGGAGCTCTGCGAGATCTGGCCCATCGCGGCGACCGCCTCGTTCACCACCTGGCCGCCCTGCTCGGCATTGCCGCGGGCCTCGCTCACCATCCGGTTGGCCCGCTCGGCGCCCTCGGCGGCGGAGCGCACGCTCGAGGTCAGCTCGTCGAGGGCGGCGGCGGTCTGCTCCAGCGTGCTGGCCTGGCGTTCCGTCCGGCGCGAGAGGTCGTCCGCGGAAGAGGCGATCTCGCCGACCTCGCGGTGGATGGCGCCGGCGTTGTCGGTCACCAGGGCGATGGCCTCGCGCAGCTTGGCCGAGGCCTCGTTGAAGTTCACCCTCAGCTCGTCGTAGCCCTCCGAGAACTGCTCGTCGAGCACGCGGGTGAGGTCGCCCTCGGCCAGGGCGGTGAGGCCCACCCGCAGGCTGTCGACCACCTGGGCCTGGGCGGCGGCCACGCGGAGCTGGTCGCGCTCGGCCTCCATAAGCTTCTCGCGGTCGGCGGTGATGTCAGAGCCCATGAAGAGGAACATGGCGGGCTGTCCGTCGGTGTCGAGCACGGGCGAGAAGCCGCCCTGCAACCAGTGGATCTTGCCGTCGGCGCCCAGAAGCTCGAACAGCCCGAAGACGTTCTCGCCCTGCTCCAGCCGGTCGAGCACAGCGCCGTGCTCCGAGGCCTTCTTCGGGTCGAAGCGAAAGACCTCGAGCGCGGCCTCGCCCACCATCTCCCCGGCCGGGCGGCCCAACACCTCGGCCATGGTGCCGTTGACCTCGAAGATCCGGGCCTGCCGGTCCATCTTGATGGTGGCAAGGAAGCGGTCGATGGTGACCATCAGCGCCCGGTCCATGAACTCCTGCGTCGCGTTGGCGAGCTCGACCACGGTGCCGATGGCGCGGCCCTGCTCGTCGGCGACAGCCCCGACCCGCATGGAGAAGCGAGTGTCGCCCAGGCGGAAAAAGACCGTGGTGGGCAGGGCCTCGGGTGCCTCGAGCGCGCGGCGCAGCGAGTCGGGGTTCGGCATCAGGCGGGCCAGTTCCTGGCCGGTCACCTCACCCTGGCCGTCATGCAGGCCGTGGGCCGCGAAGACGCCCGCATGGGCCTGCAGGAACTCGCGCACGGCGGCGTTGGCATAGCTCACCCGCAGATCGCCATCGAGCATCAGCATCGGCGCCGAACTGGCCTGGAAGCCGGCCCCGCGAAAGATGTTGTCCTGCTCGGCGGCGCGCGCCTCCTGCAGGGTCTCGCGCAGATCCTCGGCGCTGCGGGCCATATCGCCAAGCTCGTCGCCGCGGCGCGTGCCCTGCACGGCCCCGGCATAGTCGCCCCGCACCAGCGCCACGAGCCCGTCGCGCACCGCGTTCACCGGCCCGGTGATCCCGCGGGACAGCGCGAAGCCCACCAGCGTCGCCAGCAGGAGCAGCGCACAGCCGATGAGAGCCGCCTTCATCAGCAGCGCGTTGATCGGGCCGAAGGCGGCGGCGTTGCTCATCTGCGCGGCGATCGCCCAGGAGAAGACGCCGAGGTCGATCGGCGCATAGACCGAGAGCCCGGGCTCCCCGGTGGCGATCGGCGCCTCGAGACGCCCCTCGCCCCCGGCCAGTGCCAGCTCCAGCGCGGCATCCTGCAGCGGTTCCATCCCGGCAGTGCCGGCCCGGTTGCGCGGCAGCATGTCGGGCCCGACGATATGCAGGTTCACCTGGCTGCCCTTCATCAGCAGCGGGGCGATCTGGTCGGTGGGCATCTGCACCGCGAGCACCCCCTGCACCGTGCCGTCCTCGCCGGTCAGGGCGATGCCGGCGAAGCCCGCAGCGGCGCCGTTGGAGGGCGCATAGGGTGCGAAGTCGACGAAGAACACCGGGCTTTCGGCCCCCGCCGAAGCCACCGCGCCGCGAAACACCTCGCCCAGCCCGGTCTCGGCCCAGGGGCCGGTCATCAGGTTGGTGGCGAAGTCGAGCTCCTTGAAGACGGTGTAGACGAGGTTTCCCTCGGCATCGAAGAGAAACACGTCGTAATAGCCGCGGGCCGTCAGAAGGGCGCGGAAGAAGCCGTGATAGCGGCGGTGCGCGATGGAATAGCCCGAGCCGTCCTGGGCGAAATCGTAGAGGTGGCGCTGGCCGGCGGAGTTGGGGTTCTCCTCGATGTAGAGCCGGTGCAGCTCACCCGTCGGATCGTCGCCAAGTGCCCCGTAGGCGCCGCTGAACTTTTCCAGCGCGCCGGTCACCGTGGGTTCGGTCCGGTTCACCTCGAGATCGGCGCGGATCTGGTCGACCCAGCCCTGCACCGCCTCACGGTCGGCGGTCAGCGTGGCCTCGAGCCGGGCATAGGCGCTGGCCTCGGCGTTTCTCCAGCCCTCCCAGGCCAGGAGCCCGAGAAACCCCGTCACGGTCATGGCGACGGTGAGGAAGATGAGCAGCGGAAGCTTGGTCCGCAGTTTGAGATTGCGCAGCATGGGTCTTCAGGTCTCCGGAGCCGTGGCGGGCGGCCCGTGCCCGGGATCGGGCGGGCCGTTCTTCAGCCCCGGAAATGCCTGAAGGGTGCTAAAATAGGTTTAACCGGCGCCGAGATTTCCGCCGCCCCGTCGCGGCGCGGATCAGGCCGGCTGGCGCACCCGCGCCAGCACCGCCCAGGCGAGTGCGGCCGAGCCGAGCCCGCAGACGGCAATCGCGCCCACCATCGGCAGCGCCGTGCCGTCGTGGAACGGCGCGGCAAGTGCCACCGCGATGCCCCCCGCCACCATCTGCAGCGTTCCGCCGAGGCTCGAGGCCATCCCGGCGATCTCGCCGTGGTCATCGAGCGCCATCACCATCGTTGTCGGGATCACCAGCCCCATGAAGGCGTTGCCGACGAAGAGCCCGCCCATCACCACCGCAAGGCTCCCGCCGCCGCTGGCCACCACCGCGAAGAGCAGCGCCACCGAGAGCGCAAAGCCCGTCGCCCCGGCCAATACCACGCGCGAGAGCCCAAGCCGCTCGGCCAGCGGCCCCGCCGCCTGGCTCGCGCCGAAGAAGCCCGCCGCATTCACCGCAAAGGCGAGCGAGAAGCCCGTGGGCGTGAGGCCGAAGTCCTGCGTGTAGACGAAGGGCGCAAGCGAGATGAAGACGAAGAAGCTCGCCATCCCGAGCCCGCCCACGAAGGTCAGCCCCATGAACTTCACATCGCGCAACAGCACACCGCAGGCGCGGCTCAGCGCCTTCACGTTCACCTTCACCCGGCGCTCCGGCGGCAGGGTTTCGGGCAGGGCGAAATGCATCAGCGTCACGCAGGCCACGGCCGCCGCCGCAAGCACCCAGAAGATCGCGCGCCACCCGGCAATGGCGCTCACGCCCGAGCCCGCCAGCGGTGCCAGCATCGGGCTGACCGAGATCACCAGCATGATCATCGCCATCATCTTCGTCGCTTCCGCGCCGGTGTGCATGTCGCGGATGATCGCGCGGGGCACCACCATCACCGCCGCACCCCCGAGTCCCTGCACGAAGCGCCAGGCCACCAGGCTGCCGAGGCTGCCCGCCATGGCCGCCCCGACCGACCCGATGGCAAACACCGCGAGACCGAAATAGACCGGCACCCGCCGCCCGGCCTGGTCGGCCCAGGGGCCATAGATCAGCTGCGCCAGGCCGAAGGCGATGAAATAGCCGATGATCGTGGCCCCCATCGCCGCCTCGTCCACGCCGAGCGCGCGGCCGATCTCGGGCATCGACGGCAGGTACATGTCGATCGCGAAGGGCCCGACCATCGACATCAGGCCGAGGATGAGCGCAGAGCGGAAGAGGCCCGGTGCGGCAGGCTGTGACATGGTGAAACCTTTCAGACTGAGACGCGCCGTGTCGTTGCGGCGCGGCGTGGTGGCCTACCTAGCAAAGTGAACCGGTCCGTCCAGAGCGCAGGCGAAAATTTCTTGCCCCTGTCATGCATCTGCTGACAAATGCGGCCATGACAGAGCTTCCCGCCCCCTTCGCCACCCATCGCATCCCCGGCCACGGCGGTGTGCCGCTGGCCGTCGCCGAATACGGCAACCCCTCCGGCCCGCCCATCCTCTTCGTCCATGGATGGTCGCAGAGCCACCTGTCCTTCGCCCGGCAATACACCGCGCCCGAGCTCGCCGGCTTCCGCATGGTGGGGTTCGACCTGCGCGGCCACGGCGCCTCGGGCAAGCCGCTGGAGGATGCGGCCTATGCCGGGGCCGAGCCCTGGGGCGAAGACATCGCGGCGGTGATCGCGGCGCTCTCGCTCTCCCGCCCGCTTCTGCTGGGCTGGTCGATGGGCGGCAAGGCGCTCTGCGATTACCTCTCGCTCCACGGCGACACCGCGCTCTCGGCGACGGCGATGATTGGCACCGGCCCGACCTCGGGGCAGTACATCCCGCCGCAGGCGCGCGAGCTGCGCATGGCCGACAGCGCCGTGCTGGCCAAGGGGATGCTCTCGGACGTGCTCACCGAGAACCTCGCCGCCACCGCCGCCTTCCTGCGCGCCTGCTTCCACCGCCAGCCCTCCGAGGCCGACTTCGCCACGATGCTCGGCTTCAACATGATGTGCCCGCCCGAGATTCGCGGAAAGACGCGCCAGCGCCATGCCGACTATCGCCCGGCGGCGCGCGCCACGGTCAATCCGTGCCTCGTGGTCTGGGGCGCCCACGAGCGGGTGATGCCCAAGCCGATCTTCGACGAATGCGCCGCAGAGTTCGCCCATGCCGAGCCGCATGTGTTCGAAGGCTCGGGCCATGCGCCCTTCTGGGAAGAGCCGGAGCGGTTCAACGCGCTGCTGGCGGAGTTCGCGGCCCGGACGGCAGGCCGCGCCTGAAAGTGGCGCGACGCCGCCAAATGCGGGCAGAGAATCATACCTATCGTTTTCAATCCTGATGCAAACGACGATAGTGGCCCCACCCCGCCACCGGAGCCCCCCATGCGCCCCCGTCTCGCCACCGTCGCCGCCCTTGCCCTTCTGCCGTTCGCCAGCCCTGCGGCCGCCGACGGCACCTTCTTCCAGTTCGACCTGTCCGAAACCGCCTCGGACGCTGTCATCTCGGTCGCCCGCGGACGGCTGACCTTCAGTGCCAACTGGTCTCGCTACGAGGATGGAGAAAGCGCCGGCGCCTCGGTCACCTGGAGCATTCCGGTGGAGAGCCTCGGCACCTTCAAGCTGGGTCCGAGCCTTGGCGCCAACAGTGAGGACGACGACTTTGAGCTGGGCCTGAAGGCCGGTTTCGAGCGGTATCAGCCCACCTCCTTCGGTCACCTCTTCATGCTGGCAGAGATCAACAGCATCGACTCCGGCTGGTTCGGCACCCTGCAGACCGGGTTCAACAACGGATTCGGGGTGGAACTCTCGGCCGGCGGAAGCGACACCTACGACGCCACCACCCTCGCCGTCACCCATCGCCTCGGCGCCGGCCCGGTGAGCCTGCGGGCAGGCTACAAATTCGTCGCCCAAGAGGTCTTCGTCGGCCTCTCGGTCAACACGTTCTGAGCGGCACGCAGCCGGCGCTAGAAGGTGAAGACCTCGTAATTCGCGGTCCCCTTCGTTTCGCCCGACACATCCTTGGTCAGCTCCAGCCCCAGCCGCATGCCGGGCCTGTCGATGATGTTCACCCGGCCGCCGAACTCCAGCTTGTAGTTGTTGCGCGAGCTGGGCCCGACGAAGTGAAACCGCCGCAACGCATTGGCCGCCATCGGCGAGAGCCGCTCCACCTGGCCCAGGATCTTGTCCTGCCAGACCAGCTCGTCGAGGATGTGCTGGAGCGCGTCGGGGTTGTAGACCTTCTCGCCGTTCGGCCCCAGCGCGACGAATCCGAAGGTGTCGATATGCACGCTGCAGATGCCCGAGGACACCGCCACATGCAGGCTGGGCACGCCCACCTCGCGGTAGCCCTGCCCCACCGTCGCCCCCGCCGCCACCGCATCGCAGAGCTGCTCGCGATTGTCCGGCTGAAAGTTGGCGCGCTTCAGCGCCGCCTCGAAGGCATCGGCATCGCGGGGGATGAACTTGAAGCCCACGCCATGGGTCTTGCCGAGGCTCTTCACCACGTTGATATGCGACGGCAGGTTGATCTTGTGCCTCTCCCAGAACCGCGCACCGATGTCCTTGTAGATGTCGCTCGCAAGCAGGGCACCGGCTGTGACCGTGGTCAGGTTCGCCTCTTTTGGTGTGTCGGCCATGTCTGTATCCCTCCGTCCACCACGGGAGAAGCATAGCACGAAAAGCGCCCCTGCGCCGGAGGTTTCCGGACCGGACAAACCACGAGGCGCGCAAGATCAGCCCCGCACTGCCGCCTCGATCTTCGCCACGTCGATCTTCTGCATCTCCATCATCGCGGCGAAGGCCCGCTCTGCCTTGGCGCCGCCTTCCGCCATGGCCTCGGTCAGCACCCGGGGGGTGATCTGCCAGTTCAGGCCCCAGCGGTCCTTGCACCAGCCACAGGCGCTCTCCGCCCCGCCGTTGCCGACGATGGCGTCCCAGTAACGGTCGGTCTCCGCCTGGCCGTCGGTCGCCACCTGGAAGGAGAAGGCCTCGCTGTGGGTGAAGACCGGCCCGCCGTTGAGCCCGAGACAGGGAATGCCCAGCACGGTGAACTGCACTGTGAGCACCTGCCCCTTCTTGCCGCCCGGAAAGTCGCCCGGCGCCTTGTGAACGGCATCGACCGAACTGTCGGGGAAGGTCTCGGCATAGAAGTTCGCCGCCCCTTCGGCATCGTTGTCGTACCAGAGGCAGATGGTGTTCTTGGGGACGGTCATGGTGCTCTCCCTGCGGTTATGTTGATATCAACTAACATGAGCAGGTTTCCTGCGCCGGTCAATCCTATTCCCGGAGTTTGCAATGCAGCCGCAGCATGACGGGCGGCACATCGCGTATGCATGGGATGTGCATCGGCTGTGCATGAGGTGTGCATCAGGTGTTGCTCAGGTAAATTGCTACCCCATTTGCATCAACATCGCCGCTCAGATCACTGAATTCCTGAAGAAAACTCCAGCCCGCATTGAGACGTTTCCGCACCCTCCGCCGCACCGCGGAAATTTTGCATATCCGCTCCAAGGTGTTGATCTTTCTTGGATTTCTCCAGATTCACGAAATCTCAACCCCTCTGTGGTAGCCTGAATCCCTCAGCAACTTCATTTCCTCGTCACGGCCAGCGCTGCCAACCCATTGACAAAAAACAAAAAACCCACGGCACCGGGTGCCGTGGGCCAAATCTCGCGCAGAGTGAGCCTCACTCGGCGATGGTCACGCTCTCCATCACGTCGGGCGTGTCCACGACCCCGCTGCCGGGCGCACCCCGGGTGATCTGGTCGACCACATCCATGCCCTCGAGCACATTGCCCACCACGGTATAGGCCCCGTTGAGGTGATCCGCCGGGGCGAACATGATGAAGAACTGGCTGTTCGCACTGTCCGGATCATTGGTCCGGGCCATGCCCACCGTGCCGCGCACATAGGGCTCGTCGCTGAACTCCGCCGGCAGATCGGCCATGTCCGAGCCGCCTGTGCCCGCACGGCTCAGGTCGTCGCCCTTGCCGAACTGCACGTCGCCGGTCTGGGCCATGAAGCCCTCCATCACGCGGTGAAACACCACCCCGTCATAGGCACCCGACTGCGCCAGCTCGACGATCCGCTCCACATGCTGCGGGGCGAGGTCGGGGCGCAGGTCGATCACCACGTCGCCCTTGCCGGCCACGGTGATCACCATGTTCGGCCCGTCGGTATCCTCCGCCGCCGCGGCCTCGGTCACGGCGCCGTTGGTGAAGAGAAAGAAGGCCGCCAGGAAGGCCAGCCCGATGGCGAAGAGGCCACCCGCAAAGACGCGTCCGTCAGACATCTGCGGCCACCTTCACGCTTTTCATCACGCCCGGCTGCGCCGGCGGCTCGCCGCGCGGGATCGCATCCACGTGCTCCATCCCCTCGATCACCCGGCCATAGACGGTGTAGTTGCCGTTCAGGAAATGCACGTCGTCGAAGCAGATGAAGAACTGGCTGTTCGCGCTGTCGGGGTTCTGGCTGCGGGCCGCGCCGAGCACGCCCCGGTCGAAGGGCAGCCGGTTGAACTCGGCCGGCACGTTGGGCAGGTCGGAGCCGCCGGTGCCCGCGCGCCGCAGGTCGCCGCCCGCCTTGCCGTGGGCCACGTCACCGGTCTGGGCCATGAAGCCCTCGATCACGCGGTGAAACACCACGCCGTCATAGGCGCCGGAGCGGGCCAGCTCCTTCATCCGCTCGCTGTGCTTGGGGGCCACGTCGGGCAGAAGCTCCACCGTCACGGTGCCGCCGTCCAGTTCGATCAGGATGGTGTTCTCGGGGTCTTTGATCTCGGCCATGCTCGCCTCCTCGTATCCAAAGTCGCGCGCACCCTATGCGGGCCCGCGCCCGAGGGAAAGGCCCGCGTTGACCACCGCGATCAAACCGGCGAGAACGGGGCAACGGATGGAGGTGAGAATGGCCTGGAAAACGCTCGATGACATGGACCTGAAGGGCAAGCGCGTGCTGGTCCGGGTCGACATCAACGTGCCCGTGCAGGACGGCAAGGTGACCGACGCCACCCGCATCGAGCGCATCGTGCCCACGGTGCAGGACATCCTGGCCAAGGGCGGCAAGCCGATCCTGCTGGCGCATTTCGACCGGCCCAAGGGCAAGGTCGTGCCCTCGATGTCGCTCGCCGTCACCATGCCCGCGCTGGAAGAGGCGCTCGGCCAGAAGGTCGCCTTCGCCGATGGCGGCTGGGATGCCGCCGTGGCCACCCTTTCGGAGGGCCAGGTGCTTCTGCTCGAGAACATGCGCTTCTTCCCCGGCGAAGAGGCCAACGATCCGGAGTTCGCCAGGGAGCTCGCCGCCCTGGGCGACGTCTACGTGAACGATGCCTTCTCTGCCGCCCACCGCGCCCATGCCTCCACAGAAGGCGTAGCGCATCTTCTGCCGAGCTGTGCAGGGCGCAACATGCAGGAAGAACTCGAAGCACTGGAAGGCGCGCTGGGAGACCCGATCCGCCCCGTGGCCGCTGTGGTCGGTGGCGCAAAGGTTTCGACCAAGATCACCCTCCTGTCGAACCTGCTCGACAAGGTCGATCACCTGATCATCGGCGGCGGCATGGCAAACACCTTCCTGCTGGCCCAAGGCCACGAGATCGGCCAGTCGCTCGCGGAAGCCGAGATGACGGATACCGCGCTCGAAATCCTCGAGAAGGCCAAGGGCTCGGGCTGCAGGATCCACCTGCCGATCGACGTGGTCGTGGCCGAGGAGTTCAAGGCGCGGTCGCCGCACCGGGTCTACCCGGCGGAAGAATGCCCGGCGGAGGGCATGATCCTCGACGCGGGCCCGAAGACCGTCGCCAACATCTGCACGATCTTCGAGGAGTGCGAAACCGTCATCTGGAACGGCCCGCTCGGCGCCTTCGAGATCATGCCCTTCGGCGCCGCCACCTATGCCGCCGCGCGGCAGGCCGGCGCGCTGACCGACCGGGGCGAGTTGATCACCGTGGCCGGTGGTGGCGATACAGTGGCCGCGCTGAACAACGCCAAGGCCAGCTACCAGTTCACCTACATCTCCACCGCCGGCGGGGCGTTTCTGGAGTGGATGGAGGGCAAGGTGCTGCCCGGAGTCGCAGCGCTGGGAGGCTGAGGCACACGGCGTAAATCAGCGGCCGCGCGAGGCGTTAGCGCAACCACCTTTGCCTTCGCCCGCGGCCCCCGCTATCCCTCCCCCGAACGGTCAAACACGAGGAGCGCGCCATGCCGAACGCCGAGCAGAAACAGAAGATCGCCGCAGGCCAGGGCTTCATCGCCGCGCTCGACCAGTCGGGCGGGTCGACCCCCAAGGCGCTCAAGCTCTACGGCATCGACGAGAGCCGCTACGCCTCGGACGACGAGATGTTCGACCTAATCCACGAGATGCGCTCGCGCATCGCCACCGCCCCCGCCTTCACCGGCGACAAGGTCATCGGCGCGATCCTCTTCGAAAAGACCATGGACCGTGACATCGCCGGCAAGCCCGCCGCCCAGTTTCTCTGGGAAGAGCGCGGCGTGGTGCCCTTCCTGAAGATCGACAAGGGTCTCGAGGAGGAGAAGGACGGCGTGCAGCTGATGAAGCCCATCCCCGGCCTCTCCGAGCTGCTCACCCGCGCCGCCGAGAAGGGCATCTTCGGCACCAAGGAGCGTTCGGTCATCCATGCCGCCAACCGCGAGGGCATCGCCGCCAACGTGGCCCAGCAGTTCGAACTCGGCGCCCAGGTGGTGGGCCACGGGCTGGTGCCGATCCTCGAACCGGAGGTGAACATCAACGCTGCCGACAAGGCCGAGGCCGAGGCGATCCTGCTTGACGAGATCCTCAAACGGCTCGACGCCCTGCCTGCGACCACCGACGTGATGCTAAAGCTCACGCTTCCCGAGCAGCCCAACCTCTACAAGCCGCTGGTCGATCATCCCCGCGTGCTGAAGGTCGTGGCGCTCTCGGGCGGCTACTCGCGCGACGAGGCCAACGCCAAGCTGGCGCAGAACACCGGCATCGTGGCCAGCTTCTCCCGTGCGCTGACCGAGGGGCTTTCCGATGGCCAGTCCGACTCGGACTTCAACGAGACGATCGCCGAGGCGATCAACTCCATTTACGCGGCTTCCGTCGCCGGCTGAGCGGGCAAAGCGAACTTCGAAATCGCGGGAGCGCGCGCACCTGGGCGCCGTGTTAACGAAATTGCCACAGCAGCTGCGGTAATTTCGGGCGTGGCGGTCAGAAAGGGATTCACTTGCCCTCCGTTTCATGCAAGCGTGGCGCGACGAGGCCCGCAAAGAGGCCCGCGCAGAAGAGGCACGACGGTATGGCGATTTCCCGCAGACGGCCGGCATTCGGGGTGGTGATCTATTTCGCGCTCACCCTGTCGCTCGGGCTCTATTTCACCTTCGCGGCGGTCCAGGGCGATTACGGCCTGTTCCGCCGGATCGAGATCGAGGCCGAGGCGACCGAGCTGAAGGCCGAGCGGGAGCGGCTGAAGGCCGAGGTGGCGGTGCTGCGCAACAAGACGCATCGCATGTCGGACGACTATCTCGACCTCGACCTGCTCGACCAGCAGGCCCGCGACGTGCTGGGCCTGATCCGCGCCGACGAAGTCGTCATCCGCTGATCTCCTGAATTCTGCAATGCAGCAAACGTGCGGACCGCGCGTGGCGCGGCGCCCTGTGTTGCGCCCCGGCCGACCGCTCCGTTAACCTGCTGTTAACACGGCGGATTCCCGCTACTCTCCCTCGCGTCAAATTTTCATGTGCATCCTCCGGGATGCTCTGATATTCCATTGTTCAACGTTAAACTACTTTTCTGAATCGGGAGGAGAGGCTGCCATGGCGGCTCGGAAGACCACCAGAAAGACACCCGCAAAGTCCAACACATCGAAGGACGAGCTGCTGACCTACTACAAGGACATGCTGCTCATCCGCCGCTTCGAGGAAAAGGCCGGCCAGCTCTACGGCATGGGCCTGATCGGCGGCTTCTGCCACCTCTACATCGGCCAGGAAGCCGTGGTGGTGGGGCTCGAGGCCGCTGCGAAGGAAGGCGACAAGCGGATCACCTCCTACCGCGACCACGGCCACATGCTGGCCTGCGGCATGGATCCGAAGGGCGTGATGGCCGAGCTCACCGGCCGCGAGGGCGGCTACTCCAAGGGCAAGGGCGGCTCGATGCACATGTTCTCGAAGGAGAAGCACTTCTACGGCGGCCACGGCATCGTCGGCGCCCAGGTGCCGCTCGGCGCGGGCCTCGCCTTCGCCGACAAGTACCTCGAGAACGGCGGCGTGACCTTCACCTACTTCGGCGACGGCGCGGCCAACCAGGGCCAGGTCTACGAGACCTTCAACATGGCCGCGCTCTGGAAGCTTCCGGTGATCTTCGTCATCGAAAACAACCAGTACGCCATGGGCACCTCGCAGCACCGCTCGACCTCGACCGAGGACATTCACACCCGCGGCACGCCCTTCGGCATCCCCGGCGAGATCGTGGACGGCATGGATGTGTTGGCGGTGAAGGAGGCCGGAGAGAAGGCCGTGGCGCACTGCCGAAACGGCGACGGCCCCTATATCCTGGAAGTGAAGACCTACCGCTATCGCGGCCACTCCATGTCGGACCCGGCCAAGTACCGGACCCGCGAGGAAGTGCAGAAGATGCGCGAGGAGCGTGACCCGATCGAGCGCGTCCGTGCCATGCTGCTCGAGGGCAAGCACGCCTCCGAAGACGACCTCAAGGGGATCGACAAGGAGATCAAGGACATCGTGAACGAGAGCGCCGAGTTCTCGAAGGAGAGCCCCGAGCCCGCGCTCGAGGAGCTCTGGACGGACATCTACGCCGAAGTGGCGCCGCAGGAAGCCTGAGGGGAGGACTTAGAGATGGCAACAGAACTGCTCATGCCCGCGCTTTCCCCGACGATGGAGGAAGGCACGCTTGCAAAATGGCTGGTGAAGGAGGGCGACACAGTGTCGTCCGGCGACATCCTGGCCGAGATCGAAACCGACAAGGCCACCATGGAATTCGAGGCCGTGGATGAAGGCGTGATCGGCAAGATCCTCGTCTCCGAGGGCACCGAGGGGGTGAAGGTGAACACCCCGATCGCGGTTATCCTCGAGGAGGGTGAAGACGCCTCGGCGGCCGAAGCCGCGAGCTCGGCCCCTGCCGAGGAAGCGCCCAAGGAAGAGGCCCCTGCGGCCCCTGCCGCGGCGAAATCCGAGGCGCCGAAGACGCCGGAGGTGGATGCCTCTCCCGACTGGCCGGAGGGCACCGAGATGGTGCAGACGACCGTCCGCGAGGCCCTGCGCGACGCCATGGCCGAGGAGATGCGGAAAGACGACAGCGTCTTCCTGATGGGGGAGGAGGTGGCCGAGTACCAGGGCGCCTACAAGATCTCCCAGGGCATGCTCGACGAGTTCGGCCCCAAGCGGGTGATCGACACGCCGATCACCGAGCACGGCTTTGCCGGCATCGCCACTGGCGCCGCCTTCGGCGGGCTGCGCCCGATCGTGGAGTTCATGACCTTCAACTTCGCCATGCAGGCGATCGACCACATCATCAACTCGGCGGCCAAGACGCTCTACATGTCGGGCGGCCAGATGGGCGCGCCGATGGTGTTCCGCGGCCCGAACGGCGCCGCAGCCCGCGTGGCGGCGCAGCACAGCCAGGACTACGCGGCCTGGTACGCGATGATCCCCGGCCTGAAGGTGGCTATGCCCTACTCGGCGGCCGATTACAAAGGCCTGATGAAGACGGCGATCCGCGACCCCAACCCGGTGATCTTCCTCGAGAACGAGATCCTCTACGGCCGCACCTTCGACGTGCCCAAGCTCGACGACTTCACCGTGCCCTTCGGCAAGGCGAAGATCTGGCGGCAGGGCGAGGATGTGACCATCGTCAGCTTCGGGATCGGGATGCAGTATGCACTCGAAGCCGCTGAAAAGCTTGCAGAAGACGGGATCAGCGCCGAGGTCATCGACCTGCGCACGCTGCGCCCGATGGACACCGCCACGGTGGTGAAATCGGTGATGAAGACCAACCGCTGCGTCACGGTCGAGGAAGGCTGGCCGGTGGGCTCCATCGGCGGGCATATCTCGTCGGTTCTGATGCAGGAGGCCTTCGACTACCTCGATGCGCCGGTCATCAACTGCACCGGCAAGGACGTGCCGATGCCCTACGCGGCGAACCTCGAAAAGCACGCGCTGGTGACCACCGCCGAGGTGATCGAGGCCGTGAAAAAAGTCACCTACCGGTAAGGAGAGAGAGCGATGCCCACCGAAGTTCTGATGCCCGCCCTCTCGCCGACCATGGAGCAGGGCACCCTTGCGAAATGGCTGGTGAAGGAAGGCGACACCGTCTCGTCCGGCGACCTGCTGGCCGAGATCGAGACCGACAAGGCCACGATGGAGTTCGAAGCCGTCGATGAAGGCGTGATCGGCAAGATCCTCGTGGCCGAAGGTACCGAGGGCGTGGCGGTGAACACTCCCATCGCGGTGCTGCTCGAAGAGGGCGAAAGCGCCGACGACATCAAGTCGGGCGGCTCCGCACCCAAGGCCGAGGCGGCACCCGCCAAGGAGGAGAAATCCGAGCCTGCGAAGGACGAGGCCCCTGCCTCGGCTGCCCCTGCCGCCCCCAGCAAGGACGGCGAGCGCATCTTCGCCTCGCCGCTCGCCCGGCGGATCGCCAAGGACAAGGGGATCGACCTCGCCGCGATCAAGGGCTCGGGTCCGCATGGCCGGATCGTGAAGGCCGATGTGGAGAGCGCCAAGCCCGGCGCCGCCCCTGTCAAGGAGGCCGCCAAGGCCCCTGCCCCGGCTGCGGCCGCCGCAGCCCCCGCAGGGCCCTCTGCCGATGCCATCGCCAAGATGTACGAAGGCCGGAAGTACGAGGAGGTCAAGCTCGACGGGATGCGCAAGACGATTGCCGCGCGTCTGACCGAGGCCAAGCAGACCATCCCGCACTTCTACCTGCGCCGCGACATCAAGCTCG
>CAYVQK010000027.1:19481-28134 GCA_964454145.1 uncultured Oceanicola sp. | reverse complement strand
TCGTCGATATCCTCGACGTGTGGTTCGACAGCGGCTCGACCCATGCCTTCGTGCTGCGCGACCGCGAGGACGGCTCGCCCGACGGGGTGGCCGACCTCTACCTCGAGGGCACCGACCAGCATCGCGGCTGGTTCCACTCCTCGCTCCTGCAGTCCTGCGGTACCCGCGGGATCGCGCCCTATCGCGGCGTGCTGACCCATGGGTTCACGCTGGACGAGAAGGGCAACAAGATGTCCAAGAGCCTGGGCAACACCATCGTCCCCGAGGAGGTGGTGAAGCAGTATGGCGCGGATATCCTGCGGCTCTGGGTGGCGCAGACCGATTACACCGCCGACCAGCGGATCGGGCCGGAGATCCTGAAGGGGGTGGCCGACAGCTACCGCCGGCTGCGCAACACCATGCGCTTCCTGCTGGGCTCGCTGGGCGGGTTCGACGCGGCCGACGCGGTGGCGCCGGAGGAGATGCCGGAGCTGGAGCGCTGGGTGCTGCCCCGGCTGGCGGAGCTGGATGAGGTGGTTCGCAAGGGCTACACCTCCTACGACTTCCAGGGCGTGTTCCAGGCGGTGTTCAACTTCGCCACGGTGGACCTGTCTTCGTTCTACTTCGATATCCGCAAGGATGCGCTTTACTGCGACGGCAATTCTGCCCGTCGCCGTGCCGCGCTGACGGTGCTGGATATCCTCTTCCACCGGCTCACCACCTGGCTCGCGCCTGTGCTGGTGTTCACGATGGAGGAGGTCTGGCTGGAGCGGTTCCCCGAGGCGGGCTCCTCGGTGCATCTGGTGGACTTCCCCGAGACGCCCGCGAGCTGGCGCGACGAGGCGCTGGCGGCCAAGTGGGCCGGGGTGCGGCGGGCGCGGCGCGTGGTGACGGCAGCGCTGGAGGTGCAGCGACGGGACAAGGTGATCGGCGCCTCGCTGGAGGCTGCACCGGTGGTGCACGTGGAGGATGCGGCCGTGCTGGAGGCGCTGAAGAGCGTGGCCTTCGACGATATCTGCATCACCTCCGCGGTGTCGCTCTCGGGTGATCCGGCCCCTTCCGAAGCGTTCCGGATGCCGGAGGTCGAGGGCGTGGGCGTGGTCTTCGAGAAGGCCGAGGGCGAGAAGTGCCAGCGCTGCTGGAAGATCCTGCCGGATGTGGGCACGCACAGCCATGAGGGCGTCTGCGGACGCTGCGACGAGGCCTTGAGCGGGGCGCTGGGGTGAAACGCCCCTGTCACCCCACGGAATCCGGGCTTGCGCCGGCCCGTGGGGTGACGTTCGCGCGGGTTGCGTGGCTGCGGGCTTGCGCATGATCTCGCTGGCGATCTCAACCCCGTCCGGGCCGATGGTTCTGACCGAGGAGGGTGGGGCGATCGTGCGGGTCACTTGGAGCGAAGCAGAGGCGGGCAATGGCTCGGCGTTGCTCGATGAGGCTGCACGGCAGATCGAGGCCTATTTCGCCGGGGCGCGGACCGCGTTCGACCTGCCGCTCCGGGTGGAGGGCTCGGCGCTGGTCAAGCTTGTGTGCTCGGAGATGCGGAAGATTCCCTTCGGCGAAACCACCACCTACGGGGCGATCTCGAAGAGGCTGGGGTTCTCGGCGCAGTCCATCGGCGGGGCCTGCGGGGGCAATCCTATTCCGCTGATCATCCCCTGCCACCGGGTGCTCGGGGCCAACTCGCTGGGTGGGTTCTCGGGCGGCGCGGGGGTGGAGACGAAGGTGGCGCTGCTGAAGCACGAGGGTGCGGCGGGGCTGCTGATCTAGCGGCGCAGGAGCCGCAGGTCGATCAGCGCGGCGGTCGTGGCGGCGAGCGCGGCGAGGCAGAGGATCCACTTTGAGAGAAGCTCCATCGCGCCCTCGATCTGGACGGCGTGGAGCACGGTGGCGAGCACCACCAGGGCGGCCAGCGCGTTGTGCGCCCATCGCCAGCGGCGCGGCGGCATATTGCGGCGCAGGGCGACGAGCAGGGCGGTGGCGAGGATGGCCCAGAGCGAGATGAAGCCCCAGACCGAGAAGGGGGTGGGCGCGCGCAGGAGCAGGGCGTCGATCGTGTCGGGCGGGCTGGTGACCCAGAGGCCCGCGATGTGCAGGAGCGTGAGGCCAACGAGGGCGATGCCGGCGCGGCGGTGCCAGAGCCGGCCCCTGGGCCCGCGCAGGCCCGGCAAGTAGCCGGCGGCCAGCAGCGGTTGCAGCAGCAGGAGGCAGAGTGCGAGGATGCCGGCGAAGCCGCCGGTGATGTAGGCGAAGCCGCGGTAGGCGAGCCAGGGGCTGAAGGCGGCGAGCGCCACCGGCACGCCGAGGAGGGCCACGACGGCAGCCCAGGGAAGGGCAGCGCGCAAGCTCAGGCGAGGGCGAAATCGGCCCGCACGGAGGTGTCGCGGGGGCTGGGCATCACCGGGCGGAGGAAGACGGTTTCGAACTCGCCGTCGTCATAGGCGAGGTGCGCGTGGGGCTGGCCGAAGTTGGGCACGATCTGCTCCATCTCCAGGGCGAAGCTGCCATCGGCGCGGGTGAGCACGGAGCCGTGGTTGCGCGGCTCGCGCTCGCCACCGAGCGTGGTCGCGGCCCAGATCTGGATGCGCCGGCCCTTCAGCGGCGCGCCATCGGCGGCGCGCACGACCTTGCCGTGGACGATGAAGCCGGAGCCGAGGCTCTCGACCAGCGGGGCGCCGGGGCGGTAGTTGTTGGCCCCGCCGCGCATCGAGCGGGTGGGTTTGAGCGAGGCCGCGCGGGCCGGGGTGCTGGCGCCCATGGGCAACTGCCCGAGGGCCATCACGGCGAGGCTGGCGGTGGCGGTGGTGAGAAATGAGCGGCGGGTATCGAGGGGCATTGCTGTCTCCCGGAGAGGCTGCGTTTGCCTGAGTGTAGCCCGTTCCGCCGCGTCGCACACCTGCCCGCGCGGCACAATCCCGTGAGGCTCAGCGCTCCGGGATGAGTTGCTGGGCGATGCCGGCGAAGGAGAGGTAGAGCGTGGTCAACCCGAGCGACCAGGAGAGCCAGGGCAGTTGCTCGAAGCTCTGCCAGGCGGCGATGACGGCCAGCACGACCCAGATGGTGGCGATCGGCAGGGTGATGTTGCGCCAGCGCCTGGTGCGCGTCGGGTGGACGAACTTCAGCGGCAGGAACATGGCGGCCGCGAGCACGATGCAGGTGAGCACGGTGACCCAGGGCGCAGGCTGCATGGCCATCAGCACCAGCACGGCGAGGTTCCAGCAGCCGGGGAAGCCGCGGAAGCTCTTGTCGGTCAGCTTCATCCGGGTGTCCGAGAAGTAGAGCACCGAGGAGAAGCAGATGCCGAGCGCGCAGAGCGCGGCCCAGGGGTTGGGCAGCAGGCCCGAGCCATAGAGCGCGAAGGCGGGGATGAAGACGTAGGTCAGGAAGTCGATAATGAGGTCCAGCAGCGCGCCGTCGATGATGGGCGCGTGGATCGTCACGTTGTACTTGCGGGCGAGGGGCCCGTCGATGCCATCCACCGCGAAGGCGGCGAGCAGCCAGAGGAACATCACGGGCCAGTCGCCCTGCACGGCGGCCAGCATCGCGAGCATCGCGAGGGCTGCCCCGGTGGCGGTGAAGAGGTGGACCCCGTAGGCCTTGAACCGATCCGACATGAGGCGAAGGGTTACCGGCCCGGGGGGGGCGCGGCAAGGAAATAGCAATCGGGAGGCGTCAGAGGCGTCACGCGCGCTTGCGGCCCTGGGGGTGGGCGCTCTCGTAGACCTGCATCAGGCGTGCCGTGTCGACGGCGGTGTAGGCCTGGGTGGTGGAGAGCGAGGCGTGGCCGAGAAGCTCCTGGATCGTCCGGAGGTCGCCTCCGGCTTCGAGCAGGTGCGTGGCGAAGCTGTGGCGCAGGGCGTGGGGCGTGCAGGTGGCGGGCAGGCCGAGCTGCATCCGCGCGGCCTCGGTGACGCGGGCAACGGCGCGGGGGCCAAGCGGGCCGCCGCGGATGCCGCGGAAAAGCGGCGCGGCAGGGGTGAGCTCGTGCGGGCAGTCGCGGCGATAGTCTTCCACCGCGCGGCGGGCGACGGGCAGCACCGGCACCAGCCGTTCCTTGCCGCCCTTGCCGGTGATGCGCAGCACGTCGGAGAGCGGTGCGTCGGCGCCCTTCAGCCCCAGCGCCTCGGAGATCCGCAAGCCGCAGCCGTAGAGCAGGGTGACCACGGCGACGTCGCGGGTGGCGACCCAGGGTTCGGGGTGCTGGAGCGAGACGGTGTCGATCAGGTCGCGCGCCGCGTCGCGGGCCACGGGGCGGGGGAGCTTGCGCTGGTACTTGGGCGCGCGGACGGAGAGGGGGGCGGACAGCTCCAGCCCTTCGCGCTCGGCGAGCCAGCCGAGAAAGCCTTTCACCGCCGACAGCCGCCGGGCCAGAGAGCGGGCGCCGAGGCCGGTGCCGCGCTCGTGGGCCATCCAGGCGCGCATGTCGGGCAGTTTCAACTCGGTCAGGCGGGCGATGCCCATGCTGCCGTCGCCGAGGTGGGCGGGCAGGAAGGCGAGGAAGGCCTGCACATCCTGCCGATAGGCGGTGAGGGTGTTCTCGGCGCGGCCATCGAGCGCGCGGAGCTGGGCGAGCCAGAGCTCCAGCGCCTCGCGGAGCGCCGGAGAGATCGCGATCATCCCAGGAAGCGCCGCATCTGGCGCTCGAAGACACCGGCGAAGAAGCCCAGCAGATCGGTGCCCTGGGAGGGGCGGAACTGGTGCGGATCCTCCGCGCCCATGACCAGCAGGCCGGGCAGGCGACCGGCGCCGAAATCGAGCTTCAGGCAGGCCTCGGAGTGGATGTTGGGCGCGGCCGCGCCGTAGATCACCGAGAACTGCGGCCGGGTCTGGCGCAGGGTGACCTGGCGCACGGGCTTGTCGCGGCCCATGGTGAGGTAGTCGTTGACGAAGCCCGGAGGCGCGACGTGGAGCACATCACCCAGCTTCTTCACCGCCGGATCCTCGCCCTCCTGCACGCTTTCCAGCACGAGGCGCAGGCAGTCGACCCGGAGGATATGAGCCACTTCGCCGCCGAGGTTCTTCAGGAATTCCTCGAAATCCATCGGCTCCAGCATGGTCAGCACCGCGCGGTGGACCTGGTTCGTGCCGGCGAGGTTTTCATAGGCCGCCGCGATGACGGAGCGGTGGGTGTCCTCCAGCCGGTCGAGCCGGGCCTCGAGCCGCTCCATGGCGATTCCGCGCAGGTCGACGATGTTACCGCCGAGGGACTTCTCGTTGGCGGCGATCAGCGCGTGCATGATGTCGCGATCCTCAAGGATCATGTCAGGTTCGGAAATGATCATGGACCGCAGCCCGATCAGCTGCTCCGCCGCTTCGCTCATGTCTGCCTCTTTCTTCGTCATGGGCCGGTCATACCCCATGCGTTGTTCTTGTGGTTGTTCTGTTTGTTTCAAACCGGGGGGCAGGCGGGCAAGGGATTTGTGGCCCGGAGCCGGGCTGTGCGCGGGAGGGTGGCGCTTGAGTCACAGGGCCGGGTGGCGGCACTGGCGCTGCGCCGCCGGGGGTGACTGGTGCGACCAAATGGGGTCGGGCGGGGCGAATGGCCCCGCTCCGAGCTGCCTTGGACGCGGCCTCAGACGATCTTGATGCCGGCCTTGGCGGCGTCTTTCACGAACTGGTCGAGGCCCTTGTCGGTGAGCACGTGGCTGGCCATCTGCTTGATCACGCCCGGAGGGGCGGTGGCGACGTCGGCGCCGATGAGGGCGGCGTCCTTCATGTGGTTCACCGAGCGGATCGAGGCGGCGAGGATCTGGGTGGAGAAGGCGTAGTTGTCGTAGATCGTGCGAATGTCGCCGATCAGGTCCATGCCGTCGATGTTCAGGTCGTCGAGGCGGCCGATGAAGGGCGAGATGAAGGTGGCGCCGGCCTTGGCGGCGAGAAGTGCCTGGTTGGCGGAGAAGCAGAGCGTCACGTTCACCATGGTGCCCGCGTCGGAAAGCGCCTTGCAGGTTTTCAGGCCGGCCCAGGTGAGCGGCACCTTCACCGCGATGTTCGGCGCGATGCCGGCGAGCTTCTTGCCCTCTTCGAGCATCGTCTCGGCATCGGTGGCCACCACCTCGGCGGAGACGGGCCCCGAGACCATGTCGCAGATCTCCTTGGTCACCTCGAGGATGTCGCGGCCCGATTTGAGGATCAGCGAGGGGTTGGTGGTGACGCCGTCGACCATGCCAAGGTCGTTCAATTCGGCAATGGCGTCGATCTCGGCGGTGTCTACGAAGAATTTCATGGCGGGCCTCCTCGGGCGGGACTTGCGATTGCGCCTCTCATACCGCAGGACAGGAGCCACTGAAACCCGGATAAGCCACGATCATGGACAAAATGTGAGCGCTAACGGCCATTTTCCCGAAGGCGAGCCGGTTGCGGTTCTGACCACCCAGCCGCTGGGGGGCACGCTGGATTATGCTGCGCCCGCGGGCGGCGTGGCGGAAGGGGCCTTCGTGGTGGTGCCGCTGGGGCCGCGGCGGGTGATGGGCGTGGTCTGGGGGCCGGGCGAGGGCGGGTTCGACCGGGCCAAGCTGCGGCGCGTGGCCGAGGTGCTTGACGTGGCGCCGATGGGCGCGGGGATGCGGCTGTTTCTCGAGCGGGCCGGGGCCTACACGCTCACCGACATGCACCAGATGCTGCGGATGGCGACCCGTGCGCCGGGGCTCGCCACGCCGCCGGGGATGCGGAAGGTCTACCGGCCCGGGCAGGGCGAGGTGGACCGGATGACGCCTGCGCGCACGCGGGTGCTGGAGGTGCTGGAGGAGCACGGCGGGCTCTCGTTCACCCTTGCGGAGCTGGCCGAGCTCGCGGGCGTTTCCACCGGCGTGGTCAAGGGGCTGGTGAAGCAGGGTGCGGTGAGCGAGGAGCTCGCGCCGCGCGATGTGCCCTACCCGGCGCTCGATCCGGACTACGGCGGCAAGGCGCTGAGCGACGAGCAGGCGGAGGCGGCGAAGGCGCTGAGGGCGGGTGTGGCATCGCGCGAGTACGGCACCACGCTGCTGAAGGGGGTGACGGGCTCGGGCAAGACCGAGGTCTACCTGGAGGCGGTGGCGGAGTGCCTGGCCCAGGGGCGACAGGCGCTGGTGCTCCTGCCGGAGATCGCGCTGACCCAGGAGTTTCTCGCCCGGGTCGAGGCGCGCTTTGGCGCGCGCCCGGCGGAGTGGCACCACGGGGTGACGGTGACCGAGCGGCGGCGGTGCTGGAAGATGGTTGGCGAGGGCGGGGCCTCGCTGGTCGTGGGCGCGCGCTCGGCGCTGTTCCTGCCCTTCCGCGAGCTGGGGCTCATCGTGATCGACGAGGAGCACGACGGCTCCTACAAGCAGGAGGACGGGGTGACCTACTCGGCCCGCGACATGGGGGTGCTGCGGGCCTCCATCGAGGGGGCGCAGGTGGTGCTGGCCTCGGCGACGCCCTCGCTGGAGAGCTGGGCGAATGCGGAGGCGGGCAAGTACGCGCGGGTCGAGCTGACGAGCCGCTTCGGGGCCGCGGTGCTGCCGGAGATGCGGGCGATCGACATGCGGGCGGAGGGTCTGCCCGGCGACAAATGGGTGTCTCCCACGTTGAAGCGGCTTGTCGAGGACCGGATGGAAAAGGGGGAGCAGGCGCTGCTCTTTCTCAACCGGCGGGGCTATGCGCCGGTGACGATCTGCCGGGCCTGCGGGCACCAGGTGGCCTGCCCGGATTGCGACGCGCGGATGGTGGAGCACCGGTTTCTCAAGCGGCTGATGTGCCACCAGTGCGGGCATACCGAGCCCGTGCCCGAGGCCTGCCCGTCGTGCAACGTGGAGGGCAAGCTGGCCCCGGTGGGGCCGGGGGTCGAGCGGCTGGCGGAGGAGGTGAAGGCGCTCTTTCCCGAGGCGAGGGTGGCGGTGCTGTCGAGCGACCTCTTCGGCTCCGCCCGGGCGCTGAAGGCGGCGGTGGAAGGCATCGCGGCGGGCGCGGCGGATATCGTGATCGGCACGCAGATGGTGGCGAAGGGGCACAACTTTCCGCTGCTGACTCTGGTGGGCGTGATCGACGCCGACCTCGGCCTGCAGGGGAGCGACCTGCGGGCGGCGGAGAAGACCTTTCAGCTGATGCGGCAGGTAGCGGGGCGCGCGGGCCGGGCGGAGGCGCCGGGGCTGGCGGTGCTGCAGAGCTACCAGCCGGAGCATCCGGTGATCCGGGCGATCCTGAGCGGCGAAGAAGAGGCCTTCTGGCGCGCGGAGGCGGAGGAGCGGAAGGCGGCGGGCGTGCCGCCCTACGGGCGCCTGGTGGGCATCGTGCTGTCGTCGCCGGAGCTCGACGACGTGAACAGCCTCGGGATGGCGATGGCGCGGAAGGCCGAGCCGCTGAGAGCGATCGGTGCGCAGGTGTTCGGCCCCGCGCCCGCGCCGATCGCGCGGATCCGGGGGCGGCACCGGGTGCGGCTGCTGATCAAGGCCGAGAAGACCGCGCCGGTGCAGGCGGCGGTAACGGCCTGGCTGGCGCAGTTCCAGTGGCCGGCCCGGGTGCGGGTGCAGGTGGACGTGGATCCGCTGAGCTTCTTCTGAGGGGCCACGGCGGGAGAAGTCCCGCCCTAGGCGGCTTCGATGTCGGCCCAGATTGGCAGGTGATCGGAGGCCGTGCGGGCAAGGCGGCCCTCTTCGACGCCCGCATCTGTGAGCCGCAGATCGCGCGACAGGGCGATGCGGTCGAGCGAGAGCAGCGGGCG
>CAYVQK010000027.1:0-19381 GCA_964454145.1 uncultured Oceanicola sp. | reverse complement strand
GCGCGACAGGGCGATGCGGTCGAGCGAGAGCAGCGGGCGGCGGGCGTGGAAGCTGCGGCCGGGGGCATGGGTCCGGAAGGCGCCGATGAGGGGTTCGAGCCCGCTCTTCAGGCGCCATTCGTTGAAGTCGCCGGCGATGACGGTGGGGCGCTTCGGCAGCTCGGCCAGGGTCGAGCGCAGCCTGGCGAGCTGGGCGCGGCGGGAGCTGCGCAGGAGCCCGAGGTGGACACCGACGAAGCGCAGGCCCTCGACCTCCACCGCTACGGCGCCGCGCGGCTCCAGCCCGGGCAGCGCGATCCGGCGCGCCTCGGAATGCGCGAGGCCCTTGCGGACGAGAATCGCGTTGCCGTGCCAGCCGACCGACACCTCGGAGGTGGCGAGGCCCACCAGCTCGAAATCGCTCTCGGCGGCGACGAGATCGGCAGGCAGGGCGGCGGGGCGGTTGCCGAGGCGCAGATCCGCCTCCTGCAGCGCCACGACGTCTGCCCCGAGGCCGCCGATCACCTCGAGCACGCGCCCGGGGTTGCGGCGGCCATCGGTGCCGCGGCACTTGCGAAGGTTGTAGCTGGCGACCCGAATGGGTGAAGGTGTGCTCATATGTTGTATGTCGGTATCGCGGGGCGCGATGCCAAGGGGGACGATGTGGCGCAGGCCGGACTATTCACACGGTTGCTCTGGCTGATCCTGGCGCTCGCACTGGCGGAGGCGCTCTGGGTCGGGCGCTACGCCACGGCCTTCATCGCCGTCACGACCTTTGCACTGACGCTCGCGCCGATGATTCTCGTGCGCCGGTTCGAGCTGCATGTGCCGGCGAGCTTCATGGCGGCGCTGACTTTCTTCATCGTCGCCACCCTGTTCTTCGGCGAGGTCTGGGACTTCTACGAGCGGTTCTGGTGGTGGGACATCCTGCTGCACGGCGGCTCGGCGGTGGGCTTCGGGCTGATCGGCTTCGTGCTGGTCTTCCTGCTGTTCCAGGGCGACCGCTATGCCGCCCCGCCCTGGGCGCTGGGTCTTTTCGCCTTCTGCTTCGCCATGACCATCGGCGCGCTCTGGGAGGTGCTGGAATATGCGGCCGACGAGACGCTGGGGACGAACATGCAGAAATCGGGGCTCGACGACACGATGGGCGACATCATGGTGGATGCGCTTGGCGGTCTGATCGGGGCGGGCTCGGGGGTGCTCTACCTCAAGGGCCAGGCCCGGAGCGGGTTGCCGGGAATCGTCCGGGAGTTCCTGGAGCGGAACCGGAAGCGGTTTCGGCGGAGGTAGGAGGTGCGCTGCCCCTGTGGCGTGTCGGGTCGGCGGGGTCTCGCGGTGGGGGTTTCACACCCCCACACCCCGTGGGATTTTCGAGGAGCAATGAGAGATCAACGATTTCTTAACCTTGCTTCGCCATCCTCGGCGCACGGTACAGCCGGGGACGGCGATGACCGTGAGCGATGAGAGCCCTGCGCTCTGTCAGGGGCGGGTGTTGCCCAGGTGGCACCCGCTTCTGCTTCTCATTGCTCAGGCAAATATCCCCGCCGGAGGCCCTGATCTCTTCTGGCGCAGCTGCACGGCAGGCGCGCCGGAACGGAAAAGGGCGCGGCCCCTGCGGCCCGCGCCCTGATGGCAAAGAGATAGACTGTGCCGCGAGGCGCGTGATCGAACCGCGGCGTCAGGCCGAGAGCTGCTCCATCACCTCGTCGGAGACCTCGAAATTCGCGGTGACGCGCTGCACGTCGTCGTCGTCCTCGAGCACCTCGATGAGGCGCATCAGCTTCTGCATGCCTTCGAGGTCGAGCTCGGTGGTGGTCGTGGGGCGCCAGACCAGCTTGGCGCTCTCGCTCTCGCCCAGCTCCGCCTCGAGCGCGGTGGAGACCTCGTTGAGGTCGGTGTCGGCGCACCAGATCACGTGGCCTTCCTCGGAGCTCTCGGCATCCTCGGCGCCGGCCTCGATGGCGGCCATCATCACGGTGTCCTCATCCCCGACAGCGGCGGGGTAGGTCACCTGGCCCTTGCGCTCGAACATGAAGCTGACCGAGCCGGTCTCGCCCAGGTTGCCGCCGTGCTTGCCGAAGGTGGAGCGCACGGTGGAGGCGGTGCGGTTGAGGTTGTCGGTCATCGCCTCGACGATCACCGCCACGCCGCCGGGGCCGTAGCCCTCGTAGCGGATTTCCTTGTAGTCGTCGCCGCCGGCGGCCTGGCTCTTGTCGATGGCGCGCTGGATCACGTCCTTCGGCACCGAGTTGGACTTGGCCTCCTTCACCGCCAGCCGGAGCCGGGGGTTCTTGTCGGGGTCGGGATCGCCCATCTTGGCGGCCACGGTGATTTCCTTGGCGAGTTTGGAGAAGAGCTTGGAGCGAAGCGCATCCTGCCGGCCCTTGCGGTGCTGGATGTTCGCCCATTTGGAATGGCCCGCCATGGGTGCCTCCGTTTCGTCGTTTGTGCCTGATCTGGCGGGCTATATAGGGCAGAGCACCCCACGGGGGCAAGCGGTGTGGCGGGTTTCCTTCCGCTGGAGAGAAGGCCATGATCGCCCGACAGAATGCAGGGGGGCAGGGCGCCGTGACCGCCGATCAGATGACACTCTTCGGGCTCTTCGGGGCAGTCTTCGGGCTGCTTCTCTGGGGGCGTTTCCGCTATGATCTGGTGGCCTTCGCGGCGCTGATGACCGGGGTCGTGCTGGGGGTGGTGCCCTCGGACCGGGCCTTCGAGGGCTTCGGGCACCCGGCGACGCTGGTGGTGGCGCTGGTGCTGGTGGTCTCGGCGGGGCTGGTGAACTCGGGCGCGGTGCTGCTGATCACCCGCACGCTGGTCAGCTCCACCCGGCGCCTCGGCGGCCATATCGCGCTGATGGGGGGCGTGGGCGGTGTGCTGAGTGCCTTCATGAACAACGTGGCCGCCCTGGCGCTGCTCATGCCGGTCGATATCCAGACGGCGCGGAAGGCGGGGCGTTCGCCGGGCCTGAGCCTGATGCCGCTCAGCTTTGCCACCATCCTCGGCGGAATGGCCACGCTCATCGGCACGCCGCCCAACATCATCATCGCCTCGATCCGGGGCGATGCGCTGGGCGAGCCCTACCGGATGTTCGACTTCGCCCCGGTGGGCGGGCTCACCGCGCTGGCGGGCCTCGCCTTCGTGGCGCTGGGCGGCTGGCGGCTGATCCCGACGACGGAGAATGCCGCAGGGGCCGTGGAGGCCAGTGACATCAAGAACTACATCGCCGAACTGACGGTGCCCAAGGGCTCGAAGTTCGTGGGCCTGCGGGTGCGCGAGATCGAGGAATCGGCCGACAAGGCCGATGTGGTCATCATGGGGCTGGTGCGGGGTGGCAAGCGGCTCTACGGCGCACAGCGGCTGACCAAGGTGGAGGCCGAGGACGCGCTGGTGCTGGAGGCGGTACCGGATGCGCTGGACGAGTTCCGCGCCTCGCACGGGCTTGTTTTCTCGGATGAAAAACGCCGCGAGCTTGTGGCGGAGGGCGGCCAGGGGCTGGGGCTCATCGAGGTGGTGGTGCCCGCGGATTCGCGCATTGCCGGGCGCTCGGCCCACGGGATCGGGCTGAGCTGGCGGCAGCGGACCATCCTCATGGGCATCTCGCGGCAGGGCAAGCGGATCACCAGCCAGGTGCGCAAGGAGATCGTGAAGCCGGGCGACATCCTGCTGCTGCTCGCGCCGACCGACCGGGCGGGCGAGGTGACCGCCTGGATCGGTGCGCTGCCGCTCGCCGACCGGGGGCTGGCGGTGACGCAGGACAGCAAGACCTGGCTCGCCATCGGCCTCTTCGGTGCGGCGGTGGCGGCGGCCTCCTTCGGGCTCGTCTACCTGCCGGTGGCGCTGGGGATCGTGGTGGTGGGCTACGTGCTGACGAAGATCCTCACGCTGAACGAGCTCTATGACCACATCGAGTGGCCGGTGGTGGTACTGCTGGGCTCAATGATCCCGCTCGGCGCGGCGCTGGAGGAGTCGGGCGGCACCGAGCTGATCGCCCGCAGCCTCGTAGGGCTGACGGAGGGTTGGCCGGCCTGGGCGATCCTGACCATCCTCATGGTGGTGACGATGACGCTCTCGGACGTGCTGAACAACACCGCGACGGCGATCGTGGCGGCCCCCATCGGCATCCAGATGGCGGGCTCGCTCGGCGTTTCGCCCGATCCGTTCCTGATGGCGGTGGCGGTGGCGGCCTCCTCGGCCTTCCTCACGCCCATCGGGCACAAGAACAACACGCTGATCCTGGGGCCGGGGGGCTATTCCTTTGGCGATTATTGGCGCATGGGCCTACCGCTTGAGATTCTTGTGGTTTCCGTCTCGATCCCGCTGATTTTGGTGTTCTGGCCGCTGTAGGCGGCGGGGGCGGAGTTTTCAGGCCGCTCACCGGGGCGCGCGTGTTATTCTGGAGCGCGCTGTATTGCAGCGTCTTTGTCCAAATTCCGATTTCAGGAGCCCAGATTGATGACCTACAGCATCCATGTGTCCGCGGCCACGACCAAGGCGCATCACAACATCAACCACAAGGACGTGCCGAAGGGCGGGGTGATCGAGCTCGATACCTTCAAGATCTTCGTGCTCGACAAGCTCGCGGCGGCGAAGCTGGTGTCGCAGGGGAGCGCGATCCCGAAGATGGTGCCCTCGCCCACGGCGGCACCGGCGATGGCGGGCATGGCGGTGATCCAAGCTATCGCCAAGGTCCATATCCTCGAGATCGCGGCCAATTCGCTTCTGATCGAGGGGCCGGGCAAGCTGAACATCTATGCGCGCCACGAGCATGTGCTGTGGCCAACCACGGGCAGCAACTTTCACCTTCGGACCGAGGGAAAGAGCCCGCGCGAAGTGATGAAGAAGATCTACGAATTCCTCGAGGAGGAAGACTTCAACCAATGGGGGCCGCTGGTGCGGATGTGCGAGGAGATCACCGCCTTCTTCGCGCTGGGCCCCGGCAAGAACTGGACGATCAACGTCACCCTGACCGACTGACGGAGGGCGGCGGCGGCACCAGGTGGCGGGACGCGGCGCGCCTGACGCTTGCGGTCAGTTCCGTCAGGGCCGGGGCGGCGAGGCGGGAGACCAGCCAGTACAGCGGTCGGTCGAGGGTGAGACCGGGCTTCAGCTCGATGAGGCTGCCGTTGGCGAGATGTGGCGCGGCGAGGGGGGCGGGGTTCATGCCCCAGCCGAGGCCGGCGCGGGCGGCGTCGATGAAGGCGGAGGTGGCGGGGAGGATGTGGAAGGGTGGCGCGGGGTGCGTTCCGGTCGCGGCCTCCATCCACTGGATCTGCAGTCGGTCCTTCATGGAGAAGGTGAGGCAGGGCGCACGAGTGAGTGCCTCGGCGGTGGGGCCTTCGGGGAAGTGCCTTGCGGCAAAGGCGGGGGCGCAGGTGGCGTGATAGCGGAGCGCACCGAGGGGATGGACGTCGCAGCCCTGCACCGGGCCGGGCTGGGCGGAGATGGCGGCCAGCACCTCGCCGCGGCGGAGCCAGTCGGCGGAGTGATCTTCGTCGTCGATCACCAGGTCGAAGCTGAGGCCCTCTATGCGGGCCATGGCCTCGACGAACCATGTCGCCAGGCTGTCGGCGTTCACGGCGAGGCGCAGGGTGGCGGGGGCGGCGGGCTGGCCGAGGTCGGCGGCCAGGGCGCGGGACAGCAGGCCCAGCTCCTCGGCGTGGCGATAGAGGCGGGCGCCGGTCTCGGTGGCCTCGCAGGGCGAGGTGCGGCGAACGAGGGGCGTGCCCATCCGCTCTTCGAGCTTGCGGATTCGCTGGGAGATGGCGGGAGGTGTGACGTTCAGCGCGGCCGCGGCCGCCTCGAAGCTGCCGGTGCGCAAGACGGCGTGGAGGGCGAGCAGGGATGGATCGGTGAACATAAGAGATGCTTAAGCAGGAGCAGTTTCTTTCACTAGCCTTATTTGGCCGTGGCGGCTAGGCCGGGCGGGCTGTTGAAAGGGACCGACCATGTGGGATGCGGCATTTGCGGGGTTGTCGCTCGGGTTGAGCCTGATCGTGGCGATCGGGGCGCAGAATGCCTTCGTGCTGCGGCAGGGGCTGCGCCGGGCCCATGTGCTGGAGGTGGCGCTGGCCTGCGCGCTTTCGGACGCGGTGCTGATCGCGGCGGGGGTGGCGGGCTTTGCAACGCTGGCCGACGTGATGCCGGCTCTGGTGCCGTGGTTCCGCTGGGGCGGCGCGGCCTTCCTGATCGTCTACGGCGGTCGCAGCTTCCTCGCCGCCTGGCGGGGCGGGGAGGCGCTGGAGGCGAAGGGCAACGGCGGGGCCTCGCGGTCGGCCACTCTGGCGACCTGCCTGGCGCTCACCTGGCTCAACCCGCATGTCTACCTCGACACGGTGGCGCTGGTGGGCTCGATCTCGACCCGTTACGCGCCGATGGAGCTGGCCTTCGGGATCGGCGCCGTCGCCGCCTCCTTCGCCTTCTTTTTCACGCTGGCCTATGGTGCGCGCCTGCTCGCTCCCCTTTTTGCCCGACCGAGTTCCTGGCGGGTGCTGGATGTGGGGATCGGGGTGGTGATGTGGGCGATCGCCGCGGGGCTGATCCTGGGCGGGTGATCGCCGGTTGACCTTGTTCGGTGTCTCCCGCACATAGTTTACATGGCAACGGTCGAAATTTCCTCCCCGGCACCGAGCCGTCCGGTGGCGGGTGTGCTCTGGATGGTGGTGACCGGCGTGCTTTTCGTCCTCGTCACCGCCTCGGTCAAGCTGACCGACGGGCGGGTGCCGGCGCCGCAGGCGGCCTTCTTGCGCTACTCCCTCGGGCTAGTCTTCATCCTGCCTATGATCCCGGCGATCCGGGCCGACGGGTTGAAGCTGAAGGACATGCCCATCTTCGCGCTGCGCGGCGCGACCCACACGGTGGGGGTGATGCTCTGGTTCTACGGCATGAGCACAATCACCATCGCGGAGGTCACGGCGCTGAACTACATGTCGCCGGTCTACGTGACCATCGGCGCGGTGCTCTTCCTTGGCGAGCGCATGGCGCTGCGGCGGATCCTTGCGGTGGTCGCGGCCATGGCGGGGGCGCTCATCATCCTGCGGCCGGGCTTTCGGGAGTTGCAGGGCGGGCACTGGGCGATGGTGGTGGCGGCGCTCTGCCTTGCGGGGAGCTACATCGTGGCCAAGCAGGTGTCGGGCCGGGTGAGCGCGGCAACTCTGGTGGCGATGCTCTCGGTGACGGTTGCGATCGGGCTCATTCCCTTTGCCTGGGCGGTCTGGGTGCCCGTGAGCTGGCATGACCTCGGCATCCTGTTCCTCACGGCGGCCTTCGCCACGGCGGGGCATTACACCATGGGCGTGGCCTTCAAATGCGCGCCGGTGACGGTGACCCAGCCGGTGACTTTCCTCCAGCTGATCTGGGCGGTGCTGCTGGGCTACTTCATGTTCGACGAGGGGCTCGACGCCTGGGTGATCGTGGGCGGCACGGTGATCGTGGCCGCGATCAGCTTCATCACCTGGCGCGAGGCGATGGTGAGCCGCCGCAAGGTCACGCCGCAGGTGGGCGAGACGAAGTACTGAAGCGGCGCCCCGCGGTCAGAGCGGATGCGCGCGGCCGTCCCAGGTGAGAAAGCAGCCCGTCGTCTCCGGCGTCAACTCCTCGATGCGCTCGGCGAGACCTTCGGCGGCCTCTTCGGGGGTGATGTCTGCCGCCGGGCCGCCCATGTCGGACTGGACCCAGCCGGGGTGGTAGATGCCCACGGCGATGCCTTCCGGCTTCAGGTCGACCGCGAGGCCGAAGCCGAGATTCAGCAGGGCGGCCTTGGAGGCGCGGTAGATGTAGCTGCCGCCGCCGGCCTTGGTGGAACTGGCCATCTGGGTGGAGATGAGCGCGATCTTCGGGGCTTTCGCCGCGCGCAGGTTGGGCAGCAGGGCCTGCACGGTGAGGAAGGGCGCGGTGGCGTTGACCGCGAAGCTCTCGGCCCAGAGCTCGGCCGGGTAGCCGGTGTCGAGGGGCTGGCCCTTGTCCTTGTAGATGCCCGCATTGCAGACGAGCCGCTCCAGCGGGGCGCCATCGAGCCTTTCGGCCAGCGCGCTGATGGAGGCGGGATCGGTCATCTCGACCTGGGCCCAGTCGACACCCTCGACCTCGGGCGGGGTGCCGCGGCAGGTGCCTATGACAGGGCCATGGCTGGTGAGGCGGCGGGCCAGTTCAAGGCCGATGCCCCGGCCTGCGCCGGTGACGAGTGCAGCGATTTCGGGCATGTCAGTTGGTCTTTCGGGGGGATGCGAAGGGCAGGGGCACAACGGGCACGCCGTCTTCGATCAGGGCGCGCGCCTCTTTCAGCCGGGCCTCGCCGTGGATGCTGCGGTTGGGCACTTCGCCCTCGTGCATGGCGCGGGCGACGCGGGCGAACTCGCCGCCGACATACTCGCTCTCGCGCTCGACCTTGCGGCGCAGCTCGGCCAGGGCCTTTTCCTGCGGGCTCTGCGCCTCGCTCAGGGGGCGCTCGGGCCTGCCCTGCTCGGGCGTGCCCGGGTTGCCGGAGCCGATATGCGGGGCCATGACCGACTTCTCGACGTCGGATGCGCCGCAGACGGCACAGGACAGGTGACCCGCGCGGGCGAGGGCGTCGAAGGCGTCGGCGTCGGCGAACCAGCTCTCGAACCGGTGGCCGTCGCGGCATCGCAGGCTGTACTTTATCATTGCTTCACATCTAGCCCCGGGGTGGTGAAGTTTCAATTGCCGGGTCCGTGAAGCCCGGTGAGCCGGGCCGGATCGAAGTGCTCGAGAATCGCGCGAAGCTCGGGCTCCGAGATCTTCTCCGCGGCCTTTTCCAGCGAGAACCACTTGCGCTTGCGCTGCTTGCGCTCGGGGTAGTTGCGGCGCAGCTCGGTGACCTGGAGGGGATAGACCGCGACCATGCAGGGCAGGCCCTTTCGTGGCCCGGAGAGCTTGGAGTAGCTGTAGACACCGAGGGAATGCGGATGGGTGAGGCCGATGGCGCCGGCCTCCTCCCAGGCCTCCTGGGCGGCGGCCTGGGCCCCGGAGTGGCCATCCATGGGCCAGCCCTTGGGGATGATCCACCGCTTGCGGGTACGCGAGGAGATGAGCAGCACCTCGGTCTCGCCATCCTCGATGCGGAAGCAGAGCGCGGCGAACTGGCTGCGCAGGCTGCGCTTGGACCGGCCCTTCAGGCGGACAGGGACGTGGATGGGTTTCATCTGGCTCATGTGGCGTGTCATTCCGCGCGGCTTCCCCCTGACGCTAGCATGTGACGACGTTCAGGCGTGCGGTGCAACGTGGAATTTCACGCAGATGTCACGGTTTGGCAGCAGGTGCCTGAAGCTTGAGCGTTTCGTCGATGCGCTGCAGCAGGGGGGTGAGATCGGCCTGCCGTGCGGCGGCGACGGCCTGGGCGGCCTTGCCCAGGCGAGCCTGCTCTTCGGGGGTGAGGCTTGCGAGGGCGCGCGAGAGAGCCTTGGCGTCGGCCACCTCGACGGCGGCGGAGGCGGCGTGGAGCGCCGCGAAGGCTTCGGCCTGGTTAAAGCAGGAGGGGCCATGGAGCAGGGCGCAGCCGAAGTGGACGGGCTCCCACGGCGTGTGGCCGCCCTTTTCCACCAGCGAGCCGCCGGTGAAGCAGAGGCCGGAGATGGCATACCACAGGCCCATCTCGCCCATGGTGTCGGCCAGATAGACCGGCGCCTGGCCGGGCGCCTCGCCCTTTGAGCGCGTTGCGAAGGGCAGGCCGGTGCGGGCGATGAGGGCCGCCACTTCCGGCCCCCGCCGGGCGTGGCGGGGCGCGAGGATGAGGCGCAGGCCCGGGCGGGTGGCGCGGGCCTGAATGAAGGCCTCCAGCACCTGCTCCTCCTCCCCGGGGTGGGTGGAGGCGGCGAGCAGGGTGTCGGCCCGGGTGAAGAGCGGCGCCATCTCCTTCAGCATGGCGGGGTTCACCAGCGGCGGCGGGGCGGAGGATTTCAGCGCGAGCGAGGGCGCGCGGGCGGAGGCCGGCAGGCCGAGGGCGGTGAAGCGGTCGGCGCTTTCGTCGTCCTGCGCGGAGAGCAGGGTGATGGCGGAGAGCACCTCGCGGGCCATCCCGGGCAGGCGCGCCCAGCGGCGGGCCGAGCGGGCCGAGAGACGGGCGGAGGTGACGATGACGGGGATGCCTGCGGCGCGAGCGGTGGCGAGGCGGTTGGGCCAGAGCTCGTTCTCGATGACGATCAGTGCTTGCGGACGGTGGGTTTCGAGAAAGCGGCGCAGGGCCCTGCGCAGGTCGACCGGGGCGAGGCGCGGGGAGATCCGGCCGGTGAGCGCGGCCTGCGGCCAGCGGGCCACCATGTCGCGCCCGGTGGTGGTGTTTGCGGTGACGGTGAGGCGGAGGCCGGGGTGGGCCTCGAACAGCGCGTCGATCAGCCCGCGCGCGGCGGCGAGTTCGCCGTTGGAGGCGCCGTGGACCCAGAGGCGGGGGCCGGGCAGGGGGGGCTCATCGGTGGTGGCGAGGCGCTCGCGGAGGTCGTCCGTCGTCTCCGCGCGCCGCAACAGCCGCAGCGCGAAGAGCGCGGCGAGGACAGGAGCAGCGGTGCTGAGAAGGAGGCGGTAGAGCGTCACGGGGTCTCGCGGATGGGGACGGCTGGGCGAGCGATACCCGCCGGGGCGCGGTGTGACAAGCGCGGGGCTAGAGCCGGGTGAAGAGAGCGGCGCTGCCGAGCCCGCCCGCGGCGGCGATGGCGGCGAGGCCGATGGAGGGCCCGCCGGAGGTGGTGAGGGCGTGGAAGAGGCGGCACGCGAGGATGGCACCGGAGGCGCCGATGGGATGGCCCCGGGCCAGCGCCCCGCCCTGTGGATTGGTGCGGGGCTCGGGCAGGCCGGTTTCGGCCAGGGTGGCGAGCGCCTGCGCCGCGAAGGCCTCCATCAGTTCGACATGGTCGAGCGCATCGGGTGACAGGCCCGCCTCGGCGAGCACGGCGCGGATGGCGGCGACGGGGGCGAGGCCGGGCTGGGCTGGATCGCCGCCGAGCATGGCGGTGGGGCCGAGGACGACGGCGGGGAGGCCGAGGCTGCTGGCATGGTCCTCGGTGGTGACGAGGAGGAGCGCGGCGGCATCGGCCTCGGGCGCGGTGTTGGCGGCGGTCACGTCTCCGGCGAGAAACTTGGCGCGGGCCAGGAGGCGGGGCGAGAGGGCGCGGGCGTAGGGATCGCTGTCGAGCCCGCCAAGCGGGGCGATCTCGGGCAGCGGCGGCGCGGCGAGGGCCTTGCGGTGGGAGGCGGCGGCGTAGGCATCCTGCGCGGCGCGCGGAATGGCGAGAGCGTGGGCGGCGTCCGGCATCTCGGGGTCGCGCGACGGATCGGGCGCGAAGCGGGGACGCAGGTAGGGCACGGGCTCGCCACCGTCGGGGTCGGTCGCCAGGCGGAGGGGGCGACGGGAGTAGCTTTCGGCCCCGCCAGCCAGAACGCAGCGGGCGCGGCCGGTTTCGACGAGGGCGGCGGCAAGGGTGAGCGCATCGAGCCCGCCGGTGCATTGCCGGTCGATGGTGAGGCCGCCGACGCGCTCCGGCAGGCCGGCGGCGAGGGCGGCGACACGGGCGGGGTTGCCGCCGGCGCCGAGGGCATTGGCGAGGATGAGTTCGTCGATTGCGTCAGTGGACAGGCCCGCGTCGGCGAGGCAGGCGCGGGCGACGTGGGCGGCGAGTTCGGGCGCGTCGATGCGGGAGAGGGCGCCGCCGCGGGGCGCGACGGGGGTGCGCCGGGCGGCGATGAGGACGGCTCGGGTCATCGGGTGGGCTCCTCGGCCAGGAGCGCGGCGAGGGCTGCGAGGTCTGTCTTGCCGGAAGGGCGGCGGGGCCAGGCCTCGGGGGCGATGCGGATGAGGCTGCGGGGCCGGGCGAGCGGAGGCAGGGCTGTGAGGTCGGGCGCGGTGGCGGGGCCGGTGTAGGCCGCGTGGAGCACGGTGCCGCGCAGGGTGTCGGGCCGGGCGAGGACGGCGGCCTCGGAGATGCCGGGCAGGGCAAGGAGCGCGGCTTCGACCTCTTCGAGCTGCACCGTCTGCTCGGCGATGCGCACGACGCGGTCGGCCCGGCCGGAAAGCTCGAGCCGGCCGCCGGACACATGGCCGCGCTCGCCGACGGTGGTGAATCCCTCTGCGTCGCGCCTCGGGTCGGGCGCGTCTCCGTAGCCGTCGAAGAGGTAGGGGCTCTTCACCCAGACCTCGCCGTCACGGATGTCGAGCGTGACGCCCGGGTAGGGGTGGCCGTCCATGGTGATGAAGCTGGTTTCGGCGGCGCCGTAGAAGGTGTGGAGCGTGGCGGAGGGGAAGAGGGCGCGGGCATGGGTCTCGGTCGCCGCGTCGAGCGCGCCGCCGCCGATGAGGAGGCGGGTGACGGAGGGGGCAGGGGCGCCGGAGAGGAGGCGGAGCTGGGAGGGCGTGGCCCAGAGCAGGGTGATGCCGCGGGTGGCCAGCGCCTGTTGCTGGCGGTCGGGGCGCAGCCCGTGGAGCAGGTGGGCTTCGGCGCCGCAATGCAGGGCCTCGAGCGCGCCGTAGAGCGTGAGGGAATAGGTGAGGCTGCCGAGGGTGGCGATGCGCGCGGCGGGCCCGAGCCCCCAGGCGGCGCGATTGACCTCGAAACTGGCGATCCAGCTTTGCTGCGTGCGGCGGATGGTGCGCGGCGCGCCGGTGGTGCCGCCGGTGAGGGTCTCGAAGGCGGGCGCGGGCCGGGACGACCCGAGGTGGAGCCTGGGCGGGGCGAGGCGGAAGGTGGCCTCGGGCGCGGCGGCGAGCGCGGCGCGGAGGAGGTCGGTCTCGGTCTCGCGCTTGTCGGGCGGCGTGAGCGGCACCTCGCCGCGGGGGCCGAAGAGCCGGGCGGTGGGCGCGGCGGTGAAGTGGGCGCTCATGGCGCGCGGCGCATCAGGGGGCGCAGCACCGGGCGCAGCAGCATGGTCAGCACGAAGAAGGCGGCGGCGGTGCAGACGATGGTGGGCCCGGTCGGGCTGTCCCATTGGTAGGAGAGGCGCAGGCCGCCGAGGGCGGAGGCGGCGCCGATCACCGCAGCGCAGACGGCCATCACCTCGGGGGTGCGGGCCAGCGGGCGGGCCGCGGCGGCGGGCAGGATCAGCAGCGCGGTGATCAGCAGAGCGCCGACGACCTTGATTGCCACGGCGACTGTCAGGGCGAGGGCGAAGACGAGCACCAGGTTCTCGCGCTTCGGATCGACGCCGGAGGCCCGGGCGAGGTCTGGCGAGACCACCGAGATCAGAAGCGACTGCCAGCGCCAGAGCAGCATGGCGATGACAAGCAGCGCGCCGCCCCAGATAAGGCCGAGATCGGCGCGGGAGACGGCGAGGATATCGCCGAAGAGGTAGGCCTCGAGATCGAGCCGGGCCCCGCCGGGGATCAGCGAGACGGCGAGCAGGCCCGCGGCGAGGGCCGAGTGGGCGAGGACGCCGAGCAGGGTGTCGGAGGCCAGGTGGCGCCCTGTGAGAGCCCCCAGGGACAGGCCCATCGCGAGCGCGGCCACGGCCACGCCCACGGGGATCGCTATGCCGAAGCCGAGCGACAGGGCGACGCCGAGCAGGGCGGCATGGGCGGTGGCATCGCCGAAGTAGGCCATCCGCCGCCACACCACGAAGCAGCCCAGGAGCGCCGAGACGAGCGCCACCCCGACCCCGGCCAAGGCGGCGCGAACGAGGAAATCATCGAGCATGGGCGTGGTCGTGATGGTCGTGATCGTGCGGGTGGTCGAGGTCGTGACCGTGGCCGTGATGGTCGTGGGCGTGGTCGTGCTCGTGACGGTAGAGCGCCAGCGCCCCGCCGGTGCCCGGGCCGAAGAGGGCACGGTACTCGGCGGAGTTGCGCACCACTTCGGGTGTGCCCTCGCAGCAGACGTGGCCGTTGAGGCAGATCACCTTGTCGGAGGCGCTCATCACCACGTGCAACTCGTGGCTGACCATGACAACGCCGCACCCGAGGCTGTCGCGGACGTGTTCGATCTGCTTGTAGAAGGCGGCCTGGCCGGGCTGATCCAGCCCCTGGGTCGGCTCGTCGAGCAGCAGGATCTGCGGCTCCGCGAGCAGCGCCCGGGCCAGCAGCACCCGTTGGAGCTGGCCGCCGGAGAGGTCGGCGAGCTGGCGATGCTCCAGCGCGGCCACCTCGGCATAGCTGAGTGCGCGGGCGCGGGCATCGGCGCTGACCCGGCGCGGCAGCGAGAGGAAACGAGCCACGGTCATCGGCAGGGTCGGGTCGAGCGGGAGCTTTTGCGGCACGTAGCCGATGCGCAGGCCCGGCGCGCGGATGATCCGGCCCGCGGAGGGGGGCAGCTCGCCGATCAGGGCCTTCAGCAGGCTGGTCTTGCCCGAGCCGTTGGGGCCGACGATGGTGGTGATCTCGCCCGGCTCGAAGCGGGCGGAGACGCCCGACAGCACCGTGGCACCGTCGCGCTTGAGAGTGATGCCCGACACCTCGATCAGTGCGGTCATGCCCCGGCTCCGGGCTGGCACTGGGGGCAGAGGCCGCGCGCCTCCACGACGGCATCCTCGACGGTGAAGCCGGCATCCTGCGCGTCCTCGCCGAGCGGGGCCTTGTCTGCCAGCGCCTCTGCGACGCGGCCGCAGTCGCGGCAGATCAGGAAGGCGGCGCCATGTCCTTCGCCGGCCTCCGGATGGGTGCAGGCGATATAGGCGTTGAGCCGTTCGATCCGGTGGGCGAAGCCCTGCTCCGTCAGGAAATTCAGCGCGCGATAGGCGACGGGGGGCTTGTCGCCCAGCCCCTCGGCGGCGAGCCGTTCGAGCAGGTCGTAGGCGCCGAGCGCCTTGTGGCTCTCGAGCAGGATCTCCAGCGCCCGGCGGCGCAGCGGCGTGAGGCGGGCACCGCGCTCGGCGCAGGCGGCCTCGGCGGCGGCGAGGGCGGAAGAGACGCAGGCGCGGTGATCGTGCGGGGCGAAGCCGGTGGGGTCGGACATGATGGGGCCGTTATGTTATAACGAAGTTTACCTATCCCCGATGGCGCTCCGGTTCAAGCCCCGGCTCAGGCTTCGGTGTCGAGCCAGATGGTGATCGGCCCGTCGTTGACGAGCGCCACCTTCATGTCGGCGGCGAAGCGACCGCGCTGGACAGGCACGCCGAGCCGGGCCAGTGCATCGGCGAAGTGCTCGTAGAGCGCGCGGCCGGTTTCGGGCGCGGCGGCGGTGGAAAAGCCGGGACGGTTGCCGCGGCGGGTGTCGGCGGCCAGGGTGAACTGGGAGACGACCAGTGCCGCGCCGCCCGCATCCACCACCGAGCGATTCATCTTGCCCTCGTCGTCCTGAAAGATCCGCAGCTTGGAGACCCGGGCGGCGAGCTTTTCGGCCTCGGCCTCGCCGTCGCCCTCCATGGCGCAGACCAGCACCAGGAGCCCCGGCCCGATCTCGGAAATGCGGTCTCCGTCGACGGTGACTGAGGCCTCGAGCACCCGCTGCAGCAGCGCCCTCACGCCAGCTCCTCGGCCCATGGCGGGTTGGCGCCGGCACGCTGGACTGTCACGGCGGCGGCCTTCACGCCGAGGCGCAGCGCCTCGATCACGGTTTCCTTGGGCAGCCCCTCGGAGAGGGCCTTCTTCGATAGTGCGCCGGCCCGGTCGAGCCCGGCGAGAACGCCTGCGTTGAAGGTGTCGCCCGCGCCGACCGTATCGACCACGGCGACGCGCTCGGCCAGCACGGTGTGGGCCCCGGACGCGAGGTAGGCCGTGACGCCCTTCGCGCCCTCGGTGACGCAGATCATCTTCGGGCCCTTGGAGAGCAGCGCCTCGGCATGGGCGGCCGGGTCGGCATCGCCGAACATCCAGCGCAGGTCTTCATCGGAGAGCTTGAGAATGTCGGTATGGGCCAGCATCGCCTCGGTACGGGCGCGATACTCGGCCTCGTCGGGGATGAAATCGGGGCGGACGTTCACGTCCATCATGATGAGCTTGCCCTTGGAGTGCCGCTTCATCAGCGAGAAATAGGTGTCGCAGCAGGGCTTCACGGCAAGGGAGATGCCGCCGAAGAACACCGCCCTGGCGCGGCGCGGCAGCGCAGGGAGATCCTTGCCGCGGATCATCCGCCCGGCGCTGCCCTCGTCGAAGAAGGCATATTCGGCCTGGCCGTCGGTGAGCTTGACGAAGGCCAGCGTGGTGGGCCGGTCGGAGCGGATCAGCAGGTCTGGCCTGACCTTCGAGGCTTCGAGCCCTTCCACCAGCTGGGCGCCGAACATGTCGGTGCTCACGCCCGAGACGAGCCCGACGTCGGAGCCGAGCCGCCCCAGCGCGATGGCAGTGTTGAAGACCGATCCGCCACAGACCGGGCGGAACAGCGGCTCGCCCTCGCTGCCGGTCCGGGGCAGCATGTCGATCAGGGCCTCGCCTGCACAGATGATCATGGGTGGCTCCTCCCGCCGGTCGGATCGCAAGGAAGTGTTATCGCTAACATCGCCTTGTTTGCAACGGCTCTAGCCGAAACGGGTGGCATCACGCAAGAGGCGAGGCCGGCGGAAGACGGACGGCGCGGGATCAAAGCCTGCATTGCGCGTTCGGTGGCCAATGTCTCTGCCGGCGATCCGATCAGCGCGGCATCGGCGTGAGAAGGCATTTCCCGCGCTGAAGGCTGGCCCGGCCTTTGAGCCCATCACCGCGCCTGCTCATTTTCTTGCTCCAAGTATCCCGGGGGTGCGGGGGCAGCGACCCCGCGGCCGGACGGTGCCGCCGGGCACCCCGCCTAGCGGCTCTGTGCCACGAAATAGCCCGCAACACCGGCCACCAGCAGGCCCAGCACCACAGCGAAGGCAATCTTCCAGGCCGACCAGGGCCGCTCGCCCTGAACCTTGCCCGACTGGCCGTTGACCACGAAGCGGTAGCTCTTGCCCTTGTACTTGTAGGCCGCCAGCCAGACCGGAAGCAGGATGTGCTTGAAGGTGATCTCGCTCATCGCGGTGTTGAGGGTCACGATCTTCTGCTGGTCGCCGCCGATGTCGAAACGGACGTCGCGGCGGATGGTGTCTTCCATGATCGCCTTGGCCTCCTCGAAGCCCTCCGCCAGCTCCACCTGGTAGCCTTCGGCGCGGAAGCCGGCGAGGAAGTGCGGCGCGTAGGGCTCCAGGGCAGAGAGGTTCCATGGCTGGAGCCCGTCGGTGTAGCGCTTGGGCAGCGCCTTGGAGGCCAGAACCAGCACGTCGTCGAACCAGCGGGCCACCCGGCCCTTCACCGGGGTCCAGGCGATCTTGCGGACCTGCTGCTGCACGCGCTTGCCGTCGCGCATCACCGTCTGCGTTTCGTAGTAGTAGACGCCGCGCATGCCGGTGTAGCGCGACTTGGTGTCGGCGTCGTAGGTCCAGTAGGGCACGTAGATGCCCTGCATCTTGCGACCCTTGCGGGCGTAGTCCTGAAGGCCGCCGGGGGCGAACCAGAGCTTGCCGAGCCAGGCGTTCATCGCGTCGCGTGCCTCGTTTTCCTTGAGGGCGAATGGCACGAGGCCCTTGGGCTTGATGTGGCGGTGCGTGCCTGTGTCGGTGACGACAGGGGTGGCGCAGAAGGGGCACTCGGTGGCGTGGGCGTCGGGGTCGAACTCAACCTGGGCGCCGCAGCTGGTGCATTGCACGACCCTGGTCTCTTCCATCTCCGTCTCGGGCAGTTGCGCCCGAAGCGCGGCCTCGAAATCCAGCTCCTCGATCACCGGGGACACGCCGGCCTCCACCGCCGCCTCCTCGCGGTGGCCGCAGTGGTCGCATTGCAGCGCGCCCGAGGTCGGGTCGAAGCGCATGTCGGCGCCGCAGGCCGGGCAGGGGAAGCGGTGCTCCTCGTTCGAGGTGCGGGCTGCGTCGTTGCGGGGCGTGGCGGGAATGTCGGTGTAGTCGGACATGAAATGGGGGCCGTGGCTGAAATGGGTTGGCGGCAGGTTAGGGGATGGCGGACGGATGGGCCAGTGGCCCGGCCGGAAAAGCGGCGCTCAACCGCGCTTCAGGCCCATCCGTGCCATCAGCCCGTCCTTCAGGATGAACTGGTGGTAGAGCGCGGCGGCGGTATGGGCGGCGGCGGTGATCAGAAGCAGGGTCTTCAGCAGCTCATGTACGTCTGCGGCCTCCTCCCAGCGCAGGTAGAAGGCGAAGCCGCCCGACCATGGCGTGGCGATGGCCAAGGCGTAAAGCGCCCAATGGGTGATCTCGGCCACCCGCTTCTGCCAGGCCGGGTCGGCCTCGGGCGGGGGCGGCGCGCCGCGGAAGAGCCGCAGGGCGAGGCGGAAGAGCATGAGGAAGAACACGGTGAGCCCGAGGATGCCATGCAGCGGCAGGGCGGCATCGGCGGGCAAGTCCTCCCAGTCGTCCATCTGGTCGGAAAGCAGGAAGGCGGCGACGATGAGGATCACCACCAGCCAGTGGAGGATAACCTGGAGGGTGGAGTAGCTGGCGGGGCGGGGCATCTCTTTTCTTTCTGATCAGTGCCAGGGTGCAGGGCCATCGAGGTCGCGCTGGCCGAATACGTTTTCCCGGTGCCAACGCAGGTTCGCCGGGTGCGGATGATCACGCCGGTGGGCGGGAAGGTGCAGCTTGCCCGAGGGCGAAAGCAGGCGGGCGGTCACCTCGTCGGGCACCTTGTTGCGGGAAACAAGGATAGTGTGATCGTCTGCCACCGAGATCAGCCCGCGATCGAACATCCAGTGTAGCGTGCCGGAGAGGGCGAGGCCGTTGTGGACGCTGTCATCACCCTGCCGTTCGACCGGGACGATATGGGCCGCCTGCACCTCGGGCCGCCCACCGCCATTGCGCAGTTGCAAGCCGGAGAGGGCGCAGCGGTAGTCGTAGGCTTCGCGGACCTTCCGGCGGAAGGCGACGTCGCGGTAGGGGCGTGAGGTGAGGCGTTCGACGACGGGGCGCTCGAAGGGGACGAAGGGCTCGGCGGCTTGGTCGTGGACTGGGTCGTAACGGGTGGCTTCTTGCGCTTCCAGGTCTTGCGGGAGACCTCGACGGATGATGGCGGCGAAGTCGGCATCCGAAAGGCGCCGCACCGCGAGCTGTTGCGCGCCACCGGACTTGGGCGTGCCGTCGGGGTGCATCAGGGATGCCTCCAATGGGCTGCCGTCGATCAGGCGGGGCACCTCACGGTCGAATGGCAAGAAGGTCTGGGGCTCCATGATCGCAAGAAACCGCCCCTCGACGCCGGGCTTGGGAATGACACGAGCGATCTTGACGGTTGCGAAGTAGCCGCGCGGCCCCGCCTTCACCGGTTCGTAGTAGATCGCCCAATCGCCCACACCCTCCTCGATCGCACGAAGGTAGAAGCGGGGAAAGTCATACACCTTCTCGGGCGTGTCATCGTAGATGGAGTCGGCCCTGTGCAGCAGGACGAGCTTGGCCATCGGGCCCTCGCCTCACACCCCCGGGGGCGGCGGGGGCGGGAGGATGGTGAAGAGCTGAGCGAGTTCGGGGATGTCGCCGGCCTTCATCCAGCCGTCCTGGCCCGCGGTCCAGA
>CAYVQK010000026.1:12638-28763 GCA_964454145.1 uncultured Oceanicola sp. | reverse complement strand
GAGCGGATGATCGTGGTGTTGCGCCCGGTGTTGCCGCCGCCGAGCCAGCCCTTCTCGATCACCGCGACGTTGGTGATCCCATGGTTCTTGCCGAGGTAGTAGGCGGTGGCGAGGCCATGGCCACCGGCGCCGACGATCACCACGTCATAGCTCTTCTTCGGCTCCGGCGAGCGCCAGGCCCGGCCCCAGCCGGTGTGGTGGCGAAGCGCCTCACGGGCGATGGCAAAGGCGGAGTAGCGGCGCATCGGGGGGCCTTTCGGGCGATGAATCAACCTCCGCCTTAATGCAATCCGCCGAGCCATTGCAAATGTGGGGAAACGACGCCCTGCCCCCGGATTGCGACTCCCCATTGCGACCATGTGACCGGGTGCGACGCCGGGAGGGGTGGAAGGGCGCGGCGCGGGCGGGTAAGGCAGGGATTGACGAGCGTGGAGGGGCCATGGGGTTCTGGTTTTTTGCGGGCGGGCTGGCGCTGCTGGCGGTGGCGATCCTGGTATGGACGCTGCTGCGTAGCCGCACCGGAGAGGCCGAGGGCGGCGTGGCCGCGATTGCGCTCTACCGCGAGCAGCTGGCCGCCGTGGCGCGCGATGCCGAGGCGGGCCGGATCGACGTGAGCGAGGCCGCACGGCTGGAACTGGAGATCAAGCGGCGCATCCTCGAGGCCGACCGGGCGGCGCAGGCCGAAGCCGCCACGGGCCGGGCGCCGCGCACGGTGACACGCGCGGTGGCGGCGGGCCTCGCGGCCTCGGTGCTGCTGGGGGCCTGGGGGCTCTACAGGTCGCTGGGCGCACCGGGCTATCCCGATGCGCCGATCGCCGCGCGGCTGGCGGCGGCCGAGGATTTCCGGGCCAACCGTCCGGGCCAGTCGGTGGCCGCCGAGCGCTTTGCCGGCAGCCTGCCCGATGTGCCCGATCCGGCTGTGTCAGAAGAGTTCAAGGGGTTGATGGAGCGGCTGCGCGAGGCGGTGGCCAGCCGGCCCGATGACCTGCAGGGCCACGTCCTGCTGGCGCGCAACGAGGCGGCGATGGGCAACTTCGGCGCCGCGGCCGAGGCCCAGCAGGCGGTGATCCGGATCAAGGGCGATGCGGCCGCGGCGGAGGACTTCCTGCTGCTTGCCGAGCTCTGGATCACCGAGGCGGGCGGCTATGTCTCGCCCGAGGCCGAAGCCGTGCTGGCCGAGGCTCTGCGGCGCGACGGCGAGAGCGTGCCCGCGCGCTATTACTGGGGCCTGATGCGCGCCCAGACCGGGCGGGCCGACCTGGCCTACAACGTCTGGCGCTCGATCGAGACGGCGGTGCCGCAGGATGCGCCCTGGGCCGAGGACTTCCCCCGCCAGATCGCCGCCGCCGCAGATGCGGCGGGGGTGGAGCACACCCCGCGCGAGCCGCTGCGCGGCCCCAGTGCGGCCGACATGGAGGCCGCCCAGGACATGAGCGAGGAAGACCGCCAGGCGATGATCCGCGGCATGGTCGAGGGGCTTGCGGAGGAACTCGGCACCGAGGGCGGACCACCGGAGAAGTGGGCGCAGCTCGTCCGCGCGCTCGGCGTGCTGGGCGAGAGCGAGCGGCAGGCGGAGATCCTCGCCGAGGCGCGCGAGGTCTTTTCCGGCAACGCCGAGGCGATCGCCCTGATCGAGGCGGCGGCAGGAGGCGGTCAGTGATCTTCGATGTCTTCGAGGAGTTTGCCGCCGCCCTGCCCCGCAGCGGCGCTCTGGCCGGGCTCGACCTCGGCACCAAGACCATCGGCGTGGCCGTCTCCGACGGGTTGCGCTCCGTCTCCACTCCACTGGAGACGCTGAAGCGCAGGAAGTTCACACAGGATGCCGAGGCGCTTCTGGCGATATTGAACAAGCGTTCTATTGCCGGCCTCGTGCTCGGCCTGCCCCGCAACATGGATGGCACCGAGGGGCCGCGCGCCCAGTCCACCCGCGCCTTCGCCCGCAACTTCGCGCGGCTCTGGGAGGGGCCGGTGAGCTTCTGGGACGAACGGCTCTCCACCGTCGCCGCCGAGCGCGCCCTGCTCGAGGCCGACACCTCCCGCGCCCGCCGCGCCGAGGTGATCGACCACGTGGCAGCGGGCTACATCCTGCAGGGCGCGCTCGACCGCCTCAGCTACCTCGGGAGGGCCTGATGGACGAACTCTGGCGCCGCGAAGAAATCGAGAGCCCCTGCATCAAGATCTGCGTGATCCACCCGCAGACGCGGCTCTGCACCGGCTGCCTCCGCTCGATCGACGAGATCGCTGCCTGGGGCCGGATGACCCCCGAGGAGCGCCACGCGCTGATCGAGAAACTGCCCGAGCGCGAGGGCCTGCACCGGAAGCGGCGCGGCGGGCGGGCTGCCAGGCTGGCGCGGAACGACGGCTAGGGCGCGCCGTGGGGGGCCAGCCCCCACACCCCCCGGAGTATTTCCAGCAAGAAAATGAAACGGTTACGGGGCAGTTTTAGTCGAATTGTCCATTTTCTTGCCGGTAAATACTCACTGACTCTCTTCTGGAACGCGCTCGGGGTCAGGCGGCGAGGCTGGCCTCGGGCAGCACATCGAGGGCACGGTCGAGCACCTCGAGCCCCGCGCCCTCGCGGTGGGCCTGTTCCGAGAGGATCCGCCGCCAGGCCCGCGCTCCGGGGCGGCCCTGGAAGAGGCCGAGCATGTGGCGGGTGACCTGTGCCAGCTTGCCGCCGGCCTCGAGGTGGGCCGAGATATAGGGCCGCATCGCGTCGACCACGTCGCGGCGGCTCCGGCCCGAGGGCGCCATACCGAATACCTCGGCATCGACCTCCAGCAGCAGCCCGGGGTCGTGGTAGGCCGCTCGGCCGATCATCACCCCGTCCATCTCCGCGTCGAGGTGGCTGCGGGCCTCGGCCAGCGTCGTGATGCCGCCGTTGATCGAGAGGTGCAGGCCGGGGAAGGCGCGCTTCATCTCGTGCACCAGCGGGTAATCCAGCGGTGGCACCTCGCGGTTCTCCTTCGGGCTCAACCCCTGGAGCCAGGCCTTGCGGGCATGCACCGTGACGCGGCGCACGCCGGTTTGCTCGATCATCTCCAGGAACTGCGGCAGAACCTCGCGCGGTTCCTGCTCGTCCACCCCGATGCGGCACTTGGCCGTCACCGGTACCTGCACCGCCTCACGCATGGCTGTCAGGCACTCGGAGACCAGATCGGGCGACTTCATCAGCACCGCGCCGAAGCAGCCCGATTTCACCCGGTCGGAGGGGCAGCCGATGTTGAGGTTCACCTCGATGTAGCCCGCAGCCTCCGCCATCCGCGCGGCCTCGGCCAGCTCTTCGGGCTCCGAGCCGCCGAGTTGCACCGCTACGGGGTGCTCTGCCGCGTTGAACGCCAGCAGATGTGACGCGCCTCCCCGTACCAGCGCAGGTGCGGTCACCATCTCGGTGTAGAGCAACGCCCGGCGCGTCAGCTGTCGGTGGAAGAACCGGCAGTGACGGTCGGTCCAATCCATCATCGGGGCGACGGAGAGGCGGGCGGCCTGGGTCGGGTCGGGGTACGTCATCGGGGCGCTATGTAGCCTCCGGGGGCCGTCAGGGCCAGAGGTGACCTCAGAGCGCCGCCTGCACCGCGCGGGCGATCACCAGCTCCTCGTTGGTGGGCAGCACCAGCGCAGGCAGGCCGGAGGAGATGCGCGCCTCCCCTGCGGCGTTGGAGGCCGGATCGAGCGCGAAGCCCAGGAAGGCGAGCCGGGTGAGCACCTGCTCGCGGATCGGAGCGGCGTTCTCGCCGATGCCGCCGGTGAAGACGAGCGCATCAATCCCCGCCATGGCCGCCGCCATCGCCGCCACCTCCTGCGCCACGCGGTCCACGAAGTAGTCGACCGCCTGGGCCGCCTCGGGCGCGTCGGAGGCCAGCAGCGTCCGCATGTCGTTGGTGAGCCCCGAGAGCCCTTTCAGCCCGCTCTCCCTGTAGAGTACATGGGTGATCTCCTCGGCGCTCATCTTCTGGTCGTCGAGCATCCAGAGCAGCACGCCCGGGTCGAGCTGGCCGGGCCGGGTGCCCATGCAGAGGCCGGAGAGCGCAGAGAAGCCCATGGTGGAGGCGATGGATCTGCCGCCCTCCATGGCACAGAGCGAGGCGCCGTTGCCGAGGTGGGCCACCACCACCCGGCCCTCGTGCAGCGCGGGCCAGTCCTGGGCGAGCTTGCCGGAGATGTAATCGTAGCTAAGGCCGTGGAAGCCGTAACGCCTTACACCAGCGTCATAAAACCGGCGCGGCAGGCCATAGGTGTCCTGCACCCAGGGATGGCCACGGTGGAAGGCAGTGTCGAAGCAGGCGACCTGCAGCGTCTCGGGAAAGGCGCGGCGGGCGGCGCGGACGGCGGAGAGGTTGTGCGGCTGGTGCAGCGGGGCGAGCGGTTCGAGCCGCGTCAGCGCGTCGATGGCCGCATCATCGAGCACCAGCGGAGCGCCGTGGTCGGGGCCGCCGTGCACCACGCGGTGACCCATGCCCACCACTGCGCGGCCGCCGAGGTGCGGTTCGATGGCGGCGAGGATCGCCGTCACCGCCTCCTGGTGGTTGGCTGCGGGGATGCGCCGCTCCAGCTTGGGCTGGCCGGGGATCTCGAGGTCGAGCTCGGTGTCGCCGCCGATCCGCTCGACCTGGCCGCCGGCCTCTTCTTCCAACGTCTCGGCATCGAAGAGCCCGAACTTGATCGAGCTCGAGCCGGCGTTCAGCGTGAGGATCGCGCTCATGGGCGGCGGTTCGACTGGTAGAGCGCGGCCACGGCGCAGGAGGCCAGCCGCGCGGCGTCATCGTCCGCGCGGGAGGTGAGGATGACGGGCACGGCGGCGCCGATCACGATGCCCCCCGCCTCGGCATGGGCGACGAAGGTGAGCTCCTTGGCCAGCATGTTGCCCGCCTCCATGTTGGGCGCGACGAGAATCTCGGCCCGGCCCGCGACGAGGCCCTTGATGCCCTTGGTCTTGGCGGCGTCGATGTCGATGGCATTGTCCATCGCCAGCGGCCCATCCACCAGGCCGCCCTTGATCTGGCCGCGGTCGGCCATCTTGGAGAGCACGGCGGCGTCGATGGTGGAGGGGATCTTGGGGTTCACCGTTTCAACCGCGCTCAAGATGCCGACCTTGGGCTCGGCGATGCCCAGCGTGTGCGCGAGGTCGATCGCGTTCTGCACGATGTCCACCTTGGTCTCGAGGTCGGGCATGATGTTGATCGCGGCGTCGGTGATGAGCAGCAGGTGCTCCAGCCCCGGCACATCCATCACGAAGACATGGGAAATCTGCCGCCCCGTGCGCAGCCCGCCCTCGCGGGCGAAGACGGCGCCCAGCAGCTCGCCGGTGTGCAGGTGGCCCTTCATCACCGCCTGCGCGCGGCCCTCATGAACCAGCGACACGCCCAGTTTGGCGGCCTTGGCGTGGTCGGGCTCCGCGATGATCTCGAGACCGGAGATGTCGCGCCCGATTTCCTCGGCTGCGGCGGCGATCTTCAGCGGGTCGCCGATTAGGATCGGGGTGATCAGCGTATGATCCCAGCCGAGCAGCGCCCCGCCGAGCGAGTTCGCCTCCTCGGGCGCCACCACGGCGGTGGGGATGGCAGGGAGCGGGCCTGCGAGGTCGATCAGCGCGTCGAAATGCTTGTGGCGGCGCACGGTGAGGCCGGGGATATCATCGGCCTTGAAGCTCTGCGGATGCTCGGGCGCGAAGACGGTGGCCTCGCCGCGCACGATCACCGCGCCGTCGCTCACCCGGGTGACGGTGGTGTGGAAGCGCGCCACCCGGTCGGGCTCCTTGGCGGTCAGCACCACCTTCGTCACCACCTCGTCGCCCGCGAAGGCGCGGCCGCAGAACTCGAGATCCTGGCTGCGGTAGAGCGTGCCCGGCCCGGGGAGCTGGTTGCCGAAGACCGCCGAGATCTGGGCGGCCAGCCACATCGAGGGCGTCACCGCCTCGGGAAGCCCGTCGCCGTCGCCATCCTCCCGCGGCAGGTGCAGCGGGTTGAGGTTGCCCGAGCTGTTGGCGAAGACGTAGAGATCGTCGGCCATGACGAGCCGCTTGCGCTCTGCCTCCATGCCCACTTCGAGCTTGTCATAGGGGGTGTTGGTGAATTCCTGGATCATCGAAATCGCTCCGTCGAAAATGCTGGCGCCAGACTGGCCCAAGCCGCGGGGGAAGGCCAGCCTCACGGCCCTGCCATGGCGAGGTCACGCGCCGATGACAGCCGAAGCGCCAAAACTTTGGGCCTCCGGCGGGGATATCCGGAGCAGGAGAATGCAGCCGGGCCGCGCGCGCCATCCTTCGACCGTTCAGATCCGGGTGAGCAGCGCGTTGATCTCCTTGCGGTAGTCGGGCAGCCCGCCCGGTTCCTGGATCACCGGGGCCGCGGTGACCACGGCCGCGCCGCTGTGTCCGGCCATCTTGCGCTCGGCCCAGGCCTTCACGTAGGCCACGTTCTTGCCGGTGAGGAAGGGGTTGGCGCGGATCACCCCGGCACCCAGCACGTCGATCAGCATGGCGTCGTCGGGGTTCGACAGGATCACCGAGGCGCCCTGTGCCCCGAGGAAGTGGCAGAGGTAGAGCCGGCCGGCGGTGATGCTGTGGCCGCGGGCGCGCAGGTAGCTTTCGCCCTCCATCGCCAGCCGCTTCACCATCTCGCGGCTGATCGTCGGGTCGTTGCGCAGCGCCAGCAGGTCGGCGCGGGAGAGGGTGGAGGCGAGGTCGGGCCGGTAGGTCTTCATCATCCGGATCCAGGTGCTCTCGATGAACTGGCCGAGGCCGGTCGCCGAGGAGAGCGGGTTCTTGGCGGTGGCATTGCCGCCCGATTCCACCCGGATGATCTGGTTCACCAGCGCCTCCACGGCACCCGAACTGTCGCCCGAAGCCACCACCCCGCCTGCGGGCCCTGCCGCGCCCAGCGGATCAACCGCCTGGCCGCCCATGTAGAGCTCGAAATGGAGGTGCGGCCCGGTGGAGCGGCCGGTGGTACCGACGTAGCCGATGAGATCGCCCGCCTGCACCCGCGTGCCCGCCTTGGTGGCGAACTCGTTGAGGTGGGCGTAGCGGGTTTCCATGCCGTTGCCGTGGTCGATCTTCACCAGGTTGCCGTAGCCAGAGCCGTCGCCCGCGTAGCTCACGGTGCCCGCGAAGGCCGCCGAGATCGGCGTGCCGGTGGGCGCGGCCCAGTCGACGCCCTTGTGCACCCGCACCGTCTTGAGGATCGGGTGGTGGCGCGGCCCGAAGCGCGAGGTGAGCACACCCTTCACCGGCGTCACCATGCCGCCGACCAGCCCGCCGCCGCCGCCCGCGCCGGCCTTGGGCTTCAGCCCGAAGCAGCCCATGTTGCCCTCTGCGTCGGTGGCATAGACGAAGCACTCGATATCCACCGAGTCGCCCTGGATCGAGATGTAGAGGATGCGCGAGGCGCCGGTGCCGCCCTCGTCGCCCTCGGCGGCGGGCGCGTAGAGAAAGCGCATCCGGTCGCCCGGGTTGGCGAAGGCCGAGAGGTCGTGCTCCTTCGACAGGAGCGCGATGCCCTCGCCCACCACCACCGAGGGGATGCCGTTGCGGATGGCAGCCGAGTAGAAGGCATCGAGCATCCGGTAGCGCTGCTCGGTCACCTCTTCCTGCTCTTCCTCGCCGGCGTAGTCGAAGAGTTCGTCATCCACCCAGGGGTCGGAGCCCGGCCCGATGTCGCCCTCGTCGGTCAGCGCCAGCGTGCCGAAATAGACCTCGTTGTCGTAGATCGACATCTGCCGGAACGAGAGCGTGCCGCCGAGCTGGGGCTGGCCGCGCATCGCCACCACCTGCCCGGCCTTCAGCTGCTCCATCTCGAAGTATTCCTTGGCCGCCTCCGCAACCGCATTGGCCTCGTTCTCATAAAAGCCGTTGTCGACCAGCAGTTCGGCCACCCCGCGGTCGTGCTGGATCTTCACGAAGATGTCGCGGTCGAGCTTGTCACGCAGATCCTGCGGGCGGGTATAGACGACGGAGGTGGTGTTCTCGATCGCGGTCTCGGTGTAGCCCGGCACGCCGGCCTCCTCCTCGCCCACCGCCTCGCCCCAGCCGCCGGTCTCGTCGTCGAGCTCGGTCTCCTCGTAGCCCTCGGTCTCGGCCGCATCGCCCAGTTCCTCGGCCACCTCCTCGGCGCCCTGCCCTTCCAGCGTGTCGGCGACCTCGCGAGTTTCGTCGGCGCTGACAGCCTCGGCCCGCTGCGGTGCGCTCTTCTGGAGCTGGAAGAAGGCGAAATCCTCCTGGCTCGAGGGCAGCGTGGTGACGAAGCGCGCCTCGGTCGAGACCATGACATCGGTGACCAGCATAAGCTCGCCGCGCGGTGCTCGGTCGCCGCGCAGGGTGGCCGGCGCCTCGAGCTTCTTCTTGGTGTCCTCGCCCGAGTCGGCGAAGCGGATGATCAGCGGGTCGCCCGCGAGGTCGACGAAGGCGGCGACGAAGGCCGAGGAGGCGGCGGCGGCATCCTCGTCGGAAGCCACGGCGAACTGCTCCTCGAGATCCTCGGTCTGGACCTCGGCGCTGCGGTTGAACGTCCACTTGTCCCAGGTGAGCCAGACGCCGACCCCGATCAGCACCACCGGCACCAGCGCCAGCAGCCCGAGCAGGACGCGCCCGCGCCGGGCCGCCCGCTTGCGCCGCTTGGCGGCGCTGGCAGCCTGGGTGAAACGCGGGTCTATCTGGTCTTTCAGCACGGGCTCAGACTGGCGATTTCTCTGCGGTTTTCAACAGAATTGCGGACCTTCAGCGGAACACGCCGGGATTGCCGATCGACACCTTCGGCGGCACCTTGGTGCCGGAGGAGGTGGTGGTCGGCTTGTTCGAGATGCGGGGTGTCCTGGGGGCCGTGGCCGCTGGCGCGGGCGCCGCGGCCTTCTGCACCACCGTCCGCCGGGTGCCGGTGGAGGCCGAGGCGGTGCGCACCGGTGCGGCCACCACGCCCTCGCAGACCACGCCTGGCTCCACAGCGAGGCGGCGGTAGGCCAGCTCGGTGGGCTCGGCCCTGGCTTCCTCGGCGGTGACCTTGCCCTTCGCGGTGTAGTAGCGGAGCAGCGAGATGCGGCTGACCTTGCCCCAGAGCCCGTCCACCGCCGCGCGGTGGCAGCCGACGCGCGACAGCTGCTGCTGCACGCCCAGCGCAAGGTTCTCGGGCAGGTCGACGGCGGCCAGCTCGTCCTCGCCGGGGCCTTCGGGCGCACGCGCGGCGGCGGCAGCGGCGGCCTCGGCGGCGACCTTCTGCGCCAGGGTCGGCTCGCCGGCCTCCTCCCCCACGGAGCGGGTCTCGTCCAGCATGGCGACCTGCTCGCCTTCGTCCTCTTCCCCCTCCTGCGCCTCCTCGACATCGTCGATGGCGACGATCGGGTTGGGCGAGGTGTCGGCCACCTCCACCGGTTCGTCCTCGACCACGAGGATCTCCAGCGTCACCCCGTTCTCGGCCAGGGCACCGATCACGTTGCGGATGCTCTCTTCGTCGAGCCCCCCGATGGCGTCGAGATCGGCCTCGGTGATCTCGGCGCCGTCTTCCTCGACCGGCACGAAGTAGAACTGCGCACGCAGAGAGGACTGGTCCCAGGGCACCTGGGTCTCCCGCGTTTCCGCGACCACCTCGTTGCGGACCGTGATCATCAGGTCGGAAATCGAGATGCCGGGCGTTTCCATGTTCTCAAGCATCGCCAGGGTGAAGGGACTGTTGCCGCCGGTTCCGTCGCGCGCGACGGCGCCGGGCTGGGTGGCGAAGGCGACGAAGCTGCCGGAGTCGAGCCCGGTGCCGGTGTCGGGCTTGGCGAGCCCGTCGCCCGAGGCCTCGCCGCGCAGCGACAGGGGCAGCGGGTTGTTGCGGCAGGCATCGAGGAAGAACAGCACCTGCCGCCCCTCGCCCGCGAGCCGGGCGACGATGTCGTCGGAGAAGGACCAGGTTTCGGCGGTCAGCGCCTCTGGGCTCTTCAGCGCGGCATCGGAGGGCACGAGCAGGTTCTGCCCGTCCTGCTGGAAGGCATGGCCGGAGTAGTAGAAAAGCACGGTCTCGGCCCCTTCGGCCTCCGCGGTGAAGGCCTCCATCACCGGGGCAAGCTGGTCACGCGGGGCGTCGGTGACCAGCGTCACCTCGAAGCCCAGGCGCTCCAGCGCGGCGGCGATGCCATTTGCGTCGTTCACCGGGTTGGCCAGCGGCTGAAGCTCGGAATAGGCGGCATTGCCGATCACCAGCGCAACGCGGCCCTCGGCCTGGCCCGCGCCCGGCGCGGCGGCGATGCAGAGCGCAAGCGCCACGCCCGCAAGCCGCCCGGCGCCGCTGCGGCGCAGGGAAACGAACACACCGGTCAAAGTGAGCATGGCGCCCTCCCCATGAATTGGCCCGACGCGGGCGGGCCAAGTCGGATCAGCGGAACACCCCGGCCCGCAGCTTCTTGGTCACGGTCTTCTTGGTGCCGCCGCCCGCGGTGCGGGTGGTCGTCGTGTTGGCCTTGATCCGCGGCTTGCTGGAGGCGCCGGCTGCACCCGCAGAGGGGGCCGACTTTCTCTGGGCGGAGGCCGTCCGCACCTGGTTGATCGCCTTCGACGCCTTCTTGGACGCCACCTGCTGCACCGCCTTGCAGGCCACCTCGTCATCGGACTTCAGGCGGCGCAGGAGCGAGTTGGAGGGCTCCAGCTCGTCGGTGGCGATGGCGCGGGCGGCATAGTAGCGGAAGAGCGACACGCGCGAGCCCTTGCCCCAGTCGCCGTCGATCGTCATCCGGTAGCAGCCGAGGCGGCTCAGTTCGGTCTGCACCGCCGTGGCAAGCTCGGAACCGTCCAGCTCGGGCTCGGCGGGGGCGATGCCCGCCTGACGGGCCTCGTCGCTGTCGCGGTCGATTTCCTGGCCCACCACGCGGCTGCGCGGGTCGGTGGCGGTGGGGGTGATCGAACGGGTCGGCGCGAGACCGGCGAGGATCACCGCCTCGCGCTCCTCGCCATCGGGGCCGATCACCTTGGTGCGGGTGCCGTTGGGGTCGCGCGGCACGGCGGCCGCAACGTCGGTGCCGGTGCTCTCCGCGCCCGTCACTTCGGTGCCGGTCACGCGCTCGGCGCCTGCGACTTCGGTGCCGGTCACTTCCGAGCCGGTCACGCGCTCGGCGCCGGCCACCTCGGTGCCCGTCACGCGCTCGGCGCCGGTGGCGCCTTCGGTGCGCTGCGCCTCGTTGGAGGCCACCACGGTTTCGGCGCCGGTCGAACCGGTCGACTCGCCGCCGCCCGGCGTCACGCGCTCGGGGGCCTGGTCGCCGCCGATCACCACCACGGCGCTGTCGCCGCCACCGGCCGTCTCGGCATCGTTGGAGGCCACCACGGTTTCACCGCCTGCGGTGCCGGGGGTTTCCACCGGCGTGGTCTCGTCGGGGACATCCACGATGTCGACGATGGCCACCGCCTCGACGATCTCCTCGACCTCCTCCTCGACCTCCTCGATCACGATGTTCGTGCCCGAGTTGCCCAGCGCAGCCAGCAGGCGCTTGCGGGTTTCCGGATCGAGCGCGGCGATGAGCTCGTAGTCGGCGTCGGTCAGCTCCGCGGTCTGCTCGACCTGCGGGTTGAAGTAGAACTGCGCGCGCAGGCTCGACTGGTCCCAGGGGGTCTGGCGGCCGAAGGTCTCGCTCTCGACGTCGTTGCGCACCCGGATCATCAGGTCGGAGACCGAGATGCCCGGCTCCTCGATGTGCTGGAGCAGCGCCTGGGTGAAGGGCGAGTTCTCTCCCGCCCCGTCGGAGGTGACGTTGTTGGGCTGGGTGGCGAAGGCCACGAAGGTGCCCGAGCCCTTCTCCATCTGCGCCAGGCCCTCGGTGCCCTCGCTCCGCATGCTCTCGGGCAGCGGGTTGTTGCGGCAGGCGTCGAGGAAGATCAGCGTCTGGCGGTTCTTGGCAGACAGGCGCTTCACGATCTCGTCGAGGCGCCAGGTCTCGTTCTCGATGGCCTCGCGGGAGGCCAGCGTGGCGTCCTTCGGCACGAGATAGTTGGCCCCGCCGAGCTGGAAGGCATGGCCGGAGAAGAAGAACATCGCGCTCTCGGCCTCCGCAGCGGAAGCGGCGAACGTGTCGAGCCGCGACCAGAAATCGGCTTCGGTCGCGTCGGTCAGCAGGGTGACCTCGAAATCGAGCCGCTCCAGCGCGGCGGCCAGATCCTGCGCGTCGTTGGTGGCGTTCTTCAGGGCGTAGACGTTGTCATAATCGGCGTTGCCGACCACCAGGGCAACACGCTTCGCCTCGGCGGTGAGCGTTGCGGCAGTGACGAAGATCAGCGCCAGCGGTGCACTGCGGGCGACGCGCCCGAGGCCGGTCTTCCGCGCGGCTGCGCCGACAAGGGCAGAGGCCGATCGCAAACCGATGCCTGCGCCTGCGATCCTGCTGGTGAAGCTCTGGGTATGGGGCGTGGTCGCCATGGTCATCCGCCAATCATATCTGGTTCAAAAAAATTTATCGCAGCTTAGCCGACAGAGGCCGAAAATGCGACCCCGTGCCGATCAAATCTTCCTGTTCAACTAGATGTGAATGCAAACCGCCCGCGTCAAGCCCCCGCCAAGCCCCCTAGCCGCCGCCCGGCGGCGTGATGAACAGCGTCCAGCGCACCGTGGTCTGGGTGTCGACCTCGTGGAACATCGCCGCGCGGTGCCCCCGCTCCCAGCAATTCTCGATGCCCTCGATCTCGAAGGCCTTGGCGCCGATGCACATCGAGACGGTTCCGTCAAGGATCGGCTGGCCGAAGACGTCGGTCGCATAGACATAGATGAACCGGTTGCTCAGTTCTTCCTTGATCACGTTCGCGCATTGGTTCGTGCCGATCGTCCACCAGCCCTCGGTCTCGAACTGGCCGTCCGCGAGCTGGCCGATGGCCACGTTGATGACGTCGAAGCTCTGGTTGCAAACGGCAAATTCAGCCTCGGCGGGTGCCGGAAACAGCGCGGACCCGCCGCAGGCCAGGGCGACGAAGGCGGCGTTTCTGAAGGAAAAACTGCTCGACATGGGCGGACTTAATCCGCTTTTTTGCCGATGGGCAAGAAATCGCCATTATTCCGCCCCAGATTGAAAACAATCGCATTTCACATTAGGCTGGCAACAACGCTGGAGAGAGACCATGACACAGAAGTACCTGAAGCCGGTCCTGGCCGTGGCTGCCATGTCGATGGCTCTTGCCGCGCCCGCCACGGCACAGATCGCCAAGTTCCACGTGATGACGCCCGCCCTCCCCGGCCTTCTGAAGGCCGATCGGATCTCCTCCCCCGAGGAAGCCCTGTCCGAATTCCTCGGCTCCACCGACAGGATGTCCGAAGAGAAATCCGCGTCGCTGGGCCAGATGCGCGAGGCCGAGAGCATCGTCTCCGCCACCGGTCAGGAGCTGGAGACCTCCGGCGATGACGGCGACTTCCTCGATGATCGGCTCGGTCGCAACCTCGACCGCGGCGACAGCGGCAACGGGGTCGTCCCCCCGCCCGCGCGCCCCGAGATGATCGCTGCCGCCGACAACGCGGGCAACGGCCTTGGCGTCATCAGCCGTCCCGACGCCAACCGCCAGTCGCAGGTCGTCATCAAGACCCGCACCAAGGGCCCCCGCGGCGGTGCGAAAATCAAGAGCGGTGCGGTCTGGAGCGTCGGCGAGTTCCGCTGACGCGCCCGGGCGCGACCCACATCCCGAGTTCACCAGAAAGCCCGGTGGCGCCTTGGCCCACCGGGCTTTCTGCTGCCCGATGCGCCCGGCCCGCCTGCCGCCTCCGCCCGGCCAAGCCGCACCGGTCCCGCGATTTTCCGACGGGAAGGCTTTGCGCAGCCCCGGGGCCGTGTTAGCAATTTCGCCATAAGAACTCATCGTAACGGGGGGAGGCGCGACGTGCCTGTTCTGAAATCAATTTCTTCCACGCTTCTCGCAACCGCCCTGGCCGCGGGCACGGCCCTGCCGGCCTTCGCCCAGTCGGGCAACTTCGGGCTCGAATTGAACGCCGCCCGTGATGTCGGCGAAGGCTGCCGGCTGACCTATGTCGCCACCAACAACACCGGCGAGGGGCTCGAGAAGGCCTCCTACGAGGTCGCCGTCTTCGACCAGGATGGCGTGGTGTCGCGCCTGCTGATCCTCGAGTTCGGCCAACTCCAGGCCGACAAGACCAAGGTCGTGCAGTTCGATCTCGCCGACATGGCCTGCTCCAACATCTCGCGGCTGCTGGTCAACTCGGTGAGCGAATGCGTGGGCGCCGGCGGGGCCTCGCCCGACTGCATGGACGGCCTCACCACCTCGTCGCGTGCGGAGATCCAGTTCGGCCTGTGAGGCCCGCGATGGACGCACCACACGGGAGTAAGGAATGGAAGCCTATTTGCCCGAAGGGCTGAACGGCTACGCCTGGGCGATTCTGGCCGTGCTGGCCGCGGCCTCGCTGGTGGCGCTGACCGTATCGCTCTTCAAGATCTTCCAGTTCATGAAGCTTGGCGTCGGGCGGCGCAGGCTGCCCGGCCAGATCGTGGAGAAGTTCCTCCGCGGCGACGGTGACGGCGCGCTCGCGATGGCCGACCGGCGCAACACCTCCGCCGTGCGGGTGCTCTTTGCCGCGCTCTCGGCCCTGCGCCAGAACCCCGGCGACAGGGACTTCGCCCGCGAGCTCGCCACCCAGGTGGCGCTCGACGAACTGGCGGTGATGGCGCGACGGATGAACGCGCTGGAGGCGGTGGTGCAGGCCGCGCCAATGCTGGGCCTTCTGGGCACGGTAGTGGGCATGATCGAGGCCTTCGGCAGGCTCTCCCAGGCGGAGGGCGCGGTGGACCCGTCGGTGCTGGCCGGCGGCATCTGGACAGCGCTCATAACCACCGCCGTGGGCCTCGCCATCGCGATCTTCTTCTACTTCATCTCGCTCTGGCTCGAAGGCCGCATCGCCCGCGAGCGCGAGACCCTGGAGCGCCTGATATCGACCGTGTTGCACGGGCGGGTGGAGACCCGGCCGGGCAAGACGATCGTCTGAGGGCGGGCGCCGCCGTGGCGGGCAAGACGGTCATCGGCGGGCCGATGCCCCATGCCGCGGGGCTCTCCGGAGGCGCCGGGCACGCGGCGACCGGCGCAGCCATGCACACCAGCGGCGGCCGGCCGGGCGATGTCTACCTGCCCGACCCGCGCGGCGATCGGAAAGCGCCCTTCGCCCTGACCCCGTTGGCCGACGTGATGTTCCAGCTGCTGATCTTCTTCATGCTCTCCACTTCGCTCGCGCCCTATTCGCTGATCACCCTCGGCACGCCGGCTGCCCCCACCGGCCAGAGCACCGCCGCCCCCGAGGCCCCCGGCGGCGGGGCGGGCAGCATCGTGATCTGGCACGTCGGCCGGGGCGAGCTGCGGGCCGGCGCGGCGGTGCTGCCGCTCGACGCCCTGCCGCAGGTGATCCCGGCGCTGAAGGAGCGGGGGCTGGAGGAGATCCTGCTCTTCACCACCCCCGCCGCCACCACCCAGGACGTGGCGACGGTGATCGAGGCGATCCGGGTAGGCGAAGTCGCACGCCTGCGGCTCATCGGAAAGCCGGGGCTGTGAGCCGGGGCGCCCTCAGGTCCGGACGCGTGCCGGCCCTCAAACCCGCCGGGAGGCCCGCGCGATGATCGCCTCCAGGCTCGAAGCCCAGCGCCACCGCCGCCGCCCCGATTTCGGGCTCGCGCAGGTGAACATCGTCCTGCTGCTGGTGCTCTTCTTCCTCGTCGTCGGCACCATCGTGGAGAACGACGAGCTCGCCGTCGACCTCGCCGAAACCTCCGAGCTGCCGCTGGAGCGCCTGCCGCGCCCGCTCCTGCTGATCGACGCCAACGGCGCCTGGTCGCTCGATGGCGCGCCGATGGCGGAGGCCGCAGTGGTCGAGGCGCTGAAGGCCCCGCCGCCCGACGGCCAGCCCAATGCCGTCTACATCCTTGCCCCGCGCGATATGGCCGCCGACCGGCTGCTGCGCGCCATGCAGCTCCTCCTGCCCTCCGGCCGCACGGTCAAGCTGGTCACGCTGAAGGCCGGGGGCGCGGAATGAGCTACGCCACCGGCCCCGTCGAATACGTCGAGCCGCGCAGCCAGACCGAGCTGGTGCTCTGGCTCGCCGCGCTGATCCTCGCCGTTACCGCCCACCTCGCCGCGCTCACCTGGGCGCGGGAGCGGATGCCCGCACCCGCCCCCGAGGAGGCGCC
>CAYVQK010000026.1:0-12538 GCA_964454145.1 uncultured Oceanicola sp. | reverse complement strand
GCCGGTGAGCGAGGGCGCGACCCGGATCACCGGCGCCCCGGTGGCCGCCCAATCCGGCGCCGCCCCGGCGGAGCGGGCCGAGACCGCACAGGCCGCCCGTGCCGAGGAAGTGCAGGAGGCGCGCGAGGCGACCCCGGCCCGCGTCGCCGCCGCCCCGGTGGTGACCGAGGAGGTCAGCCGCCCCGAGATCGCCAGCGCCGAGCGCGCGCCCGAGGAGGTGCCCGAAACCGCCACCGCCCGCGTTTCCGACGACCGCATCGTCGCGGGCGAGGACGCGGGTGTCGAGCGGCTGAGAAGCGAGACGGAGGTGGAGGCGCAGGAGGCGGTGCGCGAGACCGGCGAGGTGCAGGTGGCGACCGCGCCCGAGCCCGCGCCCGAGCCGGTGGTGGCCCCTTCCGAGGCCCCGCCTGCCGACACCGTCGCGCCCGCCGCCCCCGCGCCCGAGCGCGTCACCGCGCGGCCCGCGATCCCCGAGGGCATGACGCCCGAACGCCTCGCGCCAACCCCAGCGACGCCGGAACCGGCCGAGGAGGTCGCCGCCGCCCCGCCGCCCGAGCGCGAGAGCGATCTGCCCGGCCCCGCCACCGAAGGCGGCCTCGCCGCCGCCGCCCCCGAAAGCGACATCTCCGAGGACGATCGCAACCGCTACGCCGCCATTCTCGACTACCTGAAAACCTACGACGGCGGCCCCTGCTTCGCCGCGCTGCCCGCGCTGGGAGAGGAAACCGCCCAGCTCACGCTCGACGCCTTCGGGCCCACCAGCGCCTCGCTCGACGATTTCCGCGCCGGCATGGAGGCCCAGACGGGCGATATCCCCAACACCTTCCTGAAGCCGGTGAGCGAGGCCCAATGCGCCACGCTCGCCTTCATCCGCGAAGCCAGGGCCTATCCGGCCTTCAACCTCTATTTCGACATGGAGAACCGGGTGATCGCCTCGGGCGACTACCTCGAAGGCCGCATCCTCAACGTCTCGGGACAGGTGGTGCACTTCCTGCTGATCGACGACGAGGGCACGGTTCAGGCGCTCGACGGGTTCCTGCAGTTCACCCGGCAGGGCGCCAGCTTCTCCATCCCGATGAACCTCACCGCCGGGCCCGTCGTCACCCAGCAGCTCCTGCTCGCCCTCGGCACGCCGGCGCGGCTCGACGTGGTGCAGGAGCAGAACGGCGCCGAGGCCACCGCCTTCTTCGCCGCGCTGGCCGCAGAACTCGAGGCCCGGGGGATCTCGCCGGACCTCTCCATGGTGGCTTTCTCGGTGGAGTGAGCGCGCGGCGCCGGGGAGACCCCCCCGACGCGCGCCGCTATTCCTGCGCGGCAGCATACTCCTGAAGCACCGCGCGCACGCCCTTCTCGTCGAGGTCAGACAGCGCGGCCGCGAAAGCCTCCACGAAGCGCGGGGTCTCGCCGAGACGGCCGAAGATGTCGGTCAGCGCGAGAAAGGCCGAGGGCTCGGTCTGCGCCTTCAGCGCCGCCGCCTGCAGGGCCTCGGCGCGCTCGTCCTCGAGCTTGATCGCGCCCTTCGTCGTTTCGGCGCAATAGGCGCACCACAGCGCCACTTCCAGCGCCAGCCCTTGCACCGCTGAGCCCGCGGCCAGAGCCTCGCGCACCGTCGGCAGCACGAACTTGGGCTGGCGGTTGGAGCCGTCGAGGCAGAGCCGGGCGATGGTATCGCCCACCTCGGGGTTGCCGAAGCGCTCCACGCATTTCTCGAGGTAGGCGTCGAAGTCCACGCCGCCGATCTCGGGCAGCACCGGGATCACCTCGGCCCGCATCAGCGCCTTCAGCCAGGCCTCCACGTCGGGGTCCTGCATGCCCTCATGCACGAAGTGATGCCCCAGCAGCGCCGAAGGATAGGCGATGGCGGCATGGCCCGCGTTGAGGATGCGGAGTTTCATCGTCTCGTAGGGCGCCACATCTGGCACGAACTCCACGCCCACCTTCTCCAGAGCCGGGCGGCCCTGGGGGAAGTTGTCTTCCAGCACCCACTGCCGGAACGGCTCGCAGACCACGGGGGCCTTGTCGTCCACGCCGAACTTTTCCTTCACCAGTGCGATCTCGCGCGGGCCGGTGGCGGGGGTGATGCAATCGACCATGCCGCAGGGGAAGGCGACCTCGGCGGCGATCCACTGCGCCAGCTCGGCGTCGATCAGTTCCGCCATGCCCACGACGGCCGCCTTCGCCACATGGCCGTTTTCCGGCAGGTTGTCGCAGGACATCACGGTGAAGGGCGGCAGCCCTGCATCACGTCTAGCCTTCAAGCCTTTGACCAGCAATCCGAAAACCGTCTTCGGGTGGTCAGGGTCGGCGGCATCCGCGGCGATCTCGATGTTCGATTTGTCGAAGCCGCCGGTTTCGGCATCCACGAAGTATCCGCCTTCGGTGACGGTGAGCGAAACGATGCGGATGGCCGGATCGGTGAGCCGGGCCACCAGCGCGTCACCGTCAACCTCACAGAAATCAACCATCGCGCCGGTGACCCTTGCCGTCAGCGCCGCAGGGTCCAGCTCGACCACCGTGGTCAGCCAGTCCTGCTGCGCCAACATCTCGCGGCGGGCGGCGTCGAAGCTCTTGATGCCCGCGCCGACGATCGCCCAGTCCTGCCCCTCGCCCAGCGCGAAGAGCCGGTCGAGATACCACGCCATATGGGCGCGGTGGAAGTTGCCCACGCCGATGTGCAGGATGCCAGGCGTCAGCCCGGCCCGATCGTACTCGGGCACGGCCACGCCCTCGGGCAGCGAATTCAGGGTTTGGTTCGAAAGTGTTGTGGCCATCAGCTCATCCAGTTCCCGCCGTCCACGTTGTAAGTCTGCGCAACGATGTAATCTGCCTCTTCGGAGGCCAGGAACACCGCCATGCCCTCGAGATCCGCCGCCGTGCCCATGCGGCCGTAGGGCACCGCCGCGCCGACCTCGCGTTTCTTCTGCCCCGGCGCCTTGCCCTCGTACCTGGCGAAGAAGGCATCGACCCCGTCCCAGTGCTCGCCGTCCACGACGCCCGGCGCGATGGCGTTGACGTTGATGCCGTGTGGGATGAGGTTCAGCCCCGCCGACTGCGTCAGCGAGATCACCGCCGCCTTGGTGGCGCAGTAGACCGCCACCAGGCTCTCGCCGCGCCGGCCGGCCTGGCTCGCCATGTTGATGATCTTGCCGCCGGAGCCCTGAGCGATCATCCGCTTCGCCGCGGCCTGGGTGCAGAAGAGCACGCCCGCCACGTTCACCGCCATGAGCCGGTCGAAGTCGGCCCGCTCGATCTCGACGATGGGTGCGGCCGAGAAGAGCGCGGCGTTGTTCATCAGGATGTCCAGCCCGCCCAGGGCTTCCACCGCCGCGTCGAAGCCCGCGTCGATGCTCTCCTGCCGGGTCACGTCCATCTGCACCGCCACGGCGCCGATCTCTTCGGCCGCCGCCGCTGCGCGTTCGATGTCCACGTCGGCAATCGCCACCTGCGCCCCTTCCGCGATGTAGCGGCGGGCGAAGGCCAGCCCGATTCCGCGGGCCGCCCCGGTGATCAGGGCGCGTTTGCCGGCGAGCCGTTTCATCCGATCCGCAGCCCGGCGCCGTCGAAACGATGCAGCTTGCCCGCTTGCGGCGTCAGGTAGACCGTGTCGCCATGGCGCAGCGCCATCTCGCCGTCCACCCGCACTGTGATGGTGTCTTCCATCGTCTCCACGCCCTCGGGGTGGACATAGAGGAAGGTATCGGAGCCCAGGTGCTCGGCCACGCCCACGGTGCCTTTCCACGCGCCCTCGGAGGTGGACACGTCGAGGTGCTCTGGCCGCACGCCGATGGTGCTCGCGTCATGCTTGGCGGCCTCGGCGCCCTGGAAGAAGTTCATCTTGGGCGAGCCGATGAAGCCTGCGACGAAGAGGTTGCGCGGGGTCTGGTAGAGCTCCAGCGGCGACCCGACCTGCTCGATGACACCGGCATGCAGCACCACGATCTTGTCTGCCATGGTCATGGCTTCGACCTGGTCGTGGGTCACGTAAATCATCGTGGTCTTCAGGTTGTTGTGCAGCTCGCTGATCTCGAGCCGCATGTTAACTCTGAGCGCCGCGTCGAGGTTGGAGAGCGGCTCGTCGAAGAGGAAGGCCGCGGGCTCGCGCACGATGGCCCGCCCGATGGCCACCCGCTGGCGCTGGCCGCCCGAAAGCTGGCCCGGGCGTCGGTCGAGATAGTCGCTGAGGTTCAGCACCTTGGCGGCATAGGCGATGCGCTTGTCCTGCTCGGCCTGGTCCACGCCCGCCATCTTCATCGGGAAGGCGATGTTCTTGCGCACCGACATGTGCGGATAGAGCGCGTAGGACTGGAAGACCATCGCCAGGCCGCGCTTGGCGGGCGGCGTGTGGGTGGCGTCCTTGCTGTCGATCCGGATCTGCCCGCCCGACACGTCCTCGAGCCCGGCGATCAGCCGCAGCAGGGTGGACTTGCCGCAGCCCGAGGGGCCAACGAAGACGACGAACTCGCCGTCCTCGATGGTCAGATCCAGCGGCGGGATCACGTTTACCTCGCCGAAGCTCTTCGACACCTTGTCCAGAGTGATGCGTCCCATAGTCGTGTTCCTTTACTTGACGGCGCCGAAGGTGAGGCCGCGCACCAGTTGCTTCTGGCTGAACCATCCCATGATGAGGATGGGCGCGATGGCCATGGTCGATGCCGCGCTGAGCTTGGCGTAGAACAGGCCCTCGGGGCTGGAATAGCTGGCGATGAAGGCGGTGAGCGGGGCGGCCTTGGCCGCCGTCAGGTTGAGGGTCCAGAACGCCTCGTTCCAGGCGAGGATGAAGTTCAGCAGCAGGGTGGAGGCGATCCCGGGCACCGCCATGGGGGTGAGCACATAGAGGATCTCCTCGCGCAGCCCGGCGCCGTCCATGCGCGCGGCCTCCAGGATCTCGCCGGGGATCTCGCGGAAATAGGTGTAGAGCATCCAGACGATGATCGGCAGGTTGATGAGCATCACCACGATTACCAGCCCGACGCGGCTGTCGAGAATGCCGAGCCGGATGAACAGCAGGTAGATCGGGTAGAGCACCCCCACCGCCGGTAGCATCTTGGTCGACAGCATCCAGAGCAGGATGTCCTTGGTCCGGGCGCTTGGCACGAAGGCCATGGACCAGGCCGCCGGCACCGCGACGATCACGCCCAGAACGGTCGAGCCGCCGGCGATGATCACCGAGTTGATCAGGAAGCGCATGTAGTCGGAGCGCTCCTGCACCACCGCATAGTTCTCAAGCGTCCAGCTGAAATTCAGGAAGATCGGCGGGCTGGCGATGGCCTCGGCCTCGGTCTTGAAGCTGGTGAGAATGGTCCAGAGGATCGGGAAGAAGATCACCAGACCGATGGTCCAGGCCAGACCGGTGTTCAGCACCTTGCGTTGGGATTTGACTGCGCGTGCCATGGGGGCCTCCTCAGCGGTCCAGGTTCTTGCCGACGATGCGCATCAGGAAGATGGCGACGATATTGGCGAGGATGATGGCATAGACCCCGCCGGCGCTGCCGAGGCCGACATTCTGGCTTTCCAGCACGCGCTGGAAGATCAGGTAGGTGAGGGTCCTTGTGCCGAAGGCGCCGCCGGTGGTCACGAAGATCTCGGCGAAGATCGACAGCAGAAAGATCGTCTGGATCAGCACCACGATGGTGATCGCCCGGCCCAGATGCGGCAGGATGATATGGGCGAAGCGCGAGAGCGGCCTTGCGCCGTCCATCTCGGCGGCTTCGAGCTGTTCGCTGTCGAGCGACTGCACGGCGGTCAGCAGGATCAGCGTGGCGAAGGGCAGCCATTGCCAGGAGACGATGAGCACGATGGAGGCCAGCGGCACATCGGTGAGCCAGGCCACCGGCTCGGCCCCGAAAAACCGCCACAGATGCGCGAGCAGGCCGTTGACCGGATCCATGAACATGTTCTTCCAGACCAGCGCCGAGACGGTGGGCATGACAAAGAACGGCGCGATGACGAGGATGCGGACGACGCCCTGACCCCACATCGGCTGGTCGAGCAGCAGCGCCAGCAGCACCCCCAGAACGATGGTGATGGCGAGCACGCCGCCGACCAGGATCAGGGTCGTCTGGACGCTTGGCCAGAAGGCGCTGGAGGTGACGAAGCGCACGTAATTGTCGAAGCCCGCCCAGCCGAGATCGCCGCCGCGCAACGGCAGGTAGCGGCGGAACGAGAACCACAGCGTCATCAGGAGCGGCACGAGCATCCATCCCAGAAGGAGGACCACGGCGGGGGTCATCATCAGGCGTGCGGCGGAGCGGGAATGCTGGGTTGCCATGACGCAAGGCCTCTCTGTTCAGGCGCGGCGGCCTGTCCGGTGGGAGTCGGGGCGGAAAGGGGGGGGGCGGGCAGCGCCTTGTGTCGCTGCCCGCGGGGCCGGGGTCAGTAGCCCGCGGCCTCCATTTCCTCGGAGGCGATGGCCTGGGCGTTCTCGAGCGCCTCTTCGGGCGATTTCTGCCCTGCGAGTGCGGCGGAGAATTCCTGGCCGACCTGGGTCGCGATGCCCGCGAATTCCGGGATCGCGGCGAATTGCACGCCGACATAGGGCACCGGATCAACCGCCGGGTTCAGCGGATCCGCCGTCAGGATCGACTGGAGCGTCATCTCGGCAAAGGGCACCTCCTGGTATTCCGGCGTCTCGTAGAGCGAGCTGCGCGCGCCCGGCGGCACATTGGCCCAGCCTTCGTTTTCCGCCACCAGCTTGATGTACTCCTTGGAGGTCGCCCATTCGATGAACTGCTTGGCCTCGGCCTCCTGGTTGGTGCCCGCCGGGATCCCCAGCGCCCAGGCCCAGAGCCAGTTGGCGTTGCGGCCGAGCCCGGTATTCGGCGCCAGCGCAAAGCCGACGCTGTCGGCCACCGAAGACTCCTCGGGGTTGGTCACGAAGGAGGCGGCGACCGTGGCGTCGATCCACATGCCGCATTTGCCCTGCTGGAACAGCGACAGGTTCTCGTTGAAGCCGTTGTTGGAGGCGCCCGGAGGGCCGGCCTCGTTCATCAGGTCGATGTAGAAATTCAGCGTCTCCGACCAGGCATCTGTGTCGAACTGGGGCCGCCAGTCCTCATCGAACCAGCGCCCGCCGAAGGAGTTCGACATGGCGGTGAGAAAGGCCATGTTCTCGCCCCAGCCGGCCTTGCCGCGCAGGCAGACGCCGTAGATCTCGTTGTCCTTGTCGGTCATCGCGATGGCCGCCTCGCGCACGAACTCCCAGGTCGGGGACTCGGGCATTTCGAGCCCGGCGGCCTCCATCAGGTCGGTGCGGTACATGATCATCGAGCTCTCGCCATAGAACGGCGCGGCATAAAGCGTGCCGTCATGGCTGAGACCGCCGGCCATGGCGGGCAGGATATCGTCGACATCGTATTCCGCCGAGAGATCGTCGAGCGGCACAAGCCAGCCATTCGCGCCCCAGATCGGCGTTTCGTACATGCCGATGGTCATGATATCGAACTGGCCGCCCTTGGTGGTGATGTCGGTGGTGACGCGCTGGCGCAGCACGTTTTCCTCGAGCGTGACCCATTCGACGCCGATCCCGGTCTCGGCGGTGAAGGCGTCGGTATAGCCCTGCATGCGGATCATGTCGCCGTTGTTCACCGTGGCGATGGTGATGCTGCTGTCCTGCGCGAGGGCCGCGGTGGAGCAGAGCGTGAGCGCCGTCGTGGCGCAAAGAACGCGCTTGAGTGACATCCGTATCCTCCCTGACCTTGGATGTGATCTCTCTGGCCTACTCCATCGCCTCGAGTCGCGTCAATTAAAAATTTTACGCGCGTAAGATTTATGCCGACTTCCGCAGGATCAGCGTGCCGTCGAAATGCGTGCATTCCTTGCTGCCGGGGCGCTGCCCCGCGCCGATGATAGAGAGCAGCAGATCGAGGCTTTGCCGCGCGATGGATTCGTAATCCTGCGACATGGTGGTCAGGGCGGGGCAGGTGAAGCGCGCATAGGGATGATCGTCATGCCCGGCGACGCGCAGCGCGTGGCCATGGCCGATGCCGACGCGCAGCCCGTGCTCGTAGGCGGCGGCGAGAAAGCCGATAGCGAGCCGGTCGTTGCTGCACAGCACGGTGTCGGTGGGCAGGCGCCGCGCGGCCATCATGCGCCCGGCCTCGGCGCAGGCGACCTCTTCGAAATTCCAGCCGGTGCCCTCTGCCGCCAGGATCATCGGCGCGTGGCCAAGTGCGCGCATGGCCGCCTCATAGGCGGCGCGGCGCTTGTTGGCGTTGGGGTTCGGCGCGTGCCGCATCTCGAAAAACGCCGGCGGCTGGCCAGTGCGGTTGAGATATTCGACAATCAAACCAATGCTTTGAAAGTTGTTATTGCCGAAATAGGCATCGCCCACATCGTCGATATCGCAATCGAAGAGCACTGTCGGCACGTCTTCGCAGAAAGCCGCCAGATCGTCGCGCCGCGAACGGCGCCCCAGCGGTGCCAGCAGCACGCCCGCCGGCCGGATGCCGCGCAGGCTTTCGAGATTCTCGATTTCCCGGTCGGGATCGCCATGCGCGCTGAGCAGGATCGGGTTGAATCCCGCCTGCGCGCAGAGCGGTTCGAGATTACGCGCTACCTCGGCAAAGAACGGGTCGGCGAGATAGGGCACGACGATGCCGATATTCCGCGTCAGGGGGCGGTTCTGGTTGATGGCATAGACATTCGGCGTGTAATCGTAGCGCTGAAGTGCCGCTTCGATCCGCTCGCGCGTCGACTGCCGGACCGAGCTGGGATCGTTGAAATATTTCGACAGCGTTGGCCGCGAGATGCCGCTCAGCGTGGCGAACTCCTCCATCGTCCTGACTTTATCCGGTCGCATTGGGCTGCCTGCTGCCTCGCATTTTCGTCTAAAAACTTTTCGTGCGTAAAGATATTGTCCGTCTGCACCCTGTGCGTGTCAAGTTTCACCATATCCGACGGGCCGCCGCCACCGCTTTTGCCCGCGGTGACGGCGGCCCGTGGGGAGTGCGGGCGGGGCGCAACACTCTGATTCAAAGGGACTCCGGCCAGATGCCGGCGCCCTGCGCGCCTAGCGCCAGAACACCAGCCTGCGTTCCAGCAGCGCCACGATCCCGAAGAACCCCAGGCTGGCGATGGAGGCGACGAAGATCGCGGCCCAGACCTGTACGAAGTCGATGACGATCACCGCCTGATAGATCACCCAGCCGAGCCCGCCATAGGCGCCGAGCATCTCGGTCACGATGGCGACGATCAGGCTGCGCACCGTCGACAGGCGCATGCCCGACAGGATCAGCGGCAGCGCGGTGGGCAGGCGCAGCTTCCACAGGATCGCGGCGCGGCTGGCGCCGAAGCTGCGCATCAGGTTGACCGAGCGCTCGTCCACCCGGTCGAAACCGGCGAGCGCCGAGACGAACATGGTGAAACTCACCGCCACGGCGACCATGACGATCTTGGAGCTGACGCCCATGCCGAACCACAGCAGGATGAGCGGCGAAAACGCCACCACGGGCACCGAGTTCACCGCCGTGGCCGCCGGCACGATGATCTTGCGCAGCGGCGGCACCAGGGTGATGGCCAGCGCCAGGCTGACGCCGACCGCGCCGCCGAGCAGATATCCGGCAACGGACTCGCCCAGGGTATAGGCCGCCGCCTCGCCGAGCGCGACGCGGGCGGTCCAGAGCCGGGCGAGGATCTCGGAGACGGCGGGCAGGATGTAGCTCGGCAGCTCGAACAGCCGGGCGACCAGTTCCCAGATCGCGAAGAGGGCCAGCCCGCCGAAGATGCCGCGCGCCAGCGCCTGCTGCGAGGGGGCCATGGGATCGTCGCTCATGTGCTTTCGCCTCCCCAGAAGACAATGCGTTTCTCGGCCAGGCCGATGGCGCTGAAAAAGGCCACGCCCAGCACCGCCGAACACAGGATGCTGGCCCAGATCGCGACCATGTTCTCGGCATACATGCCCTGAAGCAGCAGCACGCCGAGCCCGGTGGTGTCGCCGAACCATTCGCCAACCACGGCGCCGGCGAGGCCAAGCGCCGAGGCGATGCGCAGCGCGACGAAGATATGCGGCAGGGCGGTCGGAAAGCGCAGTTTGCGCATGATCTCGCGCTCCGAGGCGCCGAAGCTGCGCAGAAGCTGCACCTGCTTTTCGTCCACCGCGCGCATGCCCAGAAGCGCGTTCACGGTGACCGGAAAGAAGGTCAGGTAGAAAACGATGACGGCTTTTGCGAGGATGGTGTTGCCGAACCACATGACCACCAGCGCGCCGAAGGCGATGACCGGGATGGTCTGCGACACGATGAAGATCGGAAAGATGGTCTCGCGCAGGAAACGCAGCCGCGAGAAGGCGATGCCGATCCAGATCCCGAAAAGCGCGCCGGCGCCGAAGCCCATCAGCGTTTCCAGCCCGGTGCGGATGATCGCGTCGCGATAGGCGGCGGGGGTGCGCAGGATCGCCTCGATCACCGCGCTCGGGCGCGGCAGCACATAGGGGCGGATGCCGAAGAGGATCACGATCAGCTCCACCGCAAGCAGCACGGCGGCCAGCGCCGCGACCCCTTTCAGCAGGGGAAGCACGGCGCCGAAGCGCCGTGCCACGGGCGAAGCGCCCGCCATATTGGCCTGAACCGTCATTCCGGCAGACGCTCCGCCGAGGGGATCGCGTCGACGAACTGGCTGTCGAAGGCGCTGTCGAGGTCGATGGGTCCGCCCAGAACCTCGTAATCCACCAGGATCTGATGCGCGCTCGACACCGCGTCCATGTCGATGGTGAAGAGACCGTCCTCGGCCGCGGCACCGGCGAGCATGATCTTTTCGATCTCGTCGAGCATGAATTCCTGATGCGGGCGTTCCAGGGTCGGCGCCTCTTTCAGGATCAGGTCGACGGCGGCCTCCTTGTCGGCGAAGGCGTCGAGCCAGCCCTTGACCGAGGCGCGCACAAAGCCCTGCACGAGATCGGGATGCTCGGCGGCGAAGTCATTGCCGACGATCAGCGTGTCGCGCGGGAAGGAGACGCCGTAATCCTCGGGCACGAAGCGCTTGAGATTGTCTTCGCCGACGCGCTGCATCAGCGTGTAGAACTCGTTGTAGCGGGTGGCGGTGACCACATCGACCTGACCGTCGACAAAGGGCGTGACCGAAACCTGTTGCGGCTGGATGTCCATGGTCGAGCGGTCGAGCCCGTTGGCCGCCAGCATGCCGAACAGCACATAGTTCGCGCCGGTGAACCAGGTGGTGATCGCCGCGTCCTGGAAATCGCCGATCTCCTGCACCGGGCCGTCGGCCTTGGAAACGAAGACGAAGGGGGTTTCCTGATGCGCGATGCCGATGCAGGTGATCGGCAGGCCCTTTTCGATGGCCGCGAAGACGGAGTCGGTGCCGCCCGAAAGGCCGAACGTATCGGCATTGGTGGCCACGAGGTTCTCGGTCAGCAGGTTCGGGCCGCCGGGGTTGATCGTCAGATCGAGCCCCTCGTCCTCGTAATAGCCCTTGGCCTTGGCCATGTAGAAGCCGACGAACTGGGCCTGCGGCAGCCATTTCAGGCGCAGCGACACGGTTTCGAGATCGGCGGCCTGGACCGCCGGGGCGCCGAACATGGCGACCGAGGCGGCAAGGCCGAGCGTGGAGAGGAAGGAACGTCTTTTCATGGGGTTACTCCTTGTTGGGGATGAGGCCCGGTTTCGCCGGGCTCGGTTGTTCGGCCCGGGGTTCAGTGAGAGGAGGGGCCAAAGGTCTTCATGCTCTCTTCCTCGATCGCGTCGAGCAGCTCGCGCTTGAGGGAGATGAACTCGGGGGCGGTGACCAGATCGGCGCTGCGCGGGCGCGGCAGGTCGACCTTGCGCTCCAGCTTGATCGCGCCGGGGCGGGCGGTCATGACCAGCACCTTGTCGCCGAGAAAGATCGCCTCATCGACATCGTGGGTGATGAACAGCACGGTGCGCTTGTGTTTCTGCCAGACCTCGAGCAGCCAGCGCTGCATCATCGTCCGGGTCAGCGCGTCGAGCGCGCCGAAGGGCTCGTCGAGCAGCATCAGGTCGCGCTTGAACATGAAGGTCCGCATCAGCGCGACGCGCTGGCGCATGCCGCCCGACAGCTCGTGCGGGTATTTGTCGGCAAAGCCCGCGAGGCCGAATTCGGGCAGCATCCGCTGCGCCTCGGCGCGGGCCTGCGACCGGTTCGCGCCCTCGATCTCCAGCGGCAGGATGGCGTTGTCGATCACGTTGCGCCAGGCCAGCAGCAGGTCGCGCTGCGGCATGAACGAGACCTTGCCGAGCAGTTGCTTGGCATGCACCGACTGGCCTTCGAAGCGCAGCACCGAGCCGGAATCCGGCTCTTCGAGCCCGGCGACGATGTTGAACAGCGTGGACTTGCCGCAGCCCGAGGGGCCGACGACAGTGACGAACTCTCCGGGCTGCACCGTCAGCTCCACGCCGTCGAGCGCCTGCACCTCGCCGAAGGTCTTCGAGAACTTGCGAAGATCGAGGATCGGCTCTTCTGCGGGGGTCATGGCTGGCTCCATCTTGCGAGGGTGGGTCATTGGCATGTTCATGTGGTCAGGGCCCTTTCGACCATACGGAAGAAGGTGTCGTTGTCGGCGCTCTCG
>CAYVQK010000025.1:0-29131 GCA_964454145.1 uncultured Oceanicola sp. | reverse complement strand
GACCAGACATGACCACAAAACCCAACCATTCCAGCTTGTTAAGTGGTGCCCGGGGGCGGAATCGAACCACCGACACGAGGATTTTCAATCCACTGCTCTACCCCTGAGCTACCCGGGCACGGGAGAAGCGTGAAGCACGCCCCTGAGGGTGGCGCGGTTCTACGGTCAGTCTGGGGGGATGGCAAGAGGGCCGACGAATAAATTCCTGAGGCCTATTCCGCGTGCGCCTGGCGCAACTCAGCGCGCCAAAACGGCGCCTGACCGCCCTGCCCCGTGAGCGCGTCACTTAGCCCGGCAAGTCGCTGTTTGGTGCCTTCAAGATTCCCATCCCCCACGGCGCGGAGCCATCATTCACTCAACCGGCCGAACATTAAAGGAACATGACCAAACGAGTCTGTAATCGGGACGTTGACGTTCCTGTGGATAACTCATTGAGGGGAAGGCATTGTGGGACCTGCATTTTGGCGGACGGCGTTCCACCAGATCATTGAGGGACGACCGATGGGTGCTAACAGATGGCGCTGTTGTCTGCCGATATGCAAAGAAGTTCGATCCGCCGGACGGCTTGGCGTTCCTTCACGGAAGCGCCTATGCGAACACGACCAGATTTCTGAATGACTCCGCCGAGGCGTATCATGGCTATCTGAAACGCGAGAAATGGAGCGTGGTATTGCCGGAGCTTGTATTCGCGCGCCCGATCAGCGTGAACTGGCCGGCGTCATCGCTCAATGTGCCACGAATGCATATGCGCGGAAATCATGGTCTGTCTCCCTTCCCGCGGGATTTCGCGCCTGCCGACATGGGCAGAATTGCTTGCCCCGAACGCGCCGGCGAGGTGACACATCCGGATTTTCCGCGCTGGTCCGTGCCACCACCGCAACAGGATCCGAGGACGGAAACAACCGCGGCCTGTCCCTAGGCTACACCAATCCTGTCGGCCGCGCCTGAAGCATTCCGCATCCGACACCACTGAGCACGGTTTGGCTTCGGGCTTCGGAGCTTCTTTACTCAGAAGCTCCATCGGGAAGGCCCCGCTCCTACTTCGGGTCGATGTTCGCCAGCATCTGCCGCATGACCTTCAGGAAGGTTTCCAGGTCTTCCGGGTCGATCCCCTTGATCAGTTCGGCCTCGCAGCCGAGCGCCACGGCGAGAATGTCGGCGTGCACCTGCAGGCCCTGTTCGGAGAGCCACCACAGCCGCTTGCGCGGGTCGGCGCCGGGCTGTTCATGGCGAAGATGCCCCATGTCATTGAGCGTCTTGAGGGAGCGGCTTACAGCAGCCTTGTCCATGCGGATCACGTCGCAGATGCGGCTGGCGGTGATGCCGGGCTCGATGTTCAGCATCGCCACCACCCGCCAGTCCGTCAGTCCCAGACCGAAATCGCGCCGATAGATCGCCGAGGTCTGGCGTCCCCATGCGCTGGCCACGGCGTTCAGCAGGAACGGCGCGTAGTAGTCGATGTCGAGGATCTCCGCCCCTTCCCGGTCGCGGGTGGGGGCGTGAAGACGCTCGGCTGGCGGTCTGATCTGGTCGGCTCTTGTCATGCAGGCGGCCCTTTCAAGCGCTCACCGATAGCCGGGTTCAGGGCAGTTGTCACGGGGCGCGGCGGGGCCGCACCACACCCTCAGAACTGCTCCTCGGGGATGTGCACCACCAGCCCGTCCATTGCCTCGGTGAGCTTCAGTTGGCAGGACAGACGCGATGCGTCGGTCATCTCGGCCATGGCGCAATCGAGCATGTCCTCCTCGCTCTCCGAGCGGGTGCCGGTGTGTCCGGTCCAGGCGTCATCGACGTAGACGTGGCAGGTGGCGCAAGCCATGGAGCCGCCACACTCGGCGACGATGCCGGGCACGCCCGCGGCAACGGCAATCTGCATCACGCTGTCGCCCGGCTTGCCCTCCACGGTCTTTTCGCTGCCGTCGGGCTGGATGTAGGTCACTTTCACCATTGGATCCTCTATTTCGGAATGAGTTTCAGCGGCAGACGATCGAGCGCGCGGATCGCGTTGTTCGGCCGCCAGACGGCCTCGCCGACGGGTTCGATCCGGTCCACCTTCGCGGCCATCACCGTCAGCATGGCTTCCAGTTCACCGCGCGCGATGTTCTGTCCCACGCAGCCGTGGATGCCGGCGCCGAAGGCCATGTGGCCCACCGGGCGACGGTCGATCCGGAACACCTCCGGATCACCCCACTTCTCCGGGTCCATGTTGGCCGCACCCAGCACGCAGAGCACCTTGGCACTCTCCGGCACCGGGTGGCCGGCGATCTCGGTGTCGCGGTCGGCGGTGCGCAGGAAGGTGTGGACGGGCGAGGTGATGCGCAGCACCTCCTCGAAGGCCGGACGGGCGAGCGATGGGTCGGCCTTCAGCGCCTCCCATTGGCCCGGGTTCTGCGAGAAACACCACAGCGCATTGCCGATGCCGGTGACGGTCGTATCGACCCCGGCGGAGAGGAAGCTGCGCACGAGCATGGCCGCCTCCTCCGGGGTGATCTCGCCTGCGTCGGCGGCCTCGTAGACCAGCGCGCCGAGCCCATCGTCGGTGAGCCGGTCGCGGGCACATGCGGCATTGATCCAGGCGGCAACCTCGGGCGCCCGGGCCATGGCGTTGCGGCGCAGGGCGTTGTCGGGTCCGACTGCGTTGAAGACGATGGCACCATAGTCGACCAGGTGGCGCGGGTTGACGTCCAGCATGCCCACGGCGCGCGGAAAGACCCGGGTGGGGAAGGCCTCGGCCAGGTCCACAACGCCCTCGATCTCGGAGCGCTCCAACAGACCGTCCACCACCTCTTCGGCGGTGGCGAGGAAGTCATCCATCAGCCCGCGCACCACCTTTGGTGAGAGGGCCTTCGACATGACCCTGCGGGTCTTCGTGTGGTCGGGCGGATCGACCTCGAGGATGATCGACGGCGGGCGCCAGGGCTTCTCGAGCTTGAAGTCGTTCAGGCCGATCCCCCGGGAAGACACGAAGTTCTCATGGTCGGAGAAGGTGGCACGAGTCTCCTCGTAGCGGCCCACCGCCAGCACCTGGTAGCGCGGGATGAACACCACCGGCCCGGCGTCCCGAAGCTGGGCGTAGTAGTCGGACGGGTCGGCCAGAACCGCCTCGTCATAGGGGTCGACGTCCAGCACAGGGATGCCTGCGTCAGGGGTGAGCGGGGCATGGCCCTCGATGAGCTGCATGGCTGTGTCCTTTCCGGTCATGTGGCCAGCGCGACGCCGATGTGGCGCTCCAGCAGGTCGGAGCCCTTGAGCGCCTCGGCGGGCCCGTCGTGAACGATTGCGCCGCCGGTCATGATCAGGGCACGGGTGGCGAAGGAGAGGGCGGCCTCGGCGTGCTGTTCCACCAGCACCACGGTGCGGCCCTCGGCGGCGAGGCGCTCGAACACCTCCATCAGCTGCTCGCAGATCACCGGAGCGAGGCCTTCCAGGGGCTCGTCCAGCAGGATCACCTCGGGTTCGGTCATCAGCGTGCGGGCGATCGCCAGCATCTGCTGCTCCCCGCCCGAAAGCTGCCCGCCACCGTTGCGCCGCCGCTCCTTCAGCCGCGGGAAGAGTGCATAGGCCTGCTCCAGGCTCGCCTCGCCACGCTGTGCGGCAAGCAGGTTCTCCTCCACCGAGAGCGACTTGAAGATGTCGCGCGTCTGCGGCACGAGGCCGAGCCCTGCCGCGTTGCGCCGGTGCGGGGCAAGGGCACTCACATCCTGGCCGTTCAGCACGACGGTGCCCCCGTGCAGCTTCGTCAGCCCCATCATGGTGGCGAGCAGGGTCGTCTTGCCGGCGCCGTTCCGCCCGATCACGGCAAGCCGCTCGCCGCGCGGGATGCTCAGGGTGATCCCGTTCAAGACATGGGTCGGGCCGTAGCCCGACGACACATCGGTGAGCGTCAGCGCATCAGTCATGGCCGTGGCCTCCCAGGTAGAGCTCGCGCACCTGCGCGTTGGCAGCGATCTCTTCCGGCGTGCCCTCGGTCAGGATGCGGCCCTGCACCAGCACCACGATCTGCCGGGCGACCCGGAAGACGAGGTCCATGTCGTGCTCGATGACGAGCACGGCCAGGTCGGGCGGCAGGGCCTCTATGGCCTGCACGATCAGGTGGGTCTCGGAGGAAGGCACACCCGCCGCCGGTTCGTCGAGGATCAGCACCCGCGGCTTGAGCGCCAGCGTCAGCGCCAGTTCCACCAGCCGCTGCTGACCGTAGGCGAGGTCGCCCACCCGGCGGTCGGCCAGAGGTTCCAGCGCGAACTGGTCGATCAGCGCGGCCACCTCGGCTTCGGTGTCCCCATCGCCATCGGCGCGGCGGAACATCCGGTATCCCCTGCCCTGCCGTTCGAGGATCGGCAGGCGGAGGTTCTCGCGCACCGTCAGGTCACGGAACAGCGTGGTGATCTGGAAGGTCTTGGCGATCCCCCGCTTCACCCGTTGAGCTTCGTTGAGGCCGCCAATGTCGACCCCGTCGAAGCGGATGGTGCCGCCGCTGGGCGGCAGGATGCCCGTGACAAGGTTGGAAAACGTGCTCTTGCCCGCGCCGTTCGGCCCGATCAGCGCCTTGCGATCCCCCGGCTTCAGGTCGAAGTCGATGTTCTCCGACACGGTGAGCCCGCCGAACCGCTTGCTGAGGCCACGTACTTCAAGACCCTGCATGACGACCTCCCAGGCGTTTCAGTGCAGTCGGCACCGCGACCAGCCCGCGCGGCAGGAAGAACACCACCGCCAGCACCAGCGCACCGATGACGAAGAGCCAGTTGAACGGGTCATTCGCCGCGGCCCAGTGGTGGACGAACATGAACACCAGCGTGCCCAGCACCGCGCCGTAAAGCCTGCCGGTGCCACCGAGGATCAGCATGATCAGGGCTTCGGCGGAGAGGGTGAAGGAGAAGCTCTCGAGGCTCACCAGTTGGGTCACCTGCGCCGAGAGCGCCCCCGCGATGCCGGCGATGGCCCCGCCCAGCGTGTAGGCCGCCACCCTGCGCCAGTAGACCGAGACGCCAATGGCTGCCATGCGCTCCGGGCTCTCGTGGATGCCACGGAGCGACAGGCCAAAGGGCGCACGGGTCAGCAAGGCGAGAAAGGTGAAGACGGCGGCGAGAACCGCCAGCGCATACCAGAAGCCGGTCTGCCCGACGAAATCGAACTCGAAGAGCCCCAGCACCGGCTCCATCCGGATGCCGCGCAGGCCATCGGCGCCCCCGGTTACATCCCGCCACTTGTTCGCCACCTCGTGGCAGATCGAGGCGACCGCGATTGTCAGCATGATCAGCGTCAGCCCATGGGCACGCAGCACGATCAGGCCCGAGACGAAGGCAAGCACCGCACCTGCCAGCCCCGCCACCACCAGCCCGGCCAGCGGATCGGCCCAGGCGTGGATGGCGAAGAGACCGGCCGCATAGGCCCCTGCCCCGTAGAACGCCGCCTGCCCGAGCGTGGCGATGCCGGCAAAGCCCAGCACCAGGTCGAGCGACAGCACCAGCACCGCCATGATCAGGATGCGGGTCAGGAAGGCGAGGTTGTAGGGCAGCGCGACGTAGAGCGCGACAGCCAGCGCCAGAAGGGCGAGAGGCGGGAGCCAGGTCTTCATGACGTCCTCACGATCAGCCCGTTCGGGCGCAGCGCCAGCAGGGCGATGACCAGGGCGAAGAAGGTGATGGTGGCAAGATCCGGCAACAGGTAGCGGGCCGCGGTCTCCAGCAGGCCCAGCCCGATGGCAGCCAGGAACGAGCCCGCGATGGAACCCATGCCGCCCACGGCCACGACGATCAGGAAGAGCACCATGTAGCGCAGCGGATAGTAAGCGTCGATCGGCAGGATCTCGGCGCCCAACACACCGCCCAGGGCCGCAAGCCCTGCGCCCAGGCCGAAGGCCGCCATGAAGATCCGGTCCGTGTCGATCCCATGCGCCGAAGCGGTGCCCCGGTTGTCGACCGCCGCGCGGAGCCGGATGCCGAAGCGCGTGCGCTCCAGCAGAAGCCAGAGGCCGAGCACAACGGCGAGCCCTGCGCCGATCACCATCAGACGGTGCACCGGCAGTGTGCGGAAGCCGAGATCGGCAGAGGCCTTCAGCCCCTCGGGCAGCGGAACCGGCAGCAGGCTGGAGCCCTGCCACAGGTTCACCGAGGCGATCATCAGAAAGGTCAGGCCGATTGTGGCCAGCACCTGCTGCAGGTCGGTGAAGCCGTAGATCCGACGGTAGATCACGCGCTCAAGCGGCAGCGAAAGCGCCACTGTCAGGGCGACGGCCAGCCCCAAGGCGGGCCAGAACGGGAACCCGACTTCGGCGGCGAGCCAATGGGCGAAGGTGCCGCCCAGAAGGGCGAAGCCGCCGTGGGCGAGGTTCACCACCCGCATGAGCCCCATGGTGACCGACAGGCCGACCGAGATCATGAAGAGGATCATCCCGTAGGCCACACCGTCCACGAGAATGTTCAGGAATAGGGTCATTGCACCGCTTTCGGATCAGACCCCGGGCCGGGAGACCAGCCCGGGGCCGGGGAGGATCACTTGTCCCAGCCGAGGTCGCCCACGGTGGCGATCACGCCGGTCTCGCGGTTCACCAGCAGGCCGGTCGCCTCATCCCGTGCGACCTCGCGCAGGTAGACGTTCTGGATCAGCGTGCGCGTCTCCGGATCCATCTTCACCGGGCCGCGCGGGCTCTCCCACTCCAGCGTCTTGGCGGCTTCCACGGCCGCGGGGCCGTCGGAGCCCGCAGCGGCGACCATCTGGTAGATCAGGTGCGTGCCGTCATAGGCGCCGACCGAGGCCCAGTTGGCGACGGCATCGGGAAACAGCTCGGTGAGCTTGGCCTGGAAGGCGCGGTTGGCATCGGAGTCATGCGCACCGGAGTAGTGATACGCGGTGGTCAGCCCGATGGCCGCATCGCCCAGGCCTTGCAGGTTGACCTCTTCGGTCTCGGCTGTGCCGAGAAACTTGATGCCCGCCTCGGCGAGGCCGTTCTCGTTGTAGGTCTTGGTATAGGTGAAGGTGGGCGGGCCTCCGGGAAGGAAGGTGAAGACGGCATCGGGCGCGGCATCGCGCACGCGCTGGATGAAGGGGGTGAAGTCGGTGGTCGAGATCGGCATGCGGATCGCATCGATCACCTCGCCTCCCTTGGCCTCGAAAGCAGCCCTGAAGGCGTTCTCGGCGTCGATGCCGGGGCCATAGTCGGTGACCGTGGTGGCGACGGTGCGCATCCCCTGGTCATAGGCCCATTCGGCAAGCGGAGCCGAGACCTGCCAGAGCGTGTAGCTGGTGCGCAGGTAGAACTCGCTCTCCTTGTTGATCGAGGAGGTGGCCGCGTTGAAGATCACCGTCGGCGTCTGGCTCTGCTCGATCAGCGGGGCCACGGCGAGCGCGTTGGGGGTGAAGGTGAAGCCGGCAAGATAATCCACCTGGTCACGGATCAGCAGTTCCTGCGCCAGAGCGCGCGACTGGTCGGGGTTCGGCCCGCCGACATCCTTGTAGATGAACTCGATCTCGTGCTCGCCCGCGGTGGTGCCGTTCTGGGCGACGTAGGTCTCCACCGCCTCCTGGTACTGCTTGCCGTAGATGGCAAAGGGGCCCGAGAAGGGCGCGATCACGCCTACCTTGATGGTGTCGGCTGAGGTGACCGCGGGCAAAAGAATAGCTGTCACGGCCGCGAGGGCCGCGTGGATGGCGCGTTTCATGGACTGTCCTCCCTGAGGTTCCACGCCCCTCCCTGGGCATGGAGTTGATGATTCAACTCATGTCAGGATAGACACTCGACTTGATATGTCAACTCATATCGGAACCAGCCCCAGGTCGCCTGCCAAGCTCCTGATCATACGGGTAAACCGCGTCGAACCCCTGCTGTGCAAGGCGGCCGAACGCGATTCGGCGCCCGCGCGGCGGCCTGTCCCCGGCCGCGCCGTCCAGGCGCGGCGTGATCGACGTCGAACTATCGGCCACTCGCCCGTCCATGGCAGACGCCGCCTGCTCTCGGCGCAGGTCCACGCCGTGCACTCGTTCTCACCGGGGCCCCTGCCCTGCCCCGGCCAGCCTCAGCCGGTCGAACGCAGCCCAAGAAGGTCCCGCGCCTGCCGTGCTGTCGCCACAGGGCGTTCGTGGCGATTGCAGATCTCGACGACCCGCTCGACCAGGGCTGCATTGGAGGGCGCCAGCGCATCGCGGCCCAGCCGCACGTTGTCCTCAAGCCCCGTCCTCGCGTGTCCCCCGGCAGCGACCGACCACTCGTTGACCTCGAGCTGATGCCGCCCGATCCCGGCGGCGCACCATTCGCTCCGAGGCAGCAACCGCTCCATCGTTCGGATGTAGTAGTCGAAGACATCACGGTCGGCCGGCATGGCGTTCTTCACGCCCATGACGAACTGCACGTAAACCGGCGCGGCCAGCCGTCCGTCGGCCTGCATTGCGGCAGCCTGGTGAATATGACTGAGGTCGAAGGCCTCGATCTCGGGCTTCACCTCGTATTTCAGCATCTCGGCGGCGAGCCAGTCCACCAGCTCTGGCGGGTTCTCGTAGACCCGGGTGGGAAAGTTGTTGGAGCCGACCGAGAGCGACGCCATGTCGGGGCGAAGTGGCAGCATTCCGCCGCGGGCCTGACCGGCGCCGGAGCGGCCACCGGTCGAAAACTGGATGATCATGCCGGGGCAGTGCTTCTCCAGCCCTTCCTGCAGCCGCGCGAATTTCTCCGGGTCGCTTGAGGGTGTCTCGTCGTCGTTGCGCACATGGGCATGGCAGATCGTCGCTCCGGCCTCGAAAGCGGCCTGCGTGCTTTCGACCTGCTCGGCCACGGTGATCGGCACCGCCGGATTGTTGGCCTTGGTCGGCAGCGAGCCGGTGATCGCAACACAGATGATGCAGGGTTTCGTCATGCCACTTGCTCCTTGCATGTCAGCGCCAGCACCTTCACCAGCGCATGTTTCAGGGTGGCTATCGGGTCGTCAGCCAAGGTCTCCGCCCGCCAGCACACATGGTGATCGGGCCGGACCAGCACCGCCCCGCTGTCGGCCACCTCCGAGGCGCGAGCCCAATCGCCCCCGTGGTCTTCGATGTCCTGCCGCGGGCCGATGACTTGCGCCACCAGCGGCAACCCCATCTCCCCGGCCAGAGCCTCGACCGCCTCTGCCCAGGCCGCGCCGCTGGTGCCCGTGAGCAGGGTGAACCGACCTCTGCCGCACAGGTCGAGGGTGGAGAGCCTTGCCCCGCTGCGCCGCTCGAAAACCCAGGCATGGGGCAGCCGTGCGCCGGGCCACGTCGTCGGTTGATAGTGAAGCTCCGCGTCCCGGGTGAACTCCGGCTCCGCCCGAGCGCCAGCATCGACTGCGCCGGAGCGATAACGCTGGTTCATCTCCACGCCGTGGGCGTCGAACTCGTAGCGTTTGAGCGCAATGGCCTCCCGCAGCGCCGCCCGCTGCGCCTCCGCTGCGGCCGTGCCATCGCAGCGGGCATCCATCGCCGCCTTGATCTTCGCCACGTCGCCGCCGCCGGTCATCCCCAGCGCCTCGAAAATCGGGCCGAACTCGGCGATCGACTGGTTGGCGCGGGTCACGATCTGCCGTGCAATCGGCGCGCGCTCCTCGCTGTAGCTCTCCAGCAGGCCCTCGCCTGCCTGCCCGCGCAGAACCAGCGCCAGCTTCCACGCCAGGTTGAACCCGTCCTGAATGGAGGTGTTGGAGCCAAGCCCGTTGGACGGCGGATGCCTGTGTGCCGCGTCGCCCATGATGAAAACCCGGCCCGCCTGCATATGGGTGGCGAACATGTTGTTCACCGTCCATGTGTTGGCGCTCAGCAACTCGATCTCCAGATCCGGGTCGCCAACCAGCTGGCGGGCAACCTGCGTGGCCATCGCCTCATCCACCTGCGGCGCAGGCTCGTTGATGTCGTAGCCCCAGACGATGAGCCACTCGTTCCAGGGCCGCACCATCCGCACCAGCCCCATGCCGATGCCCCCCACATCGGCGCCGGGCTGCATGACCCAGTAGAGCACGGAGGGTCGATGGGCGACATAGCGCGAGAGGTCGGCGCGGAACAGGATGTTCATCGACCCGCCCACGCCCATTCTGCCCTCGAAGGGCAGGCCCGCGTGCTCGGCCACCATCGAGTTGCCGCCATCCGCACCGACAAGATACTTCGACCGCACCCGCAAGGTCTCGCCGGAGAGCCGGTCGAGGCAAGTGGTGGTAACGCCGGTGTCGTCCTGCACATGGCTGAGGTATTCGGTGCTCATCCGGCCCTGGGTGCCGCGCCGACATGCGGCGCCATAGAGAATGGGCTCCATGAAGGTTTGCGGCAGGTCGATCATCCGGCAGGGCGATGAGAGCTGGTGGGCGGCACGGCTCAGCGGGTGGGTGCCCCAGCTCTGCATCCTGCCGATCTCCTCTCCCGCGAGGCTCTCGCAGAATATGTTCTCGCCCATGAGATCCTGATGGGTGCCATGGAGATAGGCTTCGGCTTCCACCTCTGGCCCCAGGTCGCGCAGCACCTCCATGCAGCGCTGGTTCGTGATGTGGGCGCGGGGTGTATTGGCCAGCCAGCGGTAGCGGTTGACGGCCATGTTGGCGACACCGTAGGACGACAGCAGCGCCGCCGTTGCAGATCCCGCCGGCCCGGTCCCGATGATGAGAACATCGGTCTCGATCAAAGCCATCGCTTGCCTCTCTTGCCACCCTCGCGGTAGCGTATCGGCATGCTGGCCCCTGTATCGCCAGACAGATCAACCTGTGCTGGCGCGAGGCTGTCACAATGCCCACCTCTCCCAGGAAATCCGATGGCCAAACGATCTCCCGCGCCGTCGCCATCCTGAAAGCCGTGGCCGCCCGACCCGGCGCGTCCTTCGGACAGATCGCCAAGGCCACCGATCTCCCGCGCTCCACCGTTCAGCGCCTCATCGGAGTGCTGAACCAGCAGGGGCTGGTCACAAAGGCCTTCGGGCAGCAGGGCACCTACCTCGGCATGGCCCTGGCCCGCCTCGGCGCGCAGGTGAAGATCGACGCCCGCGCGCTCCTGCGCCCCTTCATGGAGGCGCTGCACGAGGAAATCGGCGACAACATCGACCTGACCACTCTGGAAGACGGGAAGGTCTTCGTGATCGAGCAGATCGCCTCCAACGAGGCGATCCGGGTCATCAGCTACGTCGGGCTCCAGCATCCGATCCATTGCACCGCCAACGGCAAGGCGCATCTTTCCATGCTGGCACGCGAGGACGCGCTGGCACTGATCGGAGCGGCGCCCACGGCCTTCACGGCGAACACGCGCACCGATCCGGCGGCGCTGATGGACGAGATCGAGGCGGCGCGCGCCGAGGGGGTCTTTGCCGACGACGAGGAATACGACGAAGGCGCCAGCGCCATTGCGGTGCCCTTGCCCCCTATCGGCGGCAAGGCTTTTGCCGTTTCGATCGCCATGCCGACCCAGCGGATGGAACGGCAGCGTGCGCAGGTGCGGGCCGCCCTGCTGCGCACCCGCGATGCGGTGATCACGGAATACGGCAGCAGCATCTGACGGGCTACTTGCGCCGGACACGGTAGCCCACCGGGAAGATCGAGAAGTCGAATTTCTGAACCACGAAGCCCCAGACTCCCTTTGGCGCGGCCAGCATGATCAGGATGGCGAGCGCCCCGAGGATCATCAGGTAGATCGCCCCGAGGTCGGCCAGGAACTCGCGCAGGAGGAAGTAGAGCAGCGTGCCGATGATCGGCCCCTCGATGGTGCCGATACCGCCGATGACCACGATGAAGATCACGAAGACGGTCCAGTCATTCACCGAGAAGGCGGCGTCCGGGGAGATGCGGAGTTTGGTGATGAAGATCAGGTTTCCGATCATCGTCGTGACACCCGCCGCCGCAACGTAGATGAAGAGCTTGATACGGGCGATCCGCACGCCGAGGCTCGAAGAGGCAACCTCGTTGTCGCGGATCGCTGTCAGGGCGAGGCCGACGCGGGAGCGCAGCAGGACATAGACCAGCACGATGGCGCCGACACAGAGGAAGAAGGCGGCGAAATAGATCAGCATCTCGCGCTGGTCCTTTCGGCCGAGGTCGCGCATCACGCTCACCGGGATCGATAGACCCGAGCCCCCGCCGACGGACGACATCTGCGCTGCCGAGAGGCGGAAGACCTCCGCCACCACCCAGGTGCCGATGGCGAAATAGGGGCCCTTTAGGCGGAAGACGAGCCAGGCGACAGGAACGGAGATCAAAGCGCCTGCAATGCCCGAAAGCGGAATGGACCAGAGCGGGTTCATGCCGAGGAACAACACGCAGGAGAACATCAGATAGCCGCCGAGACCGACATAGGCATGCTGGCCGACCGAAATGAGCCCGGCATAGCCCGCCAGCAGGTTCCACATGGTCGCCAGCGCCAGGTAGAAGAGGATCTCGGTGATCAGCCGCAGGTCGGCCGACCCGGCCCACCACGGCGCGGCGGCGATGCCCGCGAGCACGGCAAGGGCGATGACCCCGGCAATGCGGCTGGCGGGCGTGGAGCGGGTGATGCGTGCGTCGCTCATCAGTCGATCCTCGGAAAGAGGCCGCGCGGCTTGACGGCCAGGATGACGAGAAAGGCGATGTGTCCCGCGAGCAGCTGCCAGCCCGGGTCGATCTGGGCCCCAAGGCCCTGTGCCACGCCGAGGATGATACCTCCGACGAGGGTGCCCCAGAGGTTGCCGAGGCCCCCGATAATCACGGCTTCGAACCCGAAGATCAGGCGCGACGGGCCCATGAACGGATCGAAGTTGGCGCGGATCGCGAGGAACACGCCCGCAACCGCAACCACGGCCATCGAAAGCGCCATCGCCCAGGCGAAGACCTTGCGGTTGTCGAGCCCCATGATCTGCGCGATCTCGCCGTCGTCCGAGGTGGCCCGGAAGGCGCGGCCCATCGAGGTGTTGTAGAAGAGGTACTGCAGCCCGGCGATGATCGCCACGGCGGCGGCGAAGGTCAGCAGCGGCAGGTAACCCACGTCGATGCCCGGCAGCACCGGCAGGCTCTCGGTTTCCAGCGCGCCTGCGTTCAGCTTGCGGCTGTCGGCCGAGAAGCCTGTGAGCAGCAGGTTCTGGATGATGATCGAGAGGCCGAAGGTGACGATGAGCGGCGGCAGGATATCGTTTCCGAGGACGCGATTGAGCAGGCCGAGCTGGATGGCGTAGCCCAGGGCCGCCATGACCGGCACCACGATCACGAGACTGAGCAGCGGGTGCAGACCGGTCGCCCCTATCGTGACCATGGCGAGGTAGGCCGCGCCAACGATGAAGTCGCCGTGCGCGATGTTCACCAGCCGCATGACGCCGAAGATCAGCGAGAGTCCGGCGGCAAAAAGCGCGTAGAGCCCGCCGATCAGGATGCCCTGGATGATGACGTTGATCCATTCCATCGGCTCAGGTCCCGAAATAGGCGGCGGAGATCTGGTCGTGCGTGAAAGCATCCGACTTGCCGCTGAGTGAAATCCTGCCTTCGAGCATGCAGGCGAAGTGATCCGAAACGGAGCGGGCACGGGTCACGTCCTGCTCGACGAGGATCGTTGAAAGGCCCTCGCCGAGGATCTTCGGCAGGAGCGCGTAGATGTCCTTGATGACGACCGGTGCCAGACCGAGGCTCAACTCGTCGAGTAGCAGAACGTCGGGATTGGACATCAGCGCCCGCCCGATCGCCACCATCTGCTGCTGACCGCCCGAGAGCGACGTGGCCGGATACCTGCGCCGCTCCTCGAGGATTGGGAACACCTCGTAGACTTTCTTCAGAGTCCACGGCCCCGGACGGCCGACATAACCACCGAGAACCAGGTTCTCTTCCACCGAGAGCGACCGGAAAAGCCTGCGACCTTCGGGGACCATGGCCACGCCTGCCTCGGTGATGCGGGCGGGGCTGAGGCCCGCAGTGGGCTGGCCATGCAGCCGGATCGCACCGTCGCGCGGCTTCACCATGCCGCAGATCGACTTGAAGAGCGTCGTCTTGCCCGCGCCATTGGAGCCGATGAGCGAGAGAAGTTCGCCCTTCGCCAGCGTCAGCGACACACCGTGGATCGCCTGCGCATTGCCGTAGAACACCTGGAGGTCTTCGACTTCGAGAACCGTGTCAGTCAAGCGCGTCCTCCCCCATGTAGATCGACTTCACCTCGGCGGAGGCCATGACTTCTGCGGGGTCGCCATCCGTCACCTTGCGGCCGAAATCCACGACGACGAGGCGCCTGGCGACCGACATCAGGGCGTGCACGACGTGCTCGATCCAGATGATCGTGACACCGGTCGCATGCACGTCCCGGATGGTGTCGAGCAACGAGATGCACTCGCTGTCGGTGAGCCCTCCGGCAATTTCGTCCAGCAGCAGCAACTTGGGGTCCGCCGCCAGCGCCCGAGCCATCTCGAGCCGCTTGCGGTCGAGCAACGTCAGGTTCCCGGCCAGCACGTTGGCCTTGGCGCCCATGCCGGTCTTTTCCATCACGTCGAGAGCCTGTTTCTGCGGGTCGAAGGTGCTGCGCCCGAAGGTGGCACCAACGAGGATGTTCTCGTAAACGGTCATGCCGACGAAGGGATGCGGCACCTGAAAGGAGCGGGCGATCCCCATCTGGCAACGCCGCGAAGCGTCGAGCTGGGTGACATTGACCGAGTCGAACCAGACCTCGCCGTGATCCGGCTTCACCGTTCCGGTGATCTGGTTGAACAGCGTCGTCTTTCCCGCTCCGTTCGGCCCGAGGATTCCCACGAGGTCACCGGCTTCGACGGTCAGAGAAAAGTTCTGCGTTACGGCAAGGGCACCGTAGGATTTTTGCAGGTCTTGCAGGTCGAGAAGGGCCATGGGTCAGGTGGCGGGTGGCCGCCCCGTCCGAAGGGCCACCCGCGTCTCCTTGATGGTTTGAGCGGCCGGTCAGCCGCCGATGAGCTTCATCTCGCCGCCGACCGGGATTTCCGGCGCCTCGGCGTTGTTGGTGACGACAAGCTCCGGCGCACCGCTGTCGAGTTGCCACTGACCGCCAACCAGCGGCGTGCGCACCACGTTCTTCACCGGGTTCAGATCGCCGCCGTTCCAGGCAATCTTGCCCACAATGGTATCGAGCTCCGTCGCGGCGAGCGCATCGGTGTTGGCGTAGGGATCATCCAGCGCCTCGCTGCGCCGGATGACATCGGCCGCGACTTCGAACAGGGCGTGGACAAAGCCGATGGGTTGGGTCCACGGGCGCCCGGACGCGGCGGTAAAGCCCTCGGCAAGCTGCGCGGCGCTTTCGCCGGTCAGGCTGGAGATGAAGGGATGGGTCGGCGTCCACCAGATCTCGGTGGTCAGGCCATCGCCGCGGGCACCCAGGCTCTCGATCACGCTCGGAAAGAGCAGCGCCTTGCCGATCGTTACGACTTTCGGGTTGAAGTTCTGCTGTGCGGCCTGGCTCCAGAAGGTGGCGAAGTCCGGGGGGATCATGTTGCCGGTGACGATCTCGCAGCCGGCATCCTTGAAGGCCGAGATCTGCGCGGTGAAGTCGTTGTTCATCACCTGGTAGCGGCCCGGGTCGATCACCTCGTAGCCGCGTGCGGCCAGCGGCTTGGGCAGGCCCAGCTCCGGGTCGCCCCAGGCGTTGCCGTCGGCATCATTGGGGAAGAGGCCGGCCACGGTCCTGGTCGCGACGCCGCCGTCGTCCCAGAGATTGAGGAAGTTGGCGATGACGTCCTCGAGCCCCCAGAAGAAGTGGTAGGAAAAGTCGAAGCCCGCCGCCGGATCACCGTTGCGGCCGAAGAAGTAGGGCTGCCAGGGGGCGACGGTGGTGATGCAGGGCACCTCGTTCAGCTCGCACTGGTCGGCAACCGGGTTGGCGGTGTCGGGTGCGCCGGAGGCAACGATCAGGTTCGCCCCGTCGCGTTCGATCAGCTCCACTGCCACCTCTGCGGCACGGTTGGAGTTGGACTGCGTATCCTTGTAGACGATCTCCACCTCGACCGGCGCACCGTTGTTCTCGATCCCGGCCATGGCGGCCTTGGCGGCCTCCATGATGTATTGATCCGCTTCGCCAAAGGGTGCCAGCGGGCCGGTTGCCGGGTTCACGAAACCGATGGTGAACTTGTTCGACTGTGCCGACGCGCGGCTTGCCTTGAGAATGGCAGGAGCCGCCAGTAGCGCAGAACCTCCGGCCAGAACGGCACGGCGGTTCATCGTGTTGGTTTTTCGCATCTTTTCCTCCCTGTGGCCGTCCCTGCCGGCCGAGCTTCCGATCATTTTGCGCCTGTTCACGCGCATGGTCCGATATTTGATACAGCGTATTTACAGTTGAGCTTTCGCCTTGAACCGGCCAATCGCCCTCACTCCGGCGCCAGCACGATGTCGAAGGGGCAGAGCCACGCCGTCTCGCCGCCCCCAGCGGGCTGGAAAGGCGCTTTAAGAGAATCCTTCACGCCGAAAACGGCATCGCTGTCGATGTAGGGGTCCTCGCCGACGAAGATGTGGGTGACGAGCTTCTGGAAGCCCGGCGCCGTGACAATCAGGTGGGTATGTGCGGGCCTGTAGGGGTGACGCCCCATCCCGGTCAGCATTTCACCGGCCGGGCCGTCACACGGCACCGGGTAGCTCACCGGCTTGATGCCGATGAAGTCATAGGCGCCGTCGGACCCCGTGGTGAAGATCCCCCGGTTGTTCCACTTGGGCTGAATGCCGGGCTGCTGGACGTCGTAGAAGCCCTCGTCGTTGTCGGACCAAACGTCGAGCCGCGCCCCTTCGATCGGGTTGCCGTCGAGGTCGGTGACCGTGCCGGTGAAACGGCAGGTCTCGCCCTTGCCATCCAGCGAGATGTTTGCACCCATCTCCAGTTCCGGCGCCCCTGCCACGTGGAAGGGCCCCAGCACGGTGTTCTCGGTCGCACGGGGGTCGCGCCGGTTGTTGATGGCGTCCACCAGCATCGACACGCCAAGCGTATCGCTGACCAGGATCCATTCCTGCCGCTCGCCCGAGCACATCTGACCGGTGCGCGTGAGGAAGTCGATTGCCACTTCCCACTCATGCTGGCTCAGATCCACGTCCTTCACGAAGCCATGGAGATGGGTGACCAGCGAGGTCATGATTTCGCGAAACCGCGGCGAGCACTCGTCGTCGTTGATCCGGGCGAGCACCGCTTGCACCGAGTTCTGTTCGGTCAGGTATTTGGACATCTTGGGCCCTCCTTCATCTCTCATTCCGGACGCTCCCCACTCCAGGCGCGACCGAGCAACGCGCGGATGGCCGCTTTCTCGATTGGCCGCGGGTTCCAATAGGGGTTCTGCACCGCAAGCTCGGCGGCACGGTCGAGATCGTCCTCGCCCAGGCCAAGGTCCCTCAGCGCCAGCGGGGCGCCGAGTTCCCTGGCGAAGTCCCACAATCCTCCGCCGAGCTGGCCGCCGAACAGCGCGGCCGCGGGGCGAAGTTCCTCCTCCGCCGCCACGCCGTTGTAGGCCGCCGTATGCGGGATCAGGATGGCATGGGTTTCGGCGTGCGGCGTGTCGAAACTGCCGCCGAGCGTGTGGCAGAGCTTGTGGTGCAGAGACATGCCGACCGTTCCAAGCACGGTGCCGCAAAGCCAGGAGCCATAGAGCGCATCACCCCGCGCCTCGGCATTGCCCGGGTCCTTCACGATCACCGGAAGCGCTTCCTTCAGCGCCCGGATGCCCTCGACCGCCTGCATGGTGGTTATCGGGTTGCGGTCCCTGGCATAGAGGGCCTCGACCGCATGGGCGATGGCATTGAGGCCGCTGGTGACGCTCATGGCGACCGGCAGTCCGAGGGTGAGTTCGGGGTCGTAGATCACCACTTCCGGCAGCACCATGTCGGAGCGCAGCGTGGTTTTCCTCCCCCCCTCGGTCTGCCCCAGGATCGGCGTCACCTCGGATCCCGCATAGGTGGTGGCGACCACGATCTGCGGGCAATCCGTGCGCAGCGCGATCGCCTTGCCGAGCCCGATGGTCGAGCCGCCGCCGAGGGCCACCACGCAATCTGCGCCCACCTCGGTATAGGCGCGCATCGCCGCCTCGGTCACCTCGACCGGGGTGTGCATCGCTGCCCGGGCGAAAACACCTGCGGCCCTCTCGCCGAGCCGGGCGGCCAGCGCCTCGGCATCTCCCTCCTGGAACGCGGTCGACAGCACCAGAGCCTTGCTGCCGCCGATCGCGTCGATCTCCTCCGCGACCGCCGAAAGCGCCCCCGGCCCGAAGATGATCTTCGCCGGGTTGAGCGTTGCCTTGAACGGCGCGGTCATTCCGCCGCCATCGCGGGCTGGCCGCTGAGGTGCAGTTCTGCCATCACCTTGTCGAAGCGGGCCCGAAGCCGCTCGGGGCTGTTGGCGGTGAGTGCGACGTAGAAGTCGGGACGGATCAGCACATACTTGGCGTCGATGTCGTCGAGCCAGGCCTTGAAGGTTCCCTCGACATCGACCACGTCGCACCCGCCGCCCGGGCCGCAAAGCTGGACGGTGAAACCCTCGATCTGCGCAAGCTGAGCGCGCTGCGCCGCGGTCAGCGCCGCACCCGGATCGGTTTCATAGCCGAAGAGGATCCAGCCCTGACCGACGGCCTGGTCGAACCGGTCCCGTTTGCCGTTGGCCTCGACGATGCCCTGAACCGAAAGCTCACCGGCATGGGCACTCTCGTCGCACCACGCGCCCTTGCCGAGGTGGCAGAGGTCGGTCGGCACCGGTGTGCCGCCGCGGGCTTCGAGGTCGGCCATCATCATGGCGTCCCGCTTTGCACCTTCCGCCTCATCGTGGATGCAGATGATCTGCCCCAATTCCTGGCTGAAGTTGATGTAGTGCTTGGCGTGCTCCACCCGCTCGGTGGTGTAGCTGTCCAGCACCTCCCGGCCATACTTGCCTTCGAGGATACCGTTGAGGCGCCAGGCCATGGCGACGGCATCGCGGACACCGGCGCACATGCCCTCGCCGGCAAAGGGAGGCATCAGGTGTGCCGCGTCGCCGCCGATGAGGCAGCGGCCCTTGTTCCACGCCTTCGCCCATCGGGCCTGGAACCGGTAGACGGCGGAACGCTCCAGCTCGGCCCGGTCGGGTGTCACACCCCAGGCGGCCAGCAACTCCCAGGCCTTCTCGGGTGTCGTCATCTCTTCCACCGACTCGCCGGGCAGCAGCATGTATTCCCACCGCCGGCGCGCGGGGCCATCCGGGTCGGGGCCTGGGCCGCCGGGCACGATGGTCGTGGGGCGTGCCGGGTCGCAGAGCTGCCACTGGGCGGGCTCGTGCGACCGCTCGGCGACGTAGTCGTAGCCCATGATCATGTCGAGGATCAGCCAGTCGAAGAAGTAGCCCTTGTCCTCGTTCTCGATGCCGAGTGCGTTGCGGGTGAAGCTGTTGGCGCCGTCGCAGCCGGCGAGAAACTTGGCACGGATCACCCGGGTCTGATCCTCGGCACCGCCCTCTTCGGGGGTACGCATGATTGTCAGCGTTACACCCGCCTCATCCTGCTCCAGCGTCTTGCCGACCCAGCCCCGGATGATCTTGACCGAGGGCTGTCCGGCAGCGATGTCGAGGAAGCGGTTCTCCATCATCGGCTGGTTGAACCAGTAGCGCACCCTCCAGCCGGAGGCAGATTGGCTCTGCCAGTCGACGATCTGGAGATTCTTCCGGTCGCGGTTTTTCCAGTAGTAGAGCTCGTCGTGATAGCTGATCGCCGGATCGTTCTCGCTGTCCATGCCGAGCGTGGCGAGGATGCGGGCGATCTCATGATCATAGGTTACGGCGCGGGGCAGCTCGTAATGGGTGCTCCAGCGCTCGACCAGCGTGACCGACTTGCCGCGCTGGCCCAGAAGAATGGCAAGCAGCGTGCCGACAGGGCCGGCTCCGACGATCACCACGTCCGTATCGAAAGCCGTTTCGTTCGCAGCAGCTGTCATCGCGCATCCTCCCTGATGAGCCTGGCCTCCCTGCCAGGATTACAGACATGATTGACGAATAAATGAACGTTCGTCAAGTTTGAATGTAATTCATAGCTAATGACAATCGTCAACCGGATGGAGGTATCGATGACGGACCGTAAAAACTTCACTTTTTGCAGACACTTACGTCGATGTAACCTTGGGCAACGCGCTCTTTCTTGCCTCCGCGGGTGAAACTGAATAGGGTTCACACTCGACGAGAGAGAGGCTCTGATGTCCGCTGAGGCAACGGCAAGACCAGAGGGCCGCGTGGCCCGCCGACAGAGAAAGAATCGGCGCGCCCTGATCGACGCGGCGCGCTGGATCATGTCTCAGAAAGGGATCGACGCGGCGACGATGCTCGAGATCGCACAGCGTGCCGACGTCGGTGCAGGCACCGTCTACAACTACTTCGGCTCGAAAGAAGACCTGGCCATCGCGGTTCTCGAAGAGCTGATGCACGAACTCGCGCTCAAGATCGAACAGGTCACCAACAGCTTCTCCGATCCGGCGCAGGTCTACGCCTTCGGCATTCGCACCGTTATCGACACCGCCACCGGCGACCTGAGGTGGCGGCAACTTCTCTACCGCTCCGAGGTCATCGCCAACGCGATGTTCCATCAGATGGGACCATTCGCGATCCGAGACCTCGAGAACGCCACCCGCGCAGGTCGGTTCAAGGTCGATGACGCTCGGCTCACCTGGAAGATGGCCACCCATGCGATCGTCGGCGTGGCCCTTGCCGTCACCAACGACGAATTGCCTGCCTCAGTCGCGGATGAGACGGTGATCCGGCTTCTGTGCATGACCGGGATCGGCCGTGACGAAGCGACCGACCTCGCCACCCGCGAGCGCCCTGCGCTGCCAGCCGTCTAGGCCCGCCCTCCCCCGTCTGACACGCCGGCCCTCCGCACTTGGCCTCCGCGGGCCAGACTCCGTTTGACCCGCGCGCATCCCGCATGTATCTAATATCAATACTATGTATCGCAGAATGATACATTAGGGAGGCAATACGCCGATGCTGATCGTCGCCAAGATGCTGCTGACCCTCGTCACGCTGGGCTACAGCGCAATTCCGACCGTCTTCGATTTCAATCCCAGCCATGCCACCAATCCGTCCTGGACGGGGCACGCGCGATACCACGTGGTGTGGCAGGTCACGAGCTACGACTTCATCGCGCTCATAATGCTCTGGATCACCTGGACGACCGCGAACGAAAGCCACCTCTGGGTGCCTGCGCTGATGGCCTGTGCCATCTACGGCGGCTTCTGGACGGCCCTGCTGACGCGCAAGATGTATGGCGGAATCCTGCAGGATCAGGTGAACGGCGTGCCGCGGTTCAAGTACAACCTGTTCGGCTGGCGCTTCGAGGTGGATGCCAACATTTCACTGTTTTCGCCGATCTCACTGCTGACCCTCATCACAGCCTGGATCGTGTTCGGTCTCGCGGTTGCAGAAGTGGCAAATGCCTGACGGCAGCCAGAGGCAGGCAGCCGACCAGATGAGCTGCGCTCGAATGCTTCAGGCGCACTGTCGCCTCCGAGCCGGCCACGGGTTCCCTCTCTGCCTGCCGCGCATCTTCCGCAAGCTCACCCAGGCAGGTGCGGCGGTCGTGCCGAGAGGGCGCCATTGCCCCCCCCCGCCGGAGTGCCTCTCCAATTCTCAATCGTCGATGAAGTCGTAGATGCCGAACAGATCGGCACCCGGCCAGTCGCGCGTGTGCACCACCTCCGCATCCGCGCCCCTCTCCCAATTCGCAGCCTCGGTCGCCGCCCCCGATCCGACATAGGCGGCAACGGCCGGCCAGGGGTAGACCGGGCGCGTCATGTCGGGGAGCGGAGCGACACCCAGATCGGTGAAGTCAGCGCCACCGCGCCTCTGGCCGCCATCCGGCTGGCCGAAGGACGACGTCTCATCCGTGGAACCGGCAATGATCTCTTCCGGTGCAATGCCGTCTTCCACCCAGGTCATCATCGGCGTCAGCAAGTCGATCGCGCTCGGCCCCTGCCCTCCGCCGCAATGGCCCATGCCGGGGAAGAGGTAGAGCCTCTCGAACCCCGCAACCTCTTCGCCGCCCATCTGCGCAAGAAGCGCCTTGTGATAGGCGAGCGTGTTTGCAGGTGAGATGTGCGGATCGGCGAGACCATGCCACAGGATCAGCTTGCCGCCCTGCCCGGCGAAGGCGCCCAGGTCAGGGTTCGTCGCATCGAAAAGGCCGTGACGCGCACGCAGGGCATCGAGAGTATCCTCGCTGAAGGCGAGGTCTGTGAGCTGCATCTCCGGCCTTTCCTGCTCGAAGGCAAGGTAACGGATAACGGGCGGCACGACCGTCGACGAGAGCGTGTGACCACCCGAGGTGTCGGGCACGTAGACCCCTTGCCAGTTCAGCTCTGAGCCATAGAGCGGCTGTCCGGCGGTGAGGGCAGCGCCGGTCTCCGCATCGCGCGGCCCGTCATGGAATTTCTGCACAACATCCGCCTCCTCTGCCGTCAGGCAGAAAGCGGGATCGGCCCCTTCGGCGCAGACCAGCGAGGCCGGGTCGAAGGTGCACCGAGCGGGCTCCGAAACCAGGCCGTCCTCAAGCCCATCCAGCCCGTCGCAGGCCGCAAGCACCGCCGCATGGATCAGGGGCAGACGATCCGAAAGCAGGATGTTCCCGCCCTCGGCATCGGTGTTCGAGGCGGCCATCCAGCCGTGGTAGAGCGTGTTCTGGACCTGGAAGAGCATGGCGGGCGCTCCTGCGATGATGCCGTCGAAGTCCTCGGGGTAGCGTTGCGCCTCCATCAGCGCCTCGCGCCCCCCATCCGAGCAGCCATTGAAGTAGCTGTAGGCCGGGGCCTGGCCGTAGTAGGCCGAAATCAGTGCCTTGGCCGCGAGCGAGGTGACATGCTGCGCGCGATAGGCGAAGTCGGCGCGCAGCTGTGCATCAGCGCCCCAGCTGCCGTCGTTGTCCATGCCGCCGGCGTGGCCCATGTCTGTCGCCGCCATCACGAACCCGCCCGCATCGAGCACGGCGCAGCCCGAGGAGGCGCCGGACACCAGCGAAACGACACCGCAGAGCCCGCCGCAGCCGACCTGAAGGTAGCGCTGGGTCCAGCTTTCCTGCGGCAGGATGACGGATGCATTGATCTGCGGGGCCAGCACCAGCTCGACGGCGCAAACGGGCAGGCCGTTCGACGTGGTCTCGGTGACGCTCGCAACCACGCTGCCTGCCCCGCCAATGTCCGTCAGATCCACAGCCAGCAGATCGGAACAGCTCGCACGCGGCTCCACGACAGGAAGCTCCGCGGCGCGGGCCGGAGAGGCGACTGACAGGGCAGCGAAGAGGATGAGGAGAAGCCTGCGCATCGAAAGAAATCCTTGGCCGGAGTGGCGTTTACTGGGGTCTGACCTGCTCGAAGAGCCAGTCGCGAATGCCGTCGATGGTGTAGGCGATCCGCCATGTGTTGATGTGGTTGCTGCCCGGATCGTCACTCTGATCATCCGGCACAACGGTGCCTTTTTCGAACACCGTGTAATTGATCGGCGCCCCTTCGGCCCGCATCGCGGCGACCTGGGCCTCGAAGGCCTCGGGGGTGGAGAGCCCGCTCCACGTCGCGCGGGCGACCTGCGTCCCCTCGGCCTCGTAAACGGCGGTCATCGCGTTCTCCGTCGGAAAGGCCTTCTCATCCCCCTCCGCCACGACGATCCACTGTCGGGTCGACGCGAGGGGGGCGACCTTGGCCGGGTCCCACTGGCCGGCCACGATGAAGGCGGCCGCGAACAGATCTGGATGTTCGATCATGATGGCGAGCGAAAGCATGGCGCCACCTGACTGGCCGGTGGTGTAAAGCCGGTTCTGGTCGATGGAATACCGGCCCGAAACATCGGCGAGCAGATGAACCATCGTGTCCACCCAGCTGCTCTTCTCACTGTCGTCGCCCGCAACCTGAACCGGAAACTGCGGCGCCAGCACGAAGGCCTCCCGCTTGGCTTGGTCATCCGGGCTGGCCCAGACCACCGCTCCAAGCCCCTGCTTCAAGGTCGTCTTCACATCCGTGTCGGTCACACCGGCATCGTGCATGAAAAGGACAAGAGGATAGCTCCGGCTCGGATCGTAATTGCGTGGAACGAAGAGATTGTATTGAACGGCATCCCCGGTCGCCGGATCGCTGAAGATGTGCTGGGCGAATGAATCCGCGACGAGGTTGGAGACACTCGTGATCGGGACAACGACATCTGTCGGAGGGTATTCCTCTCCTCCGGCCGTCCTCACCGCGCCCACCTGCCGCACGACCTCTGTCGCCTCCCGGCGCAGCATCTCGCGCCCTGTGCTGGCGAAGGTGGCGGCTGTCCCGTCGTCCGGTGAGAGCTCGAGGATGACAAACCGGCCGTTCGTTCCCTCCCTGGCGGGCGCCGCAGCGGTGTTGGCATAAACGCGGGTGATGGTGCGACCCTCGACCGAAAAGGCCGAGGCCTCCAGCGCGGCGCTGTCGATCTCGGCGTCGTAGCCGATGGCGATGGCCGTCAGCTTCTGGCCCTCGCCAAAGACCTGCGTGATCGCAGTTCCCCCCTTCACATGCGCGGGGAGATCCGGGCCGAACGACGGTGGCCCGCCAGCGGGCTGCTCCTGCGCGACGAGAGGCTGAAGCGGCAGCAACGTCGCAGCGCCCGCGAGGCCGGCGATGGTGAGCAGGCCCCGGCGCGACATCTCGCAGCGCGGGGCGGGACTGGAGGAGCGGGGTGACATGATTTGCCTTTCGGAGACCGGATTGACCGTTGCGGATTCGATTTATGAAACTATATTGGTTCCATAAATAATCAAAGGACTACCGGAGTCAATGGAGTGCAAAGAAAACGAGGTCGCCACACGACGTGGGCGCCCGCGGACATCAAGCAACGAGGCCCGGCGCGCGCGGCTTCTGGAGGCCGCGATGGGGTGTTTCATCGAAAAGGGCTTTGCGCGAACCACAACAGCCGATGTGGCCAGCCGCGCGAGTATCTCCAAGCGTGACCTGTACGGGCTGTTCGCCGACAAGACGGAGCTCTTTCTCGAGGCCGTGCAGTCACGCAGGCACCTCATCGTCGACCTGCCCCGCCCCTCCGATGAGAGCCTGCCCCCGCGCGAGGCCCTCCGCGCCATCTTCCGGCTGGACCTCGAGGACCGGGAGGCCGACGAACGGGACGCCCTGCTCAACCTGATCGCCCGCGAAAGCCTGCTCCTGCCCGAGTTGAACCGGCTGCTCTACGACAGCGGCATCATCAGCTCGCGCGAATTGCTGATGGACTGGCTGGTGGACCGGATGGAAACAGGCGCCCTGCCCTCCTGCGATCCCGCAATGCTTGCGGGCCTGCTGATGGATGTCGTCTTCGGCGCCCTGCTTCCAAGGCGACATGGCAAGACGCCGGTAGACAGGTCGAAGCAGGCGGAGGAGATCTTGGCACGGCTGGATGTCGTGCTGTGTGGGCTCGACGCGAGGGCGAAGGCTGGCGTCTGCGGTCCTTGCCCCAGCTGATACCGTGACGCCGCCAGGAGATCGAGCGCGGTCTCTACCGTGCTCGGCACCCTTCTCACCACAGGCGCCGACCGGAGCCTCACCCACCATGACGGCCTCGCACCCCTCGACCAAGCCGAACAGAGCGGGTTCGACGCGATGGCATCACGGCTTGGGCAGACCAACCAGCCCACAGGGCGCCACAGCCCGGGCCCAGTCAGGGTTATCTCTCCGATCAAGGGGACAGAACGGTGCGGGTGGAGGGACTTGAACCCCCACGCCTTGCGGCGCCAGAACCTAAATCTGGTGCGTCTACCAATTTCGCCACACCCGCTTTCCGTGGCTGCGGCTTCTATCAGCGCCCCCTGTGGCGCGAAAGCCCGAAAATGCGGCTGACCCTGCGGAAAACAGTGGCCCTAAACGCTTCCTTTACGCTAGCGTGAAAGAAAAACGAGGCAGTTTCAAAAGAGCACCCCATGTCTGACATGACGATGGGAGGCCTGCGTCAGGCAGCGCAGGTATTCACTCCCGATCTCGGGCCGGCGGGCATTTCCGCCGCGGCCCGCATTCTGACCGCCAACGGCGAGCGCCGCCTTGGCCAGCTGGAGCCGGGCGACAGGATCGTGTCGCGCACCGCCGGCATGATCCGGCTCAGGGCGATCACCCGCTTCACCTGCACAGCCGTGCCCATCGCGCTGGCGCCCCATGCGCTGGGCAACGGCCGCCCCTCCGACCTGGTGCACGTGAGCCCGGCGCAGAAGATCCTGCTCCGCGACTGGCGCGCCAAGCTGCTCTTCGGCAGCCCCTCCGCCCTCGCCCCCGCCGCAGCCCTGGTCGACAACGGCTACATCACCCGCACGCCCCGGCTGAAGGGCCTGGAGATGGTGACGCTGAGCTTCGACGCGCCGCAGATCCTCTACGTCGGCATGCTCGAATGCGCCTTCGAGCCGGAAGACAACGCCCAGGCCGCCTGACCCGCTCAACCTCACCGTCGAGCCGCTCGTAAAGCGTAACCTCATCCTCCGGCTCGACCCGAGGATCACATCGCCTGACCCGCCTCCAACCGCGCCAGGACCCGCGGCAACACCTCTGGCAGATCCTCCGCGATCAGCCCCGGCCCGAATTCCCTCGCACACTCCACATGCAACCAGGCAGCCGTCTCTGCCGCCTGTATCGGGGCAAACCCCCGCGCCAGCAGCCCGCAGATGAACCCCGCCAGCACGTCTCCCGCCCCCGCCGTCGCCAGCCAGGGCGCCGCCCGGTCATAGACAGCCGCATTCACCGAACAGCGCCCGTCCGGCCCCGCGATCACCGTGTCCGGACCCTTGAACAGCACCACGCACCCCGCCCGCGCCGCCGCCTCCCGCGTCGCATCCACCTTGGAATAGGCCGGGCCAGTCACCGCCGGAGCCGACAGCTTCTCGGCAATGTCCGAAAACAGGCGCGCGAACTCCCCACCATGGGGCGTCAGCACGCACCGCTCGTGCAACATCCCGAACAACTCCCCCGGCGCGTCTGCATAGGCCGTGAGCACATCCGCATCCAGCACCGTCGCCCGGCCCGTTGCCAAGACCGCTGGCACCATCTCCCGCGCCCGCTCGATCCCCAGCCCCGGCCCGAGGCAGACCGCATTGATCCGCCCGTCCTCCAGCACCCGCGCCAGCGCCTCACTGTCCCCCACGGCCTGCAACATCACCGCATCCAGCCGCGCCGCGTTCTCCTGCAACGCCCCAGGGCTAGGCGCCACCGTCACCAGCCCCGCCCCGATCCGCAGCGCCCCCCGCGCCGCCATCCGCGCCGCGCCTCCGCGCCCGACGCCACCTGAAAGGACCAGCGCATGCCCATGGGCGTACTTGTGCGAGTTAGTCAGCTTTAGCAGCCCGCCCCGCGGCCCCACCTTCCGCACCGCGCCTTTCACCGGCGCATTGCCCAAGCCAATGTCCTTGACCACGACCTTGTTGCAGCCCACCGCACCTCCATAGTTTCCAACGCCATCGCTGGTGAAGTGCCCGACCTTCGCCCGATGGAACGTCACGGTCAGATGCGTCGGAAGCGCGCCCATATCCTTTCCACTGTCGCTGCACATGCCGCTCGGAATATCGACCGCCACAAACCTGTCCTGACCAGCCCGATGGGCGTTGTCCCCGAGCGCGGACGGCATAAAACCCTGCCACATTTCATCAGTGTCATCCGGCATCGCACGGGTAAGACCGGTTCCAAAGAGCGCATCGACTATCAACAGCTGCTCGCCGCTTTCATCGTCCTCGTAGCGATCTCGAACAGCCACATCACCCCAGGGCACCACCTCCCCAATCCCGCACCACCGCTCATAATTCACCCGCGCATCCGGCGGCAGCTTCTCCGCGTCCCCGTAGAGAAACACCTCCACCCCCCACCCCCACTCCCGCAGCAGCCGCGCCACCACGAACCCGTCGCCGCCATTGTTCCCCGGCCCGCAGAGCACCACCGCGCGGAAACTCCCCGCCGCCAACTCCGGCCATTCCTCGAACACGGCCTCCACCACGCCGCGCCCCGCGCGTTCCATCAGCTCAAGCCCGGTCACCTCGCCCGCCTCGATCGCCGCCCGCTCGATGGCGCGCATTTGTGCAGATGTCAGAAGTTCCACCAGCTCCTCCGCCGGAAAAGTTTCCAAATCGCCCGTCCGGAAAGCGACTTGCATATTTTTTCATCACACCCGAGAATTCCCCCGAGACGCTCACCCCCGCGTGAGGCGGCCCCGTTGCCGCCCTGCGCGATAAGTGTTCTCACCCCTAGCGGAACGGACATCAAGGGAGTCGGTCTGTCATGAAAAAGATCGAGGCGATCATCAAACCCTTCAAGCTCGACGACGTGAAGGAGGCTCTCCAGGAAATCGGCGTTCAGGGACTTTCGGTGATCGAGGTGAAGGGGTTCGGGCGGCAGAAGGGCCACACCGAGCTGTACCGCGGCGCCGAATACGTCGTGGATTTCCTGCCGAAGGTGAAGATCGAGGTCGTTCTGGCCGATGACCAGCTCGACGCCGCCATCGAGGCGATCATGAGCGCGGCCAAGACCGACAAGATCGGCGACGGCAAGATCTTCGTCTCCACCGTCGAGCAGGCCATCCGCATCCGCACCGGCGAAGACGGCGAAGACGCGCTCTGAGCGCGCTCCCGCACCGCCCCAGACACTTTCAGCAAGGAGAAAGAGAACAATCATGAGCAACAAGGACGTTCTCAAGACGATCAAGGATGAAGACGTCGAATACGTCGACATCCGCTTCACCGACCCGCGCGGCAAGCTCCAGCACGTCACGGTCATGTCCGACCAGGTCGACGAGGACTTCCTCGAAGAGGGCTTCATGTTCGATGGCTCCTCCATCGCCGGCTGGAAGTCGATCGACCAGTCCGACATGAAGCTGATGCCCGATGGATCCTCGGCCTACATGGACCCGTTCTATGCCGAGAAGACCCTCTGCGTGCACTGCACCGTGGTCGAGCCCGACACCGGCGAGCCCTACAACCGCGACCCGCGCGGCACCGCCCAGTTGGCCGAGGCCTACCTCAAGTCCTCCGGCATCGGCGACACCTCCTACTGGGGCCCCGAGGCCGAGTTCTTCCTGTTCGACGACGTCCGCTACTCGGTCGAGATGAACAAGGTGAGCTTCCAGGTCGATGCCGGTGACGCCGCCTGGAACTCCGACACCGAGTTCGACATGGGTAACATGGGCCACCGCCCGGGCATCAAGGGCGGCTACTTCCCGGTGAACCCGATCGACGACGCCCAGGATCTGCGCTCCGAGATGCTCTCGACCATGAAGCGCATCGGCATGAAGGTCG
>CAYVQK010000024.1:15008-29670 GCA_964454145.1 uncultured Oceanicola sp. | reverse complement strand
CCACCATCGCCGACCTCGCCGTCGCCACCAACTGCGGCCAGATCAAGACCGGCTCCCTCGCCCGCTCCGACCGGCTGGCCAAGTACAACCAGCTCATCCGCATCGAGGAAGAGCTGGCCGAGACCGCCATCTACGCCGGCCGCGGCATCCTGAGGTAGGTCCGGCACCTCCGGGCGCATTCCTCCAGCGATGCGCCCGGAAAAGTTTCCCAAGCGTCACAGCACTAAAAGACCTCGTTTGCCAGTGGTTTACGTAGCGCAAACCTCTCTGTACGCCTGTCTGAACCGAACAGGACGCAGGACAGGACATGGACCGCGAGGAATTCGTCGAGCACGTCGGCCCGCAACTCGTGCATCTCACGATGCGCTCCAACGTGCCCGGCATCAACGCCGGCGGGCTCATCCGCGCCGCCGAGATCGCCCGCCGCGCCGGGATCGACCCGCGCGAGCTGCGCCTGCGCAAGGAGCGCACCGAGATCCGGCTCGAGGGGCGCACCATCAGGCTCAACCACCAGCGCCCCCTCATCGCCGGCGCCGCCCAGGCCGAGAGCTTCCTCGACGGCCACAGCCTCGAAAGCTGGGCCGACGTGCTCAACTCCCGCCTGTTCTTCTGGCCCACCGGCGGCGGTGCGAGTTTCGCCGACAGCCTGAAGGCCGAGGACGACATCGTGCAGGTCCGCCTCGACAGCCGCCGCTTCTTCGATGCCTTCGCCCCCGCCATCGACCTCTCGCCCATCAACAGCGGCTCCGCCACCCGCCGCGCCTCCGCCCGCGGCGACTGGCTCTTCGTGCCCGTGGGCAAGGGCTGGGAGGCCTTTGCCGAGAACCGCCGCGCCCGGGGCCACGCCCAGCGCCGCGACAGCGTGGCCGAGGTCTCCATCGCCAGCGATATCCCGCCCGAGATCTTCCGCACCCTCATGCTCGTGCCCGGCCAGACCGGCGCCGCCTGACGTCGGGCTTCGCCGGGCGGTGGAGGCTTCCCCCTTTGCGCCTCGCCTCGTAGGGTGGGTGAAACCCACCTACGAGCCCCATGCGCCTCCTCGCCGCCCTGCTCCTCCTCGCCACTCCGGCCCCCGCCGAAACCGTCCCCCTCTTCGACGGCCGCGCCCTCCTGACCCTGCCCGAGGGCTTCTCCCCCGATACCACCACCGAGCAGGGCCTCACCTTCGCCACCCGCCCGATCTGGGAAACGCTCACCCTCGCCCGCGACTTTTCCGAGCTTTCCCGCATCGCCCGCGCCGATGCCGTGTTCTTCGGCAACGACAACCCCGACTGCGGCGCCGAGGCCGAGTTCCCCTATCACTTCTCCTGCAAGCCGACCGACACGCTGAAGATCGAGCTCTTCGATCTCGCCACGCCGCTGGGCGAGGCCAGCCTCGTCACCCGCTTCACGCCCCAGCTCGACACCCCCTGGCACACGCTCCCGCCCGAGGCGCTCCAGGCCCGCTACTGCCCGCCGCCGCACCACGGCCACCACGCGGGCACCACCCTCACCTGCTTCCGCCGCGACCTCGTCACCGAGCGCCCCACAGTCGCCCAGCGGCTCCTGCTCCACGAAGACCACGCAGTGGAGATCACCGCCCAGAACGGCCTGCTCGCCGCCCAGATCAACATCGCCCTCTTCGGAGAAAACCGCCAATCCGCCCCCTCCCGCGACGAGGCCCAACGCGCCTACGAGGCGCTCCGCGCCGGCTTCTGGGGCGGCCTCACCCCCGAGGCGCTGGCCGGCGAAGCCCACCTCGACGCCGTGCAACTCCCGTAGGCCGGGACTTGTCCCGGCTTCCGGACCTCAAACCTGCCGCACCTCGCTCGCCAGCTTCAGCACCCGGTCCCCGTCCTCCTGCTCGATGTACAGCGCCGGGTCGTCCTTCGTGCCCTTCCGCACCACCTTCGTCCCCTGCGGCTTGCGCTCCACCCTGTCCGCATGAACCGATCGCACCTTCCCCCGGCCCGTTCCCTGCCCCCAGTCCCACTCTACCCGGTCGCCCCTCTTCACCTCGGCCATCGCATCCTCCTGTCACGGCTCCCGCCTCAACGCGCGAGCCGCCGAAAGGATCACCCGAACCGACCGGGCCGGTAGGGCGCCAGCAGCTCCTGCGCCGCACCGGCCATCTCGGCGGCCACCAGTTCGCCCATCAGCGCCCCCAGCGTCACGCCCGAGTGCATCACCGCCAGCCACAGCCCCTCGGGCCCGCAGGCGCCCACCACCGGCAACCCGTCCCCGGGCACCGGCCGCCAGGCCATCCGCGCCTCCGCCATCTCGAGCCCCCAATCGGGAAACATCGCCCTCAACCTCTCCAAGGCCGCCTCCGCCATCGCCTCCGCGCTCTCGGCCAGCGCCTCGGTCTCGTCCGCCTGGTGGTTGGGCGAGGTCGGCGCGATCAGGCAGCCCTCCGCATCCTGCCGCACCTCCATCCCCGGTGGCACCAGCACCGGGGAAAACCGCGCCGCCACCGGCTTCGTCTTCAGCACCACCGCCGGCCGCGTGAGCATCGGCAGGGCCACGCCCAGTGGCTCCACCAGCCCCGCCGCCCCCGTGCCGGCGCAAACGAGCACCCGGTCGGCCGCCACCACGCCGCCCTCCACCGCCACGCCCGTCACCCGGCCGCCCTCGACCACAACCCGAGACACCCGGCACCCGCTCAGCACCCGTGCGCCCGAGGCGTCCAGCAGCCGCCGCGCCACCGCAGCGGCCTCCACCACGCCCTCGGACGGCATGAACCACGCGCGCTCCGGCACCTCCGCGAGTTCCGGCAGTTCTTCCCGCACCACCTCCGCGCTCCAGGCCTCCACCGGATAGCCGAAGCCCTCCAGCTCGCCGAACCCGTCGCTCTCCCAGTTCAGGCAGCCGCACCAGGTCACCAGCCGACCCACCTCGCCTTCCAGCCGCTTCCAGGCCGCCATTGCCTCGTGGCGCAGCGCGAAGTGATGCGCATCGTGGTAGAAGCTCGCGTTGATCCAGCCGAAGCTCGCGCTCGTGGCCTCCCCGCCCGGCACGCCCGCCTCCACCACCACCACCTCGGCCCCGTCCCGCGCCAGCCGATAGGTACAGCTCGCCCCGATCAGCCCGCCGCCCACGATCACAACCCGCTCACCCATGCCTCACCCCTTTCGCCGAAACCGCGGCAAGGCTAGCCTGCCCGCATGGACGCACAAGAGATCATCGACCGCCTCGGCCTCAAGCCCCACCCAGAAGGTGGCCATTACCGCCAGACCTGGGTGGAGGAGGCAGCCACGGGCCGCCCGTCCGGCACCTGCATCTACTTCCTGCTGAAACCCGGCGAGCGGTCGCACTGGCATCGGGTCGATGCCACCGAGATCTGGCACTTCTACGCCGGTCGCCCCCTCACCCTCCGCCTCGCGGCAACCGAAGAGGGCCCCGCCACCAGCCATATCCTCGGGCCACATCTCGCCTCAGGCACCCCCCAGTTCATCGTCCCCAAGGACCACTGGCAGGCCGCCGAGGCCTCGCCTGACGGATGGACGCTGGTCGGCTGCACCGTTTCCCCCGGCTTCTCCTTTGAAGGCTTCACCCTCGCACCCCCGGGCTTCGACATACCCTAGACGCCCCTGTGCTATACTTCCCGCCTCAGCCCACCTTCAGCTAGGGGAGTTCGTCATGATCGTCCGGATCTTCCGCGTCACCACGCACCCGGGCCAGCGCGCCCGCTTCGAAACCTTCTTCCGCGAGACAGCCGTGCCGCTGATGCGCGCTACCGAGGGGATCGAAGACATCACCTTCTGCCTGCCCCGCCCCGAAACGCCAGACGACTTCGCCATCGTCATGGTCTGGCGCGATCTCGACGCCCTCCGCGCCTTCGTCGGAGACGACTGGCAGGTGCCTCACATCCATCCCGAGGAGGAGGGCATCGTGAGGGCGCGGCACCTGCACCACTACGAGCTGCTCGCCGCCTGACCTGCACGGAAAAACCCGGGCTCACCTCCAGCTGGTGAACCCGGGTTCTGCCGCGTCTCGCGGAGCGGCTTCAGCCGCTACCGCGCACCACTCAGCGGCATCCCTTCGCGATGTAGACGGACTCCGCCGCATCCCGCCGCAAGGCGGCGTCCTTCACCACGTTGCCGCCGATCTCGGCCACCACGCCGGCCTTCTTGCCGCGTCCGATCAACGCACCGACAACCTGCATCCCCGTGCCCTTCTGGGTCTTGCCGGCGATCTTCGCGGCCTTGCCGTATTCCTGCGCCAGCGCCTTGCAGCCCATGCCGGCATACTTGCCCACCAGCCGCTGGTACTTCGCCGCATCCTCGCCACGATAACCGTGGCTCTTGGCGCTCGCGATGGGCGCCGCGCTGCCGGTGCCCGCCAGCATCACCGAAGCGGCCAGCACCGCCAGAATTGTTCCGATCACCTTCATCATCCGTCTCCTCATGTCCAAGGCCCTTCACCTTGGCCACGAGGGCTACCCGAGGCCCCTGCCCCGGGTCACGTGACGAATCCCGTCATCCGGATCAGGGCCCGGACGAGGACTCCACTGCCACCACCGCACGATGGGGTAACATCTCCCGCACCTGCACATTCGCATGTGCATGGGCTGTGCATCAGCTGTGCATCAGTTGTGCATGGGGTGTTGCTGTCGAAAATCGAGGTTAACGCCGGTGTCACCCCCCGCGTACAGGCATTCTCGCAAAGCTCCCGGACGGCTCCGAAATCACCCCGCCGCCCACCGCCGCGCGCACCCCCGTGGTGCCCGGCCAGGAGGTCGGCAGGCCCTTCGCCACCCGCACCGCAAGGTAGCCAAAGGCTTGAGCTTCCAGCATATCTCCGTCCAGCCCCACCGCCTCGACCGGCTCCACCGGGCATCCCAGCCCCTGCGCGATCATCTCCATCAGCACCGGGTTGTTCCGCCCGCCACCCGTCACCAGCACCCGCTCCACCGGCGCCGGAAAATGCTCCTGCGCCAAGGCCACCCCCAGGGCCGCCGCCGCCGTCAGGGTCGCCGCCGCAACCGCGTCGGAGAGCCCCGCAACCGCTTGTGAAAGAACGCGAAAATCGTCTCGGTCGAGCGACTTCGGCGGCAGCTTGAAGAAGTAGCGATGCTCCGCGAACCGGTTCAGGGTCGCCTCGTCCGCATCCCCCTGCGCCGCCAGCCGGCCGCCCTCGTCGTAGGGCAGCCCCAGCCGCGACGCGACAAGGTCGTTCACAGGCGCATTCGCGGGCCCCGTGTCGAAGGCCACCATCGCCTCCGGCCCCTGTGCCGGGTCGATCCAGGTGACGTTGCCGACACCGCCAAGGTTCAGGAAAACAACGGGTTTCTCGGCGCCGATCCACTTCGCCAGCGCGTAGTGATAGGCCGGCGCCAGCGGCGCGCCCTGCCCGCCCATCTCCACGTCACTCGTCCGGAAGTCCCACACCACCGGCCGCCCCAACGCCTCCGCCAGCACCCGCCCGTCGCCCGCCTGGTGTGTGCCGCGCCCGGCCGGATCATGCGCCAGGGTCTGGCCATGAAATCCAACGATTTCAACACCATCCAGAAGCTCTTCAAGCAGCACGCCATGGGCGGTTTCCACCACCGCCGCCGCCTCGGCCACGCCGTCCTCGCCCGGCCAGCGCCCCAGCGCCGCGCGCAGCGCCGCCTGCTCCGGCCCTGAATATTCACGGTATGCACTCTCCCCGAAGCCGAAGATCTCCACCCCGTCGGTCTCGATCACCGCCGCATCGACCCCGTCCAGCGAGGTGCCGCTCATTGCCCCCAATGCCGTAACGCGGGCCCGCCCCTTGGCCTTTTTCAACATGGCCTTCCCCTCTTGCCTCGCGGCCAGTATGAGGGGGTCTCACAACCCTTCGCAACATGGAAAAGAGCGATGACCTACCACCCCAAATCGGACTTCATGGCCGTGATGATAGAGCGAGGCTTCCTGCAGGATTGCACCGACTATCAGGGCCTCGACGAAGCACTGATCAAGGGCGTGGTGCCGGCCTATATCGGCTACGATGCCACGGCCAAGTCGCTCCACGTCGGCCACCTGCTGAACATCATGATGCTGCGCTGGCTGCAGAAGACCGGCCACAAGCCGATCACCCTTATGGGCGGCGGCACCACCAAGGTGGGCGACCCGTCCTTCCGCGCCGACGAGCGCCCGCTTCTGACACCCGAGGCGATCGACGACAACATCGCCTCGATGAAGAGCGTTTTTGCTAAGTATCTCAGCTACGGCGACGCGCCCACCGATGCCCTGATGCTTAACAATGCCGAATGGCTCGATGGCCTCAACTACCTGGAATTCCTGCGCGATATCGGCCGCCACTTCTCTGTGAACCGGATGCTGTCGTTCGAGTCCGTCAAGTCGCGGCTGGACCGCGAGCAGAGCCTGTCATTCCTCGAGTTCAACTATATGATCCTCCAGGCCTACGACTTCCTCGAGCTCAACCGCCGCTACGGCTGCCTGCTGCAGATGGGCGGGAGCGACCAGTGGGGCAACATCGTCAACGGCATCGACCTCACCCGCCGCGTGCTCGACCACGAGATCTACGGCCTCACTTCGCCCCTGCTGACCACCTCGGACGGCAAGAAGATGGGCAAGAGCCAGGGCGGCGCCATGTGGCTCAACGCCGACATGCTCAGCCCCTACGAGTTCTGGCAGTTCTGGCGCAACACCACCGACGCCGACGTGGGCCGCTTCCTCAAGCTCTACACGGAGCTCGATGTTAACGAGTGCGAAAGGCTCGGCGCGCTAGAAGGGTCCGAGGTCAACGAGGCCAAGATCCGGCTTGCCAACGAGGTCACCGCACTCTGCCACGGGGACGAGGCGGCAGTGGCGGCCGAGGCCACGGCCCGCGAGGTCTTCGAGAAGGGCGGCGTGGGCGATGACCTGCCCACCCTCACCCTGACCGCAGCCGAGGTGGCCGACGGCATCTCGGTGGCCCAGCTGATCGTCCGCTCCGGGCTGGCGAAAACCGGCAAGGAAGCCAAGCGCCTGATCGCCGACAACGGCGCCCGGATCGACGATGCGCCGCTCACCGACGCGGGCCTGATGCTCGACGCGGCGGCGCTGGCGTCGCCGGTCAAGCTCTCCGCCGGCAAGAAACGGCATGCCCTCGTGGTGCTGGAAGGGTGATATAACAACGGCTTGCGGCGCGACCCTCATCTGGGTCGCGCCGCCACGTGCCGGATATCGACTTGCGATGTTATATCATTACAATTACACATTCTCCGACTCAGATCGGAGACCCACATGCGCATCACCCCTTCTCTCATCGCCCTGATCGCCGCCACCCCCGCGCTCGCCGAGCCGAAGGTGATCACCGACCTGCCGCCGGTGCATTCCCTCGTCGCCCAGGTGATGGAAGGCGTCGGCACCCCGACCCTCCTGCTCGACCAGGGCAGTTCCGGCCACAACCTGTCTCTGCGCCCCTCCCAGGCCAGCGCCGTCGAGGCCGCCGACCTGGTGTTCTGGATCGGCCCGGCAATGTCGCCCGGCCTGGAGAAGCCCTTCGAAACACTTGGCGAAAACGCGCATCTCATCACCCTGATGGAGGCCCCGGGCACGCTCGTCATCGACACCGAAGAAGCCGAGCCGCATATACACGACGGCGTGGAAGCTCACGAAGGCCAGGACCACGAGGAAGATGCCGAGGAAGCCGACCACGAGGAACACGCCGAAGGCGGCCACGACGGCCACGACCACGGCCCCGAAGACCCCCACGTCTGGCTCTCGCCCGACAACGCCAGGACCTGGCTCGCCCTGATCGCCCAGGAACTCGCGGAACAAGACCCCGACAACGCCACGACCTATCAGGCCAACGCCGAAGCCGCGACCGCCGAACTCGACACGCTCGTCGGCGAGATCGAGGCCACCCTCGCCCCCTTCGAAGGCAAGGAATACGCCGTCACCCACCGCGCCTTCGCCTATTTCGAGGCCCGCTTCCACCTCGCCCCGGCCCACGCCCTGAGCGGAATCGACGGTGGCGTGGCCGGTCCTCGCGCCATGGAGGAACTCCGCCATGCCGCCGAAGAAGGCGTCACCTGCCTGCTGATCGAGCCCGACACCTCCGAGGCCACGGTCGCCACCCTGACGGATGGCACAGGGCTCGTCGCCCACACGATCGACCCGCTCGGCCGCGACATAGCTCCCGGCCCGGGCCAGTACGCCGCACTTCTGCACGAGATCGCAGAGGCTTACGCGGCGTGCCTCGAGTGACGTCACGAGTGATTGCGTAACGGCGGCATCGTCCCTAACCTCCCGGCAGGGAGGTCCAGACGATGCCGCTCACCATGTCCCGCGAAGTCTTCATCACCTGTGCCCTCACCGGCGCAGGCGGCACGCAAGACCGCTCCCCCCACGTTCCGCGCTCGCCCAGGCAAATCGCCGCAGCCGCCCGCGACGCCGCGAGCGCCGGTGCCGCCTGCGTCCACGTCCACGTCCGTGACCCCGAAACCGGCCAACCCTCCCACAGCCGCGCCCTCTTCCGCGAGACCGTCGAGCGCATCCGCGATCTCGAGCCGGACATGGTGATCAACCTCACCTGCGGCTTCGGCGGCGATGTCATTTTCGGCCCGCCCGACCGTCCCCTGCCGCTCAGCCAGGAGAGCATCGTCCTCTCCGCCGAGGAGCGCGTGGCCCATGTGGCCGATTGCCTGCCAGAGATCTGCACCCTCGACTGCGGCACCATGAATTTCGCCGAGAACGACTACGTGATGACCAACACGCCCGGCATGCTGCGCGCCATGGCCCGGGCCATGACGGCCCTCGGCGTGAAGCCCGAGATCGAGGCCTTCGACACCGGCCATCTCTGGCTCGCCCGCCAGCTTGTCGAAGAAGGCGTGATCGACGGCACGGCCCTCGTGCAGCTCTGCATGGGCGTTCCCTGGGGCGCGCCGAACGACCTCACCACCTTCAACGCCATGGTCGCCGGCATCCCCGCGGGCTGGACCTTCTCCGCCTTCTCGCTGGGCCGGGACCAGATGCCCTATGTCGCCGCTGCAGTTCTCGCCGGCGGCCACGCTCGCGTGGGCCTGGAAGACAACCTGATGATCTCGCGCGGAGAGCTGGCCACCAACGCCCAGCTCGTCGAGCGTGCGGTGCAGGTCGTCGAGAGCCTCGGCGCCCGGGTGATGACCGCCGAAGAGATGCGCGCCAAGCTCGCCCTCACGAAGCGGGCCCCCGTTTAGAGTTTTCGTAAACCATTTCAGGGAAACTTTCACATGAAGCGCATTACCTTCGCCCTCGGCCTTCTCGCCACGCCCGCCGCTGCCGAGATCCCGCCCTGGGCCGGTTACTGGGCCGCCGATCCGGCCTGGTGCGCCAACACCAACGGCGAGATGCCCGAGGCGCCGATCTACCTCGCCGACACCGAGTTCCTGGGCTACGAGAACGGGTGCGACATCGTCTCCGCCGAGCCGCTCGCAGCCGGAGACGCCTGGGATGTGAACATGGCCTGCATGGGCGAGGGAGAGAGCTACGAGCGCGACGTGATCTTCTTGGTCGAGGATGGCACCACGCTTTTCTGGTGGGATGACGGCTTCCTCACCCATTTCACCAAATGCCAATGAAGGCCGCGATCCTCGGTACCGGCGTCATCGGTGCCGGCTGGGCCGCCCGGTTCCTGCTCGCAGGTTGGGACGTGGCGGTGCACGACCCCGCGCCCGGCGCCGAAGGGCGGTTGCAGTCAACGCTCGATGCCGCCCGCCGTACCCTGCCTATGCTCTCCGAGGTCGCCCTGCCGCCGGAAGGCACGCTGAGCTTCGGCACGCTGGACGACGCCGTGGCAGGGGCCGACTGGGTGCAGGAAAGCGCCCCGGAACGTCTTGATCTAAAACATGAAATCTGGGCCAAGGTCTTGGCCAATGCACCCGGTGACGCAATCTGCGCGTCCTCGACCTCCGGCTTCACCCCCACAGCGCTTAACAATGGCACAGGCCGCATAATTGTCGCCCACCCGTTCAACCCGGTCTACTTGCTCCCGCTGGTCGAACTCGTCGGGCAGGACACCTCGAAAGCCGCCGAAATCCTCCTGAGGATCGGCATGTATCCTCTTGAGATAGAAGCAGAAATCGACGGCCACATCGCCGACCGCCTGCTCGAGTCCCTCTGGCGCGAAGCGCTCTGGCTGGTGAAGGACGGCATCGCCAGCACCAGCCAGATCGACGAGGCGATCCGCATGGGTTTCGGCCTCCGATGGGCGCAGATGGGCCTCTTCGAGACCTACCGTCTCGGCGGCGGCGATGGCGGCTATGCCCAGTTCCTCGCCCAGTTCGGCCCGGCCCTGAAGTGGCCCTGGAGCCACCTCACCGACGTCCCCGAGATGGATGACGCGCTGATCCATCGCATCGCCTCGCAATCCGACACCCAGTCCGGGCACCTGACCACCACCGAGCTCACCGCGCTACGTGACCACAACCTCGTCGCCCTCCTTCGTGCCCTCAAGCAACGCGACGCCGGGGCCGGCAAGCTGCTGAACGCGCACGACAAATCCCTGACGCCCCCGCCCCCGCCGCCCGGCCCCGAGCCACTGGTGACCCTCCGCCGCACCATCCCGGTCGACTGGACCGACTACAACGGCCACATGAACGAAAGCCGCTACGGCCAGCTCTGGTCCGACGCCGGCGATACCATCCTCGTGGCCATCGGCATGGGCCCCGAGAGCCCGGCGAGCGGCGCCACGTGGTTCACCGTCGACAACCACATCCGGTACCTCGCCGAATGCCATGCCGGCGAGGCCTGCGAGGTTCGCACCACGATCCTGTTGGCCGAGGGCAAGAAGCTGCGGATGCACCACGAGATGTTCGTGGGCAACACCCTCTCCGCGACCTGCACCCAGCTCCTGCTGCACATCGACCTGGCCACCCGCCGCTCCGCCCCGCCCGCGACGGAAGTGGCCGAGAAACTGGGAGCCTACGCAGAGGCCCACCGGGCACTGGCCGCGCAACACCCGTAGGTCGGGACTGGTCCCGACTCCCGCCCGCACCCCCCCGAGCGGCGGCACAAGTCCCGCCCTACAGCCCCGCGATCCTCCGCAGCACCCTGCGCACCACCGCAGCATCCTCCTCCGACACGCCCCGGAGCAACGCCGCATCATGCGCCTCCGCCAACCCGGTCAGCACGTCGAAGGCCTCCCGCCCCTGTGGCGTCAGCGAAAGTACCTCCCTCCGCCGGTCCTCCTCCACGCCCTCGCGCGTCAGAAACCGACGCGCTTCCAGCGCAGCCACGGCCCGACTCACCTTCGTCTTGTGGATCATCGCCCGCTCCACGATGTCGCGCGCGCTCATGTCGCCGTAGCGGCCAAGATGGAAAAGCACCCGCCATTCCGTGCGCAACATGCCGTAGCGCGCCTTGTATTCCCGTTGAAAATCAAGGCTCGCCGCCTCGGCAGCCTGGTTCAGGAGGTAGGGCAAGAACCCTGTCAGATCGAAACTCATATCCGAGTGATGCCCCTTGTTAGTTACATTTTCAACTATTATCACCGCGGCAAGGAGGACGCGCCATGAACGATCAATCCAAGCCCGCTGGCCTCACCCAGGCCCCGAGCCATATCGGCACCACGCCCGGATACATGCCGGGCTTCGCCAACGACTTCGAGACCGAGGCGCTGCCCGGTGCGCTACCGCAGGGCATGAACAGCCCGCAGAAGTGCAACTACGGCCTCTACGGCGAGCAGCTCTCCGGCACGGCCTTCACCGCCAACCCGCCCGAGCGCACCTGGACCTACCGGATCCGGCCTTCCGTCAAGCACTCTCACCGCTACGAGCGGATCGACCTGCCCTACTGGGTCTCCGCCCCCAACGTGGTCGACAATGTCACCTCCCTCGGCCAATACCGCTGGGATCCAGTACCGCATACCGAGGAAATGCTCACCTGGCTCACCGGCATGCGCACCATGACCACGGCGGGCGACGTGAACACGCAAGTGGGCATGGCGAGCCACATCTACCTCGTCACCGCCTCGATGGAGGATGCCTATTTCTATAGCGCCGACAGCGAGTTGCTGGTCGTTCCTCAAGAAGGCAGGCTCCGCTTCGCCACCGAGCTCGGCGTGATCGACCTCGCCCCACAGGAGATCGCCATCCTTCCCCGCGGCCTCGTCTACCGGGTCGAACTGCTCGAAGGGCCGGCGCGCGGTTTCGTCTGCGAGAACTACGGCCAGAAGTTCGAGCTGCCCTGTCGCGGCCCGATCGGCGCCAACTGCCTCGCCAACCCACGCGACTTCAAGGCCCCCGTGGCTGCCTTCGAGGATCGCGAGGTGCCCTCCACCCTCACCATCAAGTGGTGCGGCCAGTTCCACGAAACGCGGATCGCCCAGAGCCCGCTCGACGTGGTCGCCTGGCACGGCAACTACGCGCCCTACAAATACGACCTCAGCACGTACTGCCCCGTCGGCGCGATCCTCTTCGACCACCCCGACCCGTCCATCTTCACAGTTCTGACCGCGCCCTCCGGCGTCCCCGGCACCGCGAACATCGACTTCGTCCTCTTCCGCGAGCGTTGGATGGTGGCCGAAAACACCTTCCGCCCGCCGTGGTATCACAAGAACATCATGTCCGAGCTGATGGGCAACATCTACGGCCAGTACGACGCCAAGCCGCAGGGCTTCGTTCCCGGCGGGATGAGCCTGCACAACATGATGCTCCCCCACGGCCCCGATCGCGACGCCTTCGAGGGCGCCTCCAACGCCGATCTGAAGCCGCACAAGCTGGACAACACCATGAGCTTCATGTTCGAAACCCGCTTCCCGCAGCACCTCACGGCCTTCGCCGCAAAGGAGGCGCCCTTGCAGGACAACTACATCGACTGCTGGGAAACGCTGGAGAAGAAGTTCGACGGCACCCCCGGAAAGAAATGAAGACCGGTCGGTTTCCCGCACCCCGCGCCCCTGCGTAGGATGAGTGAAACCGATCACAAGGAAACGCGACAATGCCCCTGATGAAGAGCTGGGTGGAGAGCGCCAACGCGCCTGACCATCCCTTCCCGCTGAACAACCTGCCCTACGGCGTCTTCTCGACCGGCGGCGAAGACCCCCGCTGCGGCGTCGCCATCGGCGACATGATCCTCGACATGGCCGCCGCCGAGGAGGCCGGGCTGGTGACGCTCGCAGATATGCCGGTCTTCGACGTGCCCTTCTGGAACGAGGTCATGGAACTCGGGCCCCAAGCCTGGGGAGAACTCCGCGCCACCCTCACCGAGCTGCTCTCCGAGGGCTCCGCCAAGGCCGCCGCAGTTAAACCCCTGCTGGTGCCAATGACCGAGGCCGAGCTGCAGATGCCCTTCCTGGTGTCGGAATACACCGACTTCTACGCAGGCCGCCAACACGCCACCAACGTCGGCACCATGTTCCGCGGTGCCGAAAACGCCCTGCCGCCCAACTGGCTGCACATCCCCATCGGCTACAACGGCCGCGCTTCCACCGTGGTGGTGTCCGGCACGCCCGTCCACCGCCCCAACGGCCAGACCAAGGCGCCCGACGCCGACGCGCCCAGCTTCGGCCCCTGCAAGCGGCTCGACATCGAGTTGGAGATGGGCGCCGTGGTCGGCACGTCCTCCGAGATGGGCCAGCCCGTTTCGGTTGCCGAGGCGGAGAAGATGATCTTCGGCTATGTCCTGCTCAACGACTGGTCCGCTCGCGACATCCAGGCCTGGGAGTACCAGCCCCTCGGCCCGTTCCAGGCCAAGGCCTTTGCGACCACAATCAGCCCCTGGATCGTGACCACTGCGGCGCTGGGGCCCTTCCGCTGCGCCACGCCCGCGCGCGAAAAGCCCCTGCTGCCCTACCTCGCAGAGCCCCGCCCCGGCCTTTTCGACATCCGCCTCTCCGCCGCGATCCAGCCCGAGGGCGCGTCAGCCGCCACGGTGTTCTCCAATACCAACTTCAACGAGATGTACTACTCGGCCGCCCAGCAGCTCGCCCATCACAGCACCTCGGGCTGCGCGATGAACGCGGGAGACCTCCTTGGCTCCGGCACCATCTCCGGCGCCGACAAATCCAGCTACGGCTCGCTGCTCGAGGTCACGTGGGGAGGCAAGGAGCCGCTTGAGCTCGACACCGGCGAAAGCCGCACCTTCATCGAAGACGGCGACACGCTCACGCTCGAGGGCCACGCCCAGGGCGACGGCTACCGCATCGGCTTCGGGCCCTGCACCGGCAAGATTCTCCCGGCAGTCAAATGGCCCTAGAGCGCGCCCTGCCAGGCCTTCACCGCCTCGATCGGCCAGAGAAGCATGAGCACGTTCAACGCGAGCCCGTCGCGTATCATCCAGGTGGTGAAGGCCTCGAAGCCAAGGGCCAGGACCACGCTGGCCCAGACCGGCAGCTTGCGCGCCAGAGCGAAGCCGATCCACATCGCAACCAAGTCGCAGACCGAGTTCAGCACCGAGTCGCCGTAGTAATCGAGCGAGATCGTCACGCTGCGGTAATGCTCGATCACCCGGTCGGTGTTCTCCAGCAGTTCCCAGCCCGCCTCGATTGCCGTGGCGATGGCAAATCGCCAGCCCAGCGGCAACTTCCAGGCCACGAGCCAGAGCAGGCCGTAGAACAGCAGCCCATGGATGATGTGGCTTGGGGTGTACCAGTCGGTCACATGCTGCGAGTTCTCGGAACTGACCACCTCGCCGTGCCAGAGCTTTACGAAGCCGCACTTGCAGATCGGCTCGCGGCCCCACCACAGCAGCACGGCGGCCATCGCAACCACGATGCCGAGCCCCAGCCAGTATCC
>CAYVQK010000024.1:7977-14908 GCA_964454145.1 uncultured Oceanicola sp. | reverse complement strand
CCGAACTCCGGCGTCATCATCGGGGACGAGAGCGTGATGATCGTCGAGGCGCAGGCTACGCCCCGGCTGGCCAACAAGGTGATCGACTGCGTGCGCTCGGTCACCGACAAGCCCATCAGCCATGTCGTACTCACCCACTACCACGCCGTCCGGGTTCTCGGCGCCTCGGCCTTCGGGGCCGATCAGATCATCATGTCCGACAAGGCCCGCAGCATGGTCGCCGAACGCGGCCAGGAAGACTGGGACAGCGAGTTCGATCGCTTCCCCCGCCTCTTCGAGGGCCACGAGAGCATCCCCGGCCTGACCTGGCCCACCACCACCTTCACCGGACGCATGTCGGTTTTCCTCGGCAACCGCCGGGTCGATCTCATGCAACTCGGGCGGGCCCATACCGCTGGCGACATCGTCATCCACGTCCCCGACCAGAACGTCATGTTCACAGGCGACATCGTCGAATACCACTCCGCCTGCTACTGCGGCGATGGCCACTTTACTGACTGGGGCACCACGCTCGACGCGATCAAGGCCTACGATCTAGACGCCATCGCTCCGGGCCGGGGCGATGCACTGATCGGGCGCGAGATGGTCAACGCCGCCATCGAGAACACCCGCGATTTCGTCGCCTCAACCTACGCCCCCGCCGCCAAGGTCGCCGCCCGGGGCGGCACGCTGAAAGAGGCGTGGGACGCCGTCCGCGCCGCCTGCGACCCCAAGTTCGCCGATTATGCCATCTACGAGCATTGCCTGCCTTTCAATGTCGCCCGTGCCTTCGACGAGGCCCAGGGGATCGACACCCCGCGCATCTGGACAGCCGAGCGCGACAAGCAGATGTGGGCGGCACTGCAGGGCTAGCCCCACGAACTTTCGTGCGCCGCGAGGGAGGAACGACATGATCCACGACCGATACCAGCTCGCCTTCAAGCTCTACCCCTACGAAAGGCACTCCGATCAGGATGCGCCCCAACCGGTGCGGCACCCGGTCGTGGTCATCGGCGGCGGCCCGATCGGTATGGCCACCGCGCTCGATCTGGGCCTTCAAGGCCTGCCCGTCGTGCTGCTCGACGATCACGAGGGCGTCGGCCAGGGTTCCCGCGCCATCTGCTTCTCCAAGCGCTGCCTCGAGATCGCCGACCGTTACGGCTTTGGCGAGAAGGCTCTGGAAAAGGGCGTGGTGTGGAATCTCGGCAAGGTCTTCCACGAAGATCGAAAGGTCTTCGAGTTCAACCTTCTCCCGGAGGAAGGCCACAAGTTCCCCGCCTTCATCAACCTCCAGCAACCGTACTTCGAACGCTTCCTGGTGGAGCGCGTGCGCGAGGCCAATGCTGCCGGGGCGCAGATCGACCTGCGTGGTCGCAACCGGCTTGAAGGTCTCACGGCGCACGGGAGCCACGTGACGCTCGATATTGCCACCCCCGACGGCCCCTACCAGATCGAGGCCGACTACGTGGTCGCCTGCGACGGCGCGGGCTCCCCGACCCGCAAGATGATGAGGCTCGACTTCGAGGGCCGGGTCTTCCAGGACAGCTTCCTGATTGCCGACATCACCATGCAGGCCCCCTTCCCCACGGAGCGCTGGTTCTGGTTCGAGCCGTCCCATGGCGCCGGCGCCTCCACCCTGCTGCACAAGCAGCCGGATGGCGAGTGGAGAGTCGATTTCCAGATCGGCTGGGACGTGGATCGCAAGGAAGAGCTGAAGGAGGAGAACGTCCGGCGGCGGCTCGACGCCATGCTCGGCCCCGATGTGGCCTATGACATTGTCTGGACCTCGATCTACACCTTCCAGTGCCGCCGGATGAAGAAGTTCCGCCACGGTCGCGTGCTCTTCGCCGGAGACAGCGCCCATCAGGTCAGTCCCTTCGGCGCGCGTGGCGCAAACTCCGGCATGCAGGACGTCGACAATCTCGGCTGGAAACTCGGCATGGTGCTGCGCGGCGAAGCGCCGGACGCGCTTCTCGATACGTATTGCGCCGAGCGCCGCCATGGCGCCGACGAGAACATTCTCAACTCCACCCGTTCCACCGATTTCATCACGCCCAAGTCGCCGGTGAGCCACCTTTTCCGCAACGCCGTACTCGACCTCGCCGAGCACCATGCCTTCGCCAGGCCGCTGGTCAATTCCGGCCGGCTCTCCCTCCCTTGCGTCTATGACGGCGGCCCCTTGAACGGCCCCGACGCACTGCCCCAGGGGCCCGTCCGCACGCGGCCCGGCGCACCCTGCCCCGATGCTCCCCTTGCCGACGGTTTTCTGCTCGGTCGTTTGGGCAACGCCTTTACCCTGCTCTGCCTCAACTGCGACCCACCCGAAGCCTCAGCCGGGATGAGCGTGCTGCGATTGGACGGAGACGCCGATCCGACTGGAGCATTGGCCGACCGATACCTCGGTTCCAACGCCACCGCAGTCTACCTGATCCGGCCAGATCAGCATGTCGCTGCCCGCTGGACGACCGTGGATGCAACCGAGCTTGCTGCCGCGCTCCTGCACGCCACGGCCATGGAGTGATGCGATGCTGATGACCGAACCGAACATCGTCGATCCGGATGGGTTCTACGCCGAACTACTCTCCGCTCACGAGGGCCTCACGGAAACACAGAGCGCGGCCCTGAATGCGCGCTTGATCCTGGTTCTCGCCAACCACATCGGTGATCGCACCGTGCTTCGGGAGGCAATCGGCGCGGCGCGCAGCGCCGGGCGATGATCACATGAGGGGACGGACCCTGAGTTCTTCGGACTCGAGACCGGCGAGGCTGCGCAGTTCATCAATGTCATGAAGCATCAGACGCCCATTCCGCCACGTGGCGAGTTGCCGGTCGCGCAGTTTGGCGAGGCTCTTGTTGGTATGGACAAGCGAAAGGCCGAGCGCGTCCGCCAGATCCTGCTGACGATAGGGCAACGACATCTCGCCGTTGCGGGTCATGCCCAGTGCCTCGCCGCGCTGGTGCATCTTCACCAGCGCCCAGGCAATGGCCTCCACCGCGTTGCGCTGGCCGACGCTGAGGAGCGCCTCCCCGAGAAAATGCTCTTCCTCGGCAGCGATCCACGTGACGTCGAAGGCCCGCTCGGGATGGGCGCGAAAGAAGTCCCAAAGCGCATTGCGATCGAACACACAGAGCGTCATCGCGGTTGTCGCCTCGACAGAGTGCCCCATTTCGCCCATCACTGCCGCCTGGAGACCTAGAAAATCTCCGGGGAAGACGAAGTTGACAACCTGCCGCTCGCCGCTCTCGAGCAACTTGTAGCGCAACCCCATGCCACGCAGCGTGGTGTAGAGCTGCGGGCTGTTCGAGCCCTCCATCAGGATTGGCGTGCCCGGCTCGACGCTGAGCTCGCCTGACTTGAACTCGCTCATGAATCGCAGTTCGCGCGAGGAGAGCTCCTTGAAGATGGGTTTCTTGCGAAGCGGGCAGTTCTCGCAGGCCGTCGCCATGGCTTATTTTCCTTTGGTTGTGCTTCGCCCGGCCTGAAGGCCGAAGAGGAAGGCCTCTGCCAGCCCGAATGCCCCCGCCGGTTGGGCGGGCCGTGTGGCGGGCGGCGGAGCGGGACGGAGCCGGGCCATGCCCAGCATCAGGAAGCCCAGCGCGAACCAGATGGCACCGATGATGAGTGCGGCCGCCTGTGTCGATGTCGTCTCGATCAGATAGATCCAACCCGCCACCGTGAGAAACGCCGCCCCCACAAGAAAGCAGATCCCCGCACCCGCGGAGAAGGCGACCCGGCGCAGGCCCTGCGCCAGGCTCATTTGCAGTCGTGCCAGCATGTTACTTGCGCGACGAGAAGTGGCCGATCAGGAAGCCGACAGCGGCCGCGATGCCGATGGCGGTGGCCGGGCGCTCGACGACGAAGTCGTTGGCCTTGCCGTAGGCGTATTCGGCATTGTGCTTCATGTAGTCTGCGCCTTCCTGGGCCTTGGCCTTGGCCTCGGCGGCTTTTCCCTTCGCATATGCTTCGAACTCCGACTTCTTGGCGCGGCCCAGTTCGGCAACTGCATTGCTGAGGCTAGCGATATCGGATTTCAATGCGGCGATCTGCGCGGACACTTCATCCGACGGGCTGGTTTCCGGTGTAGTGGCGGTCGTCTTGGCCTGTGCCATCTGACGTCTCCCTTTCAATTCAGGTGTGTCATTCGACAATTCAACCGAGATCGCTCTCAAAGGTTCCCCGCCTATTGTGAAAACTATTTTTGGAACCGGACCTCAGCCGTCGAGGTTGTCAGCCCAAGAGTGGGAAATCTCGAATTCCCCGACATAGAAATGAAAGGAAAGATCAATGCTTGGATGGGCTCTTACCTTCCTCGTCATCGCCCTGATCGCCGCGCTGTTCGGCTTTGGTGGTATCGCCAGCGCCAGCGCCGGCATTGCCCAGGTGCTCTTCTTCGTGTTCCTCGTCCTGTTCGTGGTCGCCATGGTGGCCCGGGCAATGCGCGGGCGGACTCCCTGACCCGAAAGGGTTCGATTAACGATCAAGCAAGGGGCGCCCAGACGGCGCCCCTTTTTCTTTTCAATTCACCCATGAATGAGCAATCGGCAATTCCCCGCCGACGAGATTGTGTAACCGGGCGCGCAAACGCACGGCCGACGTAATTGTTCCTTCACAAGCAGGAATTTATCTCAGGAACAAACCTCACCCTCTCCGGTTCACTCTCCACAAGCGGCGCAACGTCGCAGTTTCTGAAACCAGAAATTCGGAGAGACCCAATGAAACGCATTCTTGCAACGACCGCGCTCACCGCGTCGCTGTGCATGCCTGCATTTGCGCAGGACACGACAGCGCCGGAAAGCACGACCAACGCCGAAGCCGGCACCGAGGTGATGGCTGACAGCGGCTTCCTCACGACCGCAGACGCCCAGAACGTGATGGCCAGCGACTTCATCGGCAAGCGCGTCTACGCGATGTCGGAAGAGATGGAGTATGGCGAAGAAGGTGTCGCCCAGGCGGAAGCCGAGTGGGAAGACATCGGTGAGATCAGCGACGTGATCCTCGCCCGCAGCGGCGAAGTCCAAGGCGTCATCGTGGACATCGGCGGCTTTCTCGGCATCGGCGAGAAGCCCGTCGCCCTGACCATGGACTCCCTCCAGCTCGTGACTGACAGCGATTCCCCCGGCGATTACTTCGTGACGGTTGCTTCCAGCCGGGAAGCACTCGATCAGGCGCCGGCGTTCGAATACTCCGACTCCGCCGCGGAGATGGAGCAGGCTGAGGCTGCGGATGGCACCGTTGCCGAGCCCCTCGAGGAAACGCCCGGCGAAGAGGCCGAGATGGCCGAGACCGGCGACAATGCCGCCGACGCAGAGATGACCGAAGAGGTCGCCGACGCCGAGACCGACATGGAGCAGGCTGGCGAAGAGGCTGAAGCCGAAATGGCCGAAGCCGGCGAAGAGGCAGAGGCTGCTGGCGAAGCGGTCCAGGAGGAAGTCGCGGAGGCTGGCGACGCGGTGGAAGAAACCGCCGAAGAAGCCGGTGAAGAGATGGCCGAGGCTGGCGCTGAAGTCGACGCCGCGGCTGACGAAGCCGGTGAAGAGATGGCCGAAGCCGGTGCCGAGGTCGATGCCGCCGGTGACGAAGCCGAGGCTGAAATGGCCGAAGCCGGCACCGAAATGGAAGCCACGGGCGAGGAAGCCGAAGCCGAGATGGCCGAAGCTGCCGACGGAACCGAAGCTGCCGTCGAGGGCGAGACGGAAATGGCCGACGCTTCTGATGAAGGCGACATGACCGGCTTCAGTCGCGAGGGTTACTCCGAGGTGATGGTCACCGAACTGTCCTCGGAAGACCTGACAGGCCTGGCCGTGTATGACCCGGAAGACAACCGTGTCGGCGAGATCTCTGAGGTGCTCATTTCCTCCGATGGCGTCGTGACCGATGCGGTGATCGACGTGGGTGGTTTCCTCGGCATTGGCGAAAAGCCTGTCGCGATCAGCTTCAAGGGCATCTCGCTCCAGAAGCAGTCGGATGGTGACGAGCTTCGCGCCTACGTCAACACCACCGAGGAGCAACTGGAAAGCTTCCCCGAGTACGAAGACGGTTGATTTCGACCGACCGGAAGCGCCTCCTCTAGGGGGCGCTTCCACCTTTTGACGAGTGCCCCCCGGGGCCGGATCGACCGGTCACCGGGGGTTTTCCGTGAAAGTCCCAGCCAGAACGTAAAACTCCTGCCCTTGCCCCCGAGGAGATGAAAGCCGTGATCGCCAATCGCTCGATATCCATACCGCTCATGATCATCGCCGCGATCATGACCATCGCCGCGTTGAAGGCCGGCGCCTATTTCCTCGCTCCCACCGTTCTGGCGCTGATCACGGGAATCATTCTTTCCCCGGCCATCGGGGTTTTCCTGCGTATCGGCCTGCCTCGCTCTGCCGCTGCCGGCGCGGTGCTTGCCTTTGTCCTGGTGCTTCTGACCACCCTTGCCCTGCTCTTCGAGCCTGTCATCTGGCGGGCCCTCGACAAGCTTCCGATCGTCTGGAATGAGCTGCAGGAGACACTTCGCCAGCTCCAGGACATGCTCCGCGGCCTCGACCAGATGACCGAGGACGTGAAGGAGGCGATCGACCCAGATGGGGAGGAAGGCGCAAGCGAAGCCGAAGGCGGTGCGGCGGTGGCCCTGCCTTCCGCGATCGACGCCATTGCCATGGCTCCCACCATCGCCGCACAGCTGATGATCTACACAGGCGTGCTGTTCTTCTTCCTCTTCACCCGCGACAGCATCTACGCCTGGGCGTCCAAGACGCTCGGCGGACGGAACCCAGATGCGCGGGACCGCTACAGGGCCTCGCTCGTGACGGCCGAGCATATGGTCTCTCGCTACTTCATCACCATCACCCTCATCAACGCCTGCCTCGGTCTCGCCGTGGCGGCCGCGATGATCGTCATCGGCATGGGCTCGCCGATCCTCTGGGGTGTCTCCGCCTTTGCGGTCAACTTCGTACCCTACCTGGGGCC
>CAYVQK010000024.1:0-7877 GCA_964454145.1 uncultured Oceanicola sp. | reverse complement strand
GGCCCGGGTCAGACCATTTCTTCGGGAATGCCCGGCACCGCAACGCCAAAGCGGCGTCCCGGGCGGATGTCGTATGGCAGCAGGTAGCCCTCGCGCGCTTCCGGCACCCGTCCCGCATCCTGGCGCGCGGCGCCGACCCAGGCCTCGAAGGCACGGGCCGGATCCATCATTTCTTCGCGCAGGGAGCCGCGCGCGTCGGGATACCAATGGTCAAGAACCCGCTCGCGGATCATTTCCACGGTCTCCGGGCGTGTCAGTTCCACGCCCGCTTCGGTATCCCAATGCAGGCTCCGTCCGTTGAGATTGGCCGAGGAGACGATCGCCGCCGTCTCGTCGAAGACCGAGAGCTTGGCGTGGACGTAGATCATCGGCGCGCCGCGCAACGCGACCCGACCGATTCCACCGTTCTCCCGGCCAGCGCCGTCTTCGGTACCGAGCGCCGCCTCTCCCGCTTCCTCCGCGTCGTCTCCGGGCCTCCGCCGTTGCGCAGGCGACAGCGCGAAGAAACGCTTGCCGAAGGCCTTTCGAAGCATCCGGATGCAATAGGACTGCAAGAACTCCCCATAGCGGGCGTCAGGGCCGCCGCTTGCAAAGGCGACCTCCTCCGGCGCCGCCGGGATGACGAGAACAAGGCGGAGGTTCGGCTCGGTTCTCGCACGACGCGCGAGCTCGCGGGCGAACTTGCGGTCGCGCAGGAACTGGGTCTCGAGGTAGATCAGCCGCTCCGCCTCGTGCACCCGCGCGACATGGGCATCGAACAGGCCTGAAGACAGCTTCTTGGGAGAGAAACGGAAGGGCGCGAAACGGGCGGGTTTGGAGAGGGTGGTCAGGAAGCGCGGCACTTCCGCGCCCGAGGTGCCGGGATGGGCCACACCCTCCGGTTCGTGGCCCTCACCCGCCGTTTGCACGGTGAAATTGTCCAGGTGGCGCTCGGCCGTGCGGGCCAGCTCCCGATCATGGAAGAGCATCTGGATGTCGTGCCAGGTCTCTCGGGCGGGCTGGTCATGACCGGGCGTATCCCAGCGCCGTTCATCGAGATCGAGGCCCCCGACATAGAGCACTTCGCCGTCGATGACCGCGAGCTTCTGGTGGTGCGTCACCGGGGTCATCCGGAAGCTGTGCCACCAATCGGCCTTCACGACCTCGGCCTCATCCTCGCCCCCGAGCTTCAGGTGCGGCCTGAGGCGCGGCGCCTCGGTGACGAACCGTCGGCGCTCATCCCGGGCAAGCCCGTTCAGCAGCTTCACCGCCTTGTGCAGCTTCCACGCGGCCACCGGCCAGAGCATGGCGCCCGGCACCGCACCGATCCGGGCGGGGTGCCGGGCGGCGAACACCTCGAGGCGCCCGGTGCCGGTCTGCCCGGCAATTTCGCGCAGGCCAGCGCATTGCCGCACCGTGCGCCAGGTGCCGCGATGCAGATCCGGTGCGCCGACGGGGTCGAAGTCGGCAACGATCAGGCGAACATCCACCCCTCGCTTCAGAACATGGGCCAGTAGATCCGCCCAGCTGGTGCCCACTGCCCTGCCCTCCTCGCTCCGGAGGCGTGTGCGCAGATCGAAGATGCGGAAGCTCATGTTCACGCGTCTCTTGGCCGCTAGCACGACACGCTCGAAGGCAGGATAGGCCTCGCGGGCCGTGATGAGCAGCTGCGGCTCGCCTCGCTCCTCCGGGGCGGGCGCAGGGTCGCCCGCGGCACTCATGCCGCGTTGCCTTCGCGCAGAGCTTTCGGGAGATCCTGAGGCGGCTGGGTGCGTTCACCGGGGGCGATGGGTGCTTCGGGCGTACCTTTGGGCTGATCCTCGATCGGAAAGGTGACCGAGAGGTTGAACGAGGTGTCATCCTGCTCGATTTCCAACCGCCCGCCGAGTTGTGCGGCAAAGGCGCGGATCAACTGGCTGCCGAGCCCGTTGCTCGAGGGCGGCGTGTAATCGCGGCTCAGGGGAGCGCCGATCGAATTCGCAACGACCAGCCTTGCCCAGGCCTGCGGGGTCTGGCCATCGTCAACCTGTGGGGCCTCTCCGGGGGGCAGTTCCTCAAGTCGGATCGTCAGCCATGCCGAGCCGGGGCCGTCGGGGTGCCCCATGTGTTTGGTGGCATTGGTCACCGCCTCGGTGGTCAGCAGCGCCACCGGCACCGCCTGGTCGGGCGCGATCGTCAGACCCTCGATGTCCATGGAGGGGCGCACGCCCGCCTCCTTGGGCAGCGCTGTGGAGAGCGTCTGCCGCAGGATGGCGTTCAGCAGCAGATCGGCATGCACGACCGACAGGCGCGACGTCTGGTAGAGGCTCGAGTGAACGGTGGCGAGCCCCAGAACCCTGTCGAGAATGCGGCGCAGCGTCGTGCGCGCTTCCTCGCCTTCGGCCTTCCGGATTTCCATGTTCATCACTGACGCAATGAGCTGGAGGTTGTTCTTCACCCGGTGGTGGATCTCGCGCAGCAGGAGGTTCTTCTCGTGCAGCCCGTCTTCCAGCTCGGCCTCGTCTCGCAGGATGGTTTCGGCCATGCTGGAGAAGGTCTCATTCATCTCCCGCAGTTCCGAGGGGGCCCTGTCGGACACGTCGCCCGCGGTGTTGAGGCTTCTGTGTCCGGCGGCGAACCGGATCATCCGGGCCCGCAGGCGACGGATGTGAACGAGCACAAGCCGATGCACGGCGATGTAGGCCACGCCGAGCGAGATGATCCACATGAGGATCGGAAACACCGCGGCGCTGTACCAGTTCAGTCCGCTTGGCGTCCGGTCTTCCCAGATGGCGATGGCATGGACAAGCCCGGGGATGATCGGCACGAGGGTGTAGATGCGGGCCTGCCCTGCCACGTTGTCACTGGCGAAGGCCGTCACCCCGCCGCCGGCCAAAGCCGCGAGCGAGATGTCGGCGGGCAGTTCGCGCTCCAGAGTCTCGGCATCGCTGCTGGCCAGAAGAACGCGTCCTTCGTCGGTGAAGGTCACCAGATCCAGCGGCTTCTGCTCCATCTCGCCGTCGCCGGGCACGTCGGCCGCGTTGCCCCGTTCGGTCAGATCCTCTTCGTCGATCGAGATCGAAACGAACCCGAGATAGACGCCATCCTGGTACACAGGGTAGCCGAGCACCATCACCTCGGTTCCGCTCACCCTGCCTCGCTTCAGTAAGTCGGCCATGGGCACACGGTCCTGACCCATCTTGGCGGCGAACTCCGAACCGGTAATATCGTAGGTTTCGCCACGCGAATTGCAGCTTGTTGTATTATTGGTGTCGACGAACATGGCCAGTGTGAAGACAACGCTCCTGTCGATCAACTGGCGCATCAGATCCGAGCAGGCAGCGGGATCCTCCCTCAGGCCAACCACCGACGTCGCGAGCACGCGGGCAGACGCGAAACCGCCATGCATTAGGTCGCGCATGTCTTCCACGTCCGCCACGGTGCGACCGAACAGGGCCGAGCGATTGAGCTCGCTGGCCTGCCGCGACACGTTGGCGGTCTGCATGAGAGCGATGATGCCCACCGGAAGCAGCGCCACGGTGAGCATCACGGCAACCCGGAAAACCAGCGATTGTGCGATAGCCTTCACGCCCTCGCTCCCTGCGTTTACCCGAGTGGGGTATTGCTCGCTGCCACCACGGCCATCGTGCTCTGGTCTGTGAGTTCCAGTTCCTCGTCGTCGCTGAGTTGCAGGATCTCCGCAAGCCGTGCCCGCGCCCGGTTGGCGCGGCTCTTCACCGTGCCGACGGCACAGCCGCAGGTTTCGGCCGCCTCGTCGTAGGACATGCCGAGGGCGCCGACGAGCCAGAGGGTTTCGCGCTGTTCATCGGGAAGGGTTGCGAAGGCCCGCTGGAAATCGGAAAGCGCGAGGCGACCATCATGATCGGGCTTCGACGCAAGGTTGCCCGCCATTACGCCGTCGATGTCGGCCACTTCGCGGCCCGACTTGCGACGCGCGGAGTAGAAGGTGTTGCGCAGGATGGTGAAGAGCCAGGCACGCAGGTTGGTGCCCACCTTGAACTTGTCGAAGTTGCTCCAGGCCTTGACGACGGCGTCCTGAACAAGGTCATCGGCCTGCGCAGAATTGCGGGCGAGGCTCATGGCGAATGCGCGCATCGCGGGGAGGTGCTCGACGATCTCCTCCCGGGGATCGGTCGGCGGTAGCTCGGCTGCGGCTGATGTCATTTGCTGGACCCATCCCCCGCATCCTGTTGCCGGAGACGGTTGAGCAGGTCGGTGAAGCGATCGGGCACGTCCTCCTCCACCTGGGCCTGGAAGACACGCCTCAGATTCTCGTCGATCTGCCGGCGCAGCCCCTCATTTGCCTGTTTATGCTGCTCTTTCATCTTTGCCTTCCAACCTTTCTGCGTCCCTGACCCACCATCACGTAAGCCCGTGCGTGGCCATAACCCCCGTCAGGCCCTGTGGTTCCCAAAATTTTTCCCTGTGTCACATTTTAATTTGGAACCAAACGCCGAGAACCCACGTTTGGTTCCGGAACGCCAATAAAAAACGGGTAAGGCAATATGAACAGTGCACCTTCCGAAAGCTTTGCGGACGGCATAGCTCGGGAACTTCCCTACCTGCGCCGCTACTCCAGGGCGCTGACCGGGAGCCAGAAGTCGGGTGACGCCTATGCAGCGGCAACCCTCGAGGCGATGCTGGACGACCCGGACCTCGGGGACCGCTCCCGCAGCCCCCGCGTCGCCCTCTTCTCTGCCTTTCACGCCATCTGGACAAGCTCCGGCGCGCCGGTGAACGCGTCCGAAGGCGACAGCTTCCTCGCGGCGCAGGCCCACCGGCACATGGCGCCACTGACACCGGGCACGCGGGAAGCCCTGCTGCTCTACACGATCGAGCAGTTCTCCTATGCCCAGATCGGTGAGATCACGAACTCGACCGAGGAAGAGGCCGAGGAGATGGTGGCCACCGCTCAGGAAGAGATGGCCAAGTCGATCAGCGGCAAGGTGATGGTGATCGAGGACGAGGCGATCATCGCGATGGATCTCGAGACCGTGGTGAGCCAGATGGGCCACCGGGTGACAGGCGTGGCCCGCACCCACAAGGGTGCGGTGCAACTGGCGCAGCAGGAACGCCCGGACATGATCCTCGCTGACATCCAGCTGGCCGACAACAGCTCCGGCATCGAGGCAGTCAACGACATCCTGCAGGAATTCGGCGAAATGCCGGTGATCTTCATCACCGCCTTCCCCGAGCGCCTGTTGACGGGCGAGAAGCCCGAGCCGGTGTTTCTCATCACCAAGCCCTATACCGAAGAGCAGGTGCGCCTTGCCGTGAGCCAGGCCATGTTCTTCGCCTCCACGGTGACGCTCGTCGCCTGAGACAGACCAGTTCCCTCGAAGCGGGCGGGTCCGGCGTCAGTCGGTCCCGCCCTTTTGGTTGAAGAGCCGGTAGATCGCCTTGCAGCGGGCGATGGCAGTGGCGCCGTCTGTTATGAGCGCTTGGGTAAACAACATCTTGCCCGTGCGTTTCACCACCTCGGGCGTTGCCTCGATCCAGGCGCCGAGATGGCCCGGGCCGAGGTAATCTATATCCAGTGTGATGGTGGCCATCTTGCCCACAAGTGGCGCGTTGCCAGGCGTGCCGCTGTAGGTCTCGTTGAACACCCGGGCGAGGATATCAGCGAAGGTCGCCGTCACCCCGCCGTGGCAGACGCCGTTGACGTTGAGATGGCGCTCCGCCACGCGAAAGCCCACGGTCCGGGAGCCGTCGTCGTTCTCGCGCAGGTACCACGGCCCCATCGTCTCATCGACCGGGCACAGCAAGGGGAGCGCGGTGAAACCGGCGGGCGGGGCGGGTGTGGCGGCGTGATCTGTCATCGGCGACACGCTGCCCCCTGCCGCATCCGGCGTCAATGCGGAGACATTCTCATCAAATTGCAAATGTCCCGTTAACGACGTGTCAGCCCTCCCAGGGCGGGCCGGTGAACTCGGCATCCACCGAGAATTTCACCTCGTCCGACACCCCCATGGTGGTGCCCGGCGGAGGCAGCCCGACGTCGAAGCCGATCGCCGACCGCGAGAAGCTGCCCTCTGCGTGGAATCCGACGCGCGCATTGGGGTCGTACTGGTTGCCTTCCCATCCGCCGAGTGCGGTGACCTGCATCGAGATGGGCGCCGTTTTTCCGTTGATCGAGAGCGTGCCCTGCACCTCCGCCGCCTTTTCGCCGGTGAGGCGGATTGCCGCGCTTTCCAGCAAGATCTGCGGATGGTTCGCCAAGTCGAACCATGGCGGCGCGAGCAGCATGGCGCGAAAGCCTTCCGGCTCCGGTGTTGGAATATCCAGCGACGACACGTCGATTTGGGCCTTCAGCATGGCGGTCGTGGGATCGGCCGGGTCGAGCTCGATGCTCGCGGTGAAACTGTCGAAGCTGGCGCGGAAGATCGAGATACCGATGTGGTCGACCTCGAAAATGAGGCTCGAGTGGGCCGGATCGAGGGTGTAGGTGCCGGCCTTCAGCGTGGACAGATCCGTCTTGGTCGTGTCCAGCGCCAGGTCTTGCGCCAAGAGCGGCGGACCGACAACTAATGCCATTATCGCAAGGGCTTGGCGGATCATTGAACCGAGCCTTCGCCCCAGGCCACCAAGGGCTCGAAGCCACCCCACATCATCCGCATTCCGTCGAAAGGCATCTCGGGCATCTCCTGGCCATCCATCTCTTCGACCATCTTCTTGTGGGCCTCATCGGCAGTGGCCTTGTCGGGCCAGATGATCCAGGAGAACAGGCAGACTTCGCCCTCCTCCAGCTTCACCGCCATGGGAAAGCTCGTCACCTTGCCGTCGGGTACATCGAGTCCCCAGTTTTCCTGGAAGCCGATGCAGCCGAGCCGCTTGAACATCTCCAGCGCCTCTTCGGCCATTATCTTGTATTTTTCCTTGTTTTCCTCGGGCACGGCGAGAAGGAACCCCTGAACGTATGCCATTGCAATCACCTTCCTGTTGACGCATTTCCGGTTCAGATTGACAGGCTTTAAAGTTGATATCAACATAAGGATGCCATGGACCCCGAACTCCCTCTCGACGTGACCCACGAGGTCGGCTGGGCCTGCCTCTGCCTTCGGGCACAGCGGGCGGCGCGGCAGTTGGCGCGGATATTTGATGAGGTTTTCCGGCCACTTAACCTCACCAACGGGCAGTTCAGCCTGCTGATGAGCCTGAACCGGCCGGAGCCCCCTCGCCTGACGGATCTCACCGGTCAGCTGGGGATGGACAGAACCACGCTGACGGCCTCGGTGAAGGTGCTGGAACGACGGGGCCTGATGGTGCAGCAGCCGGACGAAAAAGACAAACGCGCCAAGAGGTTGACCCTCACCGACGCAGGCCGGGAGCTGCTCAAGGAAGCGGTGCCGATCTGGCGGGAGACCCATGCCAGGGTGGAGGGGGCGCTGGAGGGGATTTCCGCCGATCAGTTGCGCCGTGCGCTGGACCAGGTGGCAGGCCGTTAACCACCGAAATCGACGGGCAACACCTCATGCACATTGCATGCACAGCCCATGCACAACCCATGCACATGTCGGATGACATAGGCTCGGCGTCCTAACGGAACGATCAGAAGCCGAGGGTTGCGTTAACCGCGCGCTTCCAGCGGGCGTACTTGGCCTCTCGGTCCTCCTCGGCCATGGCGGGAGAGAAGCTGCGGTCCAGCGCCCAGGTCTTGGCGAAACCGGCCTGGTCCGGGTACACGCCGGCGCGCTGACCCGCGAGCCAGGCCGCCCCCATCGCCGTGGTCTCGAGCACCTTCGGGCGGTCCACCGGGGCGCCAATGATGTCGGACAAAAACTGCATCGCCCAATCGGAAGCAGACATTCCGCCATCCACGCGCAGCGCCGTCTCCTCCGCCCCGCTCCAGTCGGCGTGCATCGCCTCGAGCAGGTCGCGGGTCTGATAGCCGACGCTTT